>CAISPG010000018.1 GCA_903887325.1 uncultured Burkholderiales bacterium | reverse complement strand
GATCCGCCGAGCATGCCCTAAGTCCGGAAAACGATTCAAATCGTGGACAAGGGGAAAGTCAGATTTATTCAAATAAATCATGAGGTTACGCTGAGTCTGACGGCAAACGTTGGGACACTAGTGATCTCCGATAGGTTCTGCGACTTTTAAAACCGGTTCTGCCTGAACCGTCTTTTCAATCGCCTGCAACACTGGGTTCTTGTATACCGGTTGAACCGGATAGCTCTCAATGTTGCTGGTTTGTAAGGCCGGTCCTGTAACGGCTTCCAGTCATTCATCTTCGTTTTGTATGACAGGCTCAGTCACTGGTGCTGTAATTGGCATTGGCTCCAGGGACACCACATCAGCTTGTTCTTTAGGCGCTTGAGTAATTGTTTTCTCAACGGTTTTTTCCAGTTCTACCGGCGGTTCAACCAGCTTTTCCTCAACTGCGACAAACGGCTCTTCCACAACAGCTTCTTCTTTTCTTTCTTTTTCACGCATCGCGGCGAATTCGCGCGCTGCTTGTTGAACGGCCTGTGGGCTGTATTTCTGGTTCCAGGCCGTGGTGAATGCCAGCAAATAGCGCTTGGCATCTTCTTTTTCCGGCTGTTTTGTCATGTCCAGTGCAGTCAATCCCAATTTGTTTTTGATGCGGGGGTCTGCGCCCTCCTCTAACAGCAATTTCACAGACATGGCACTGCCGTAACTGGCCGCCATCATCAAAGGCGTGGTGCCATTGGGGGACTCGGCGTCCAAATAAGCCTGTTGATCCAGCAACAAGCGGATCATTTCTATATGCCCTTTGCTGGCGGCGTAGTGCAAAGCAGTCCAACCGGGCTTGTTGACATCGGCACCTTTGCTGATCAATTTATCGGCCAAAGACAACTGGTTGTTGATGGCGGCCAGCATGAGCAAAGTTTCGCCGTCTGCGCTGATGACGTTTAAATTGGTTTTTTTGCTGTCTAATAGTACATCCAGTACCTTCATGGATTTTTTCTGGTAGCTCAGTATCAGCGCGGGTACGTTTTTCGGACTGGGGCTGTTGGGGTCAAAACCGCGTGCCAACAGGTTGCTGACAACTTCGGGTTGGTTCATTTCAATGGCTTTGAAAAAATCGGCGTAAGAACCCGCTATGGATACATTAAATCCAATTAAAACATATAGATAGAGAGATAATTTAAAGTAAAATCTCAACTCAAAACCCTTTTAAACAAGCGGTCGAAATTGGCGGATGTCAGTGCCCCGATCTCATGATCTTCCAACTGCCGCAGACTGGCAATTTGTCTGGCCACCCAGGGCACCAGCGACGGGTCATTGGTTTTGCCACGGTGCGGTGCAGGTGCCAGGTAGGGACTGTCAGTTTCAATCAGCATGCGATCCAACGGCATCCAACTCACGATGTCGCGCAAGTCTGACGCATTTTTAAACGTCAGAATACCGGAAAAAGAAATGTAAAACCCGAGTTCCAGTGCAGCTTTTGCTACCTCAGCGGTTTCTGTAAAACAGTGAAACACGCCGCCGACCGAGCCAGCCAAGCCGTTTTCGCCCTCTTCTTTCAATATCGCCAAGGTGTCTGCGCTGGCACTGCGGGTATGTATGACCAGCGGCAAATTCAGTTGCCGTGCTGCTCGAATATGCAGCCTAAAGCGTTGGCGCTGCCATTCCATGTCAGCCACTGAACGATCGCCCAGCCGGTAATAGTCCAGGCCGGTTTCGCCTATGCCGACCACCTTGGGACGCTGACCAATGCGCAGCAAGTCGTCCAGCGTCGGCTCCTGCACCTGATCTTCATCAGGATGCACGCCTGCGGTGCACCAGAAATTGTCATAGGCCATGGCCAGACCATGCACATCCTCGAAAGTTTCCAACTGGGTGCTGATCAACAAGGCGCGCGTGACCTGTGCCGTCTGCATGTCCTGTCGAATCTCGCTCATGCGGGATTGCAGCTGAGGAAAATTCAAATGGCAATGGGAATCGGTATACATGCTTCAGCGCCCCGAACTCAGGGCCACTTGCGCCCGGTTAACCCAGGCCTCGACCAACAAGCCCTGCTGGTACGGGTGATCTACTGTTTTAGCGCTTTGCAGCAATTCGCGCGACCATTGGCTGAGCGCCTCAAACCTAGCGCCCTTGGGCAAATCGCCCAGCTGGAAATAGCGCGGCGCACCGCCTACGCTGGTTTGCAGCATGTCGTGACACAGCTTTTGCAAACTGGACAAAACCAACGCCGCCGGGTTATCAGCCAGCACACCGGCGTCTCCCCGGCTGAGTTGTTGCGGCAAAGCGCGCCAGTGGTTGGCTTGAATCCCTGCCTGGAACAAGGCCAGCGCGTCCTCGGGTCTGCCACCGGCTGCCTGCAACAAGGCCTGTGCCTGCGCTGCGGGCACGTCTTGCGCCGTCAGCCATTCGCAAGCTGTAACAACTGTTGGCCAAAGCATGCTGTGACTTTGGCAGCGGCTGCGCACCGTTGGCAACAACTCGTGTGCCGCGTTGCAAGCCAGTATGAAGCGGGTATTGCCGGGCGGCTCTTCCAGGGTTTTCAACAAGGTGTTGGCGGTGATGGTGTTCATGCGCTCGGCCGGGCTGATCAACACCACCTTGCCGGCATTGCTGCCCCCGGTAGTTTGGGTAAAGCCCAGCAATTGGCGCATGGACTCGACCCGGATTTCACGGCTGGGCTTGCGGTTTTTCTCGTCTATGTCTTTTTGCGCTTTCTCAGACAAAGGCCAGCCCAATTCCAGCATCGCGGTTTCCGGCATCAGCACGGTCAAATCCGTATGCGCACGCACCTCTATGCCGTGGCAACTCGGGCAAGTGCCGCAAGCCCCATGTGCGGTCGGTTGCTGACACAACCAGGCAGCCGCCAGCGCCAGACCGAGCTCGTACTGCCCCAATCCTGACGGGCCTTGCAACAAAAAGGCGTGGCCTGAACGCTGCAGCAGTTTTTGCAATTGGAGGGTCAACCAGGGGGCAAGAGCTGTCATGTCTGCTCCGCTGTCAGTAATCCGCGTTCACGCAAAGCATTCAATACCGTTAGCCTGACCGAATCCATGGGCGCATCGGCTGCAATCCGGGCAAAACGGTGTGCATCTGCGAGGGCGCGCGCCGCGTAAGCATCGTGCACCTGCCGGAAAAAAGCCTGAGGTTGTGACTCGAAACGGTCCGGCACCCTGGCCTGAGCCAAGCGTTGCGCGGCGATGGCGGGATCAAGCTCGAACCACAAGGTCAGCCCGGGTTGTCGCAAACCGCCGCCCGGCAAGGCTTGTACCCATTGTTCAAGTTGAGCCAGCACTTGCAAGTCAAAGCCGCGCCCGCCGCCCTGGTAGGCAAAGGTGGCATCGGTGAAACGGTCGCACAAGACCACGTCGCCGCGCGCCAGTGCCGGTTCAATCACCTGTTGCAAATGGTCGCGTCTGGCGGCGAACACCAGCAGTGCTTCGCACAAAGGATCCATGGCATCGTGCAAGACCATGTCACGCAGTTTTTCGGCCAAAGTGGTGCCGCCGGGCTCACGAGTTTGAACCACAGTGTGGCCTTGGCGGCGAAAAGCGTCCACCACCGCCTGTATGTGGCTGGATTTGCCAGCGCCGTCAATTCCTTCAAAACTGATGAAAATGCCTTGATGCATGAGGCTTATTGTGCCTTGCCGGGCGAGACAGAACGCTGGTAGCGGTCTACCGCTGCATTGTGATCTGCCAGGTTTTCGCTGAACTGGCTGCTGCCGTCTCCGCGCGCCACAAAATACAAGGCTTTGCTGGTGGCAGGATGCAACGTAGCCTGCAAGGCGGCCATGCCGGGCAAGGCAATAGGCGTAGGCGGTAAGCCGCGATGCACATAGGTGTTCCAAGGGTGATCGGTTTGCAAATCAGCGCGGCGCAGGTTGCCGTCAAAAGATGCGCCCAGGCCGTAAATCACGGTCGGGTCGGTTTGCAAAGGCATATTGATGCGCAAGCGGTTGTGGAAAACGCTGGCAATCATGCCCCGGTCACTGCTCAGACCGGTTTCTTTTTCAACAATGCTGGCCAGCGTCAATGCGTCTTCGGCATTTTTCAACGGCAGTCCCATATCCCGGTTAGCCCAGGCGGTTTCCAGGCGTTTGTCCATTGCCCGGGCGGCGCGGCGCAAGAGTTCAAGGTCGGAACTGCCTTTGCCGAAGTTATAGGTGTCGGGAAAAAACCGGCCTTCGGGTGCGACGCCGGACTTGCCTAAATGGCTCATGATTTCGTCATCGCTCAGGCTGGCGGAATCGTGTTTGAGAAACGCTGATTTGTCCATGGCTTGGCGCAGCAGACGCCAGTTCCAGCCTTCGACGATGGTCAGGTTCTTCAGGTTTTCCTCGCCGCGCACCAGTTTGTTCAGCAGGTCATAGGCTGAATTGCCTTGGGTGATTTCATAACTGCCGGCGCGTATCAGCCGAGATTGGCCGCTGAGCTTGAAAAAGTAATACAGCAAAGTAGGTGAGACCTCGACCCCGGAATGCGCCGTGAATGCAGCGATGGTTTTCACCGACTGACCGGGTTCTATGGACACATCGACCGAAGCTGCGCTCAGGGGCAGGGGCCGCCAAACCCACCAGGCCGCGACCGACAGGGTCACCAAAGCGGTCAACAGCAACAGACTGACCATGCGCCAAAACCAAGTAATCACGTGCCTGTCCTGAGTAAAAGCTAAAGCGGACATGATAATAGAGGCATGATGTCTACTCACACCGAACAAGCTTTGCCACTGTTGCCGAATACCGGTTCCTGCGCCCTGCCGCACCTGGGCGTGATTGCTGCGCGCGGGCCCGAGGCTGCGCATTTTTTACACAACCAGCTGACACAGGATTTTGTGCTGCTCGATATGCAGCACGCACGCCTGGCAGCGTTTTGCAATGCCAAGGGTCGCATGCAAGCCAGCATGGTGGGCTTCAAAACCTCGGCCGAAGAAGTGCTGCTGGTCATGCGCGCCGATTTATTACCGCAAACCTTGAAACGTTTAAGCATGTTTGTCATGCGTTCCAAAGTCAAACTGAGCGATGCATCGGCTGAATGGACAGTGTTCGGTCGCTTGGCAAAAAAAGTGGAAGCAACCAGTCCCTGGAAGTTAAGCCATGACGACAGTGGCTGGTCGGTATCGCTTTACCCTGCCTGCGGCGTGGCGCGGTTTTTATGCCTCACGCCCGCAGAATCTCCTTTGGCTGACAGCGGTCTGGATTTGTCTGACTGGCTGCTCTCGGACATACTCAGCGGCGTTGGCGACGTGCAAGCCGCCACCTTTGAAGCCTTTGTGCCGCAAATGCTGAACTACGAGTCGATTGACGGCGTGAATTTCAAAAAAGGCTGCTACCCAGGGCAGGAAGTGGTGGCGCGCAGCCAGTTCAGAGGCATATTAAAACGTCGCACCTACCTGGCCGGCAGCACCTTGCCCCTGCAAGCCGGACAGGAAATTTTCCATTCCAGCGATGCCAGTCAACCGGCAGGCCAAGTGGTGCAAGCGGTTTCACACCCGCTGCACGGACACTGGGCGCTGGTCTGCCTGCAAACCTCGTCGGTTGAAGAAGGCGAATTACGCCCGGCAGAAACAACAGGCAGTGTGCTGACGCTACACCCCCTGCCCTACGCCTTGCGCGACGATATTTAAACCATTTACATAGCAGCCAGCAGCATGGCGCGGTAATCCGCCACGCTGGCATCGCGCGGATTGGTTTTGTGCGAATGGTCGGCCAGCGCGCCTTTGATGATGTCGTCAAACTGCGCCTCAGTCACGCCCATGGCAGCCAACCCTGAGGGCAAACCCAGAGCCGCGTTCATGTGTTTGATGGCATCACCCAAAGTTTTTGCCGGGTCACTGCCGGGCGTCAGACCCATGGCTTGCGCCATGCGCGCCAGGCGGTTTTCTTTTTGCATGGATTCGGCGGGCGCATTGAATGCGATGACGGCAGGCAAAAACATGGCGTTCAAAGTGCCGTGGTGCAAGCGCGGGTTGATACCGCCTAGGCTATGGCTGAGCGAATGCACGCAGCCCAGGCCTTTTTGAAACGCCAAGGCGCCTTGCATGGACGCGCTCATCATTTGCAAACGTGCTTCGCGATCCTGGCCGTTTCGCGTGGCTTTTTCAATGTTGGCCCAACCGCGTTGTAATCCATCCAGGGCAATGCCGTCTGCCGGCGGATTGAAAGCGGAGGACATGAAAGTTTCCATGCAATGCGCGATCGCGTCCATGCCGGTCGCGGCTGTCATCAAAGGTGGCAATCCCAAAGTCAAGTCGGGGTCTAGCAGCGCTGCCTTGGGCACCAGATGCCAGGAATGGAAACCAAGCTTGCGTCCGTCGTCAACAATAATGATGGCGCCGCGTGCCACTTCGCTGCCGGTACCGGCCGTGGTGGGAATGGCTATCAGCGGCAACACCTTGTCGGTGATGCGCCCGGACCCGCCTTCGATGGTGGCGTAAGTGGTCAAAGGTCCGGGGTGGGTAGCGGATATGGCCACGCCTTTGGCGCAGTCCATGGAAGAGCCGCCACCGATGGCAATCAGGCCGTCGCATTTGTTTTCATGACATAGCGCAGTGGCAGCACGCACCGCGGCCTCGGTGGGGTTGGAAGGCGTAGCGTCATACACCGTGCAAGTCACGCCAGGCAAGGCATCCAAAGCCTTTTGCAGCAGACCGGCGGCCTTGATGCCAGCGTCTGTGACGATCAGCGGGCAGCTGATATGGTTGCGCTTGCATTCCTCGGCGAGTCGCTTGATGGCGCCGGGTTCGATATGGATTTGGGTGATGTAAAGAATGCTGGACATGGGCTTTGCCTCGAATGCGTTGTAGGATGCTGCGACTTTAACGGACTCCGGCAGACACTTATGCAAAGACAGGATTTTCGATTTTTTCACCCGCTGCGGGTGCGCTGGGTGGAAGTCGACATGCAAAAAATCGTGTTCAACGGCCACTACCTGATGTACTTTGACACCGCAGTCGGTGACTACTGGCGCAACCTGGTGCTGCCTTACGAGCAAACCATGCAAGACTTAGGCGGCGATTTGTACGTGGTCAAGTCCTCGCTCGAATACAAGGCCTCGGCGGTTTACGATGATTTACTGCACATAGGCATGCGCTGCCAGCGCATCGGCAATTCCTCCATCACATTTCAAGCTTGCGCTTTTCGCGGCAACCAGGTGTTGGTCACAGGCGAGCTTGTGTATGTTTATGCCGATCCGGCCACACAAACTTCCAAACCGGTGCCGCAGGAACTGCGCGACACCTTGCTAGGCTACGAACAAGGTGAAGCGATGGTCAAGTTGCAACTAGGCAGTTGGGGGGCTTTGAAAACAGTGGCCAGCGGTTTGCGCAACGAGGTATTTATCGAAGAACAAGGCGTCAGTCTGGAACTGGAGTGGGACGAATTCGATGGCCGCAGTTTGCACGCTGTATTGCGCAACCGCATGGGCTTGGCGGTGGCTACAGGCCGACTGCTGCCTGCCGTAGACGGTGTGTCCAAAATAGGACGTATGGCAGTGAAACGCAACTTACGCGGCTTGAAGCTCGGCGACCATGTATTGACCGGTTTGCTCGAAGCTGCCCGCAAAAGAGGCGACCGTAAAGTGGTGATACATGCGCAATGTTCTGCTGAGCATTTTTACAAGCGGCAAGGTTTTACTCGGCGCGGCGAAGTGTTTCAAGAAGCCGACATGGACCATGTGGAGATGTTCCGAACACTGTGATCGGTTGTTGTATCAACTGGCAGAGGGTGGAATGCTTGTTGGTAGTTCGTTCGGCAATGCAAGCACTTCGCTGATTTGGTTCAAATCAATCATGGCATTGCCGGTCTTTGGATTTTCAGTGAACATGTCTTTGAAGCGGTGATTCCATTTGATGGCCTCGCTGTCATAAGCTTGATTGGCATGCACGGTCTGAGAAATGGTTTCGTCCAAACCTTTGATCGTGGCAACCAAAGCCACATCCAATTCAGCCAGTGATTCAGCGGTGTGACCAAACAAAGGACTCGCCGGCACTATTGGGTGAAATATCAACCAAGTCAGCGACAGCATCGGGGGTGCTTTTGCGCAGCAGCGGCAAGTCATAAATTCGCCGCAGGCTTTGGCCTTCAATCGTGGTGGTGCGCAAAAATAAAGTAAGTTCAACCTCTGCACCTATCACCCGGTTGTTTCTTTCGTTCGACACACGAAACATCAGCGTGGGCACGCCTTCAAAGGGGGCGATCACAGCCACTTTGCTGAAGATGATTCTTGAGCGCGGAATGGACAATCTGGCAAACGCAATACCGGTGAACATACCCAAACCGAGCAAGCCCGTCATGGCCTCCAAGGTGACCAATATGTCAGCGTACAAGGTTTGAGGAAATTTACTGCCATAGCCTATGGTAGCCAGGGTTTGCACACTGAAGAAAAAATATTCTTGGTAACTGTTGCTTTGCAAACCGCCTATGGCTGAATCACCGACAAAATACAAAACCCCGAAGACGACATTGACCACCAGAAACGCGCAGGCGAACAATGACAAATAAGCGAACCAACCCATAGACACCACGGAGTGGTAGATATCCAGTCCGGCTTGTGAGGACACGTCGACGGTGGAGTTGCGGATCGGGCGTTGTGAGATGGTTTGACGTGAACCCATGTGACGGACCTTGCAATATATTTTGGTTAAAGCGCTTGTACTTGATTCACATCCGGTCTTAACAACCACTCTGCCAATTCATCAGACAGTCTGCCTGCTTCAGCGATAGCGGTTTGCCACACCTTGACGCGACCTGCCAAGTCGCGGTTGTAGGTCATGAAGTCCGTGCGGTCGGGCAGTTTGCCATTGGGCAAGGTTTTCACCCACTCGGGGTTGGGCGACAACACAATGGTGGTGTCCAAAAAAGGCGTGGCCGCGTGTCGACGTGTGAGTTTTTTATCCAGCCATCCGGGCACCAATTGCTTTTGGAAATGGGGATACAGCGTCAATCCTTTCACGGCCCGGTAATCCAAATGCAAGTGGTAATCGGTGATGCCACCGTCCCAATAAGCGCCGCCGGGAGCGCCGTCTATGTCGTGCACAGCCTTCAACACAAACGGTATGAAACAACTGGCCAACACCGCTTGCAGAAAATTCTCTTGAGACAAAGCCAGATGCTTTGTTCTGTAGTCCTTGGTGTGAAACGGCAGCGGTTGCGGATGACCGAGAAATGCGGACGAAAACACCACACGCTCCAGCCATAAACCCATGGCGCGGCGGCTGATGGCATTGGTCAGGTACGCGCCTGCGTAACCGAGCGCAGTACGCATGGGCGTGTCACGATGCAAGATGCCGCGACCATGCGATGTCATCACGTGCAAACGGTAGCGCGGGTGCTGCAGCACTTTGTGAATCCGGCCATCGTAAAACCGGTGCAAATTGGCTGAGAAATCATCGCTGACTTGTTGCGCACTAGGCCTGTTTTGACCGGGTGCCAGCTTGTAATCCTGGTGAACATAAGCTTCTTCAAGGGCCAGCAGTTCGGCACGCGGGTCCGGCAAACACGCCGTGGCCATGCGCCACGCACCTATGGATGCCCCGACCAAATCGATAGGCTGGTTGCTGCGCGGTAGCCACTGGTCGAACAAATAGCGGTCTATCGGCCCGAGTATCAACCCTTTGGGGCCGCCTGCCGCGCCGGGCACCACGCTGATGTCTTGCGGTTGCAAGCCCTCGGTTTTGATATGCGCCAAAGCGCTTGGGCCAGCGTGAATCTGCAAGGCTTTCACTTCTTTAAACCTTGCAATTTGGCAAACGCACTCGCCATGGCTGAACCGCTGGCCGCTTGCGGTGCTGCGGTGTAAGAGCCTCTGCTTTGTTGGCGGTTATCCCGGCCTGTGTTCGCATGTCGCTTGTCCGGATGTGATGTTCCTGAAGGTGTTGAATCTGTTTTCATGGACAGACTGATGCGTTGGCGTGCCACATCGACTTCCAGCACTTTGACTTTGACGATGTCGCCGGTTTTCACCACTTCGCGTGCATCGCTGATGAATTTGTTGCTGAGCTGGCTCACGTGAATCAAGCCATCCTGATGCACGCCCAGGTCGACAAACGCACCGAAAGCCGCCACGTTGCTGACCGTGCCCTCAAGCATCATGCCGGGCTTGAGGTCAGCCACGGTTTCCACACCCTCATTGAAACGCGCCACCGCGAATGCAGGACGTGGATCGCGCCCAGGCTTTTCGATTTCTTTCAATATGTCTCGCACGGTGATCACACCGACCGTATCGTTGGCAAATAACTCAGGACGCAAACCCGCCAGCATGTCGGCGCGGCCCATCAGGCTTTCAATCGGCTTGCCGCTGTGCGCCAAAATTATTTCCACCACCGGGTAACTTTCGGGGTGCACACCTGTCATGTCCAGCGGGTTATCGCCACCGCGAATGCGCAAAAAACCGGCGCATTGCTCGAATGTTTTGGGGCCTAGGCCAGTGACATCCAGCAATTGTTTGCGGTTGGCAAACGCGCCGTGGCTGTCGCGCCAGCGCACCACCGATTGCGCCAAATGTTTAGACAAGCCCGAGACCTGACTGAGCAATGGCACGCTGGCGGTATTCAAATCCACGCCGACCGCATTCACACAATCTTGCACCACGGCATCCAGGCTGCGGTTCAAGTCATAGGCGTTCACATCATGCTGGTACTGACCGACGCCTATGGATTTCGGATCGATCTTCACCAACTCGGCCAAGGGGTCTTGCAAACGTCGCGCAATGCTGGCCGCACCGCGCAAAGACACATCCACATCCGGCATTTCCTGGCTGGCCAATTCGCTTGCGCTGTACACCGAAGCACCCGCCTCGCTGACCACCACTTTTTGAATGGCGATGGCGTCCGGCAGTTTGGATAAACGTTGTATCAATTCAGCGGCCAGTTTGTCGGTCTCGCGACTCGCCGTGCCGTTGCCAATCGCAATCAAACTCACGCCATGAGCGACGCACAGTTGCGCCAAGGTGTGCAGTGCGCCTTCCCAATCGCGGCGTGGCTCATGCGGGTAGACCGTGTGTGTGGCCACCAGTTTGCTGGTGGCATCAACCACAGCTACTTTCACACCGGTGCGTATGCCCGGGTCCAAACCCATGACCACGCGCGGACCGGCGGGTGCGGCTAACAGCAAATCGCGCAAGTTGTCTGCAAATACTTTGATCGCGACTTTGTCGGCCGACTCGCGCAAGCGGGTCAGCAAATCGCGTTCGCAAGACAAGCTGAGCTTGACCTTCCAGGTCCAGTCTATGCATTTGCGTAAAAAATCGTCGCCAGCACGTTGTTGGTGTCGCCAATTCAAATAAGCGGCGATGCGGCCTATGGCCAGCGACTCAGGCTTGGCTTTGCTGTCGGGCGGCGGCTCGGTCTGCGGCACTGCCAGTTTCACGTCCAGCAATTCCAATGCACGACCGCGAAACACTGCCAAAGCGCGGTGTGAAGGTACTTTGCACAGTGCTTCTTCGTAATCGAAATAGTCTCTGAACTTGGCGACATCTGCGTGGTTTTCGTCTTTGCCTTTGACCAGGCTGCTGTGCAAACCAGCTTCTTGCCACAGCCATTCACGCACCAGATGGATCAAGCCTGCGTCCTCGGCCCAACGCTCTGACAGCAAATCGCGCACACCATCGAGCACTGCTTGCACGCTTGAAAAATCCGCACCTTCAATGGCATCAGCGGCCAGCACAAACGCCTGCGCTTCCTGCGCCGGGTCCAGCTGCGGTTGCGCGAACAACTTGTCTGCCAAGGGCTCTAAACCGGCTTCGCGCGCAATCATGCCTTTGGTGCGCCGTTTGGGTTTGTAAGGCAAGTACAAATCTTCCAATTCCTGCTTGGTCGTAGCAAGCAACAAAGCCTGATGCAGTTCGGGTGTGAGTTTGCCCTGCTCTTGAATACTTTGAATCACTGTTTCACGCCGCGCTTGCAATTCACGCAAATAACTTAGCCGGGCTTCAAGTTCGCGCAGTTGTATGTCGTCCAAATTGCCCGTGGCCTCTTTGCGGTAACGCGCAATAAAGGGCACCGTCGCGCCACCGTCGAGCAAAGCCACCGCGCTTTTCACTTGCTCAGGCCGCACCTTCAGCTCAAGCGCGAGCTGGTTTTCTATCGTCAACATCCTTCAACCCCGCAATGCTTGTCTCAACTGAATACCGATGTCAGGTCTTTCGGCGAATGGGTCCGGCGGGTTGGTGCCAGCCACGATGGCATCAAAACGGGTTTTCGCATTGCCCAAGGCTTTGGGGTGGCTGTAAATGTAAAACTGGTTTGCACGCATGGCATCGAACACCATTTGCGCCACTTGGGTGGCAGTGACTTTGCCGCTGCTGACTGCTTTGTCGCTCATGGTTTGACCAATAAGTTGGCTTTGCGTAGGCTTGGCTGCGGCCAAATGTCCGGGGCGATTGCGTTCGCTTTGGTTGATACCGGTGGGCACAAAATACGGACACAAGACACTGGCGCTCAATTGGTCGGTGACCAAATTCAAGTCTTGAAACAAGGTTTCTGTGAGCGACACCACGGCGTGTTTGGTGACGTTGTAAATGCCCATATTGGGTGGTGTCAACAGACCTGCCATGCTGGCAGTGTTGACGATATGGCCTTGCCAATGCGGGTCATGTTTGGCGGCTTCCAACATCATGGGCGTGAACAAACGCACACCGTGAATCACGCCCCACAGGTTCACACCCAGCAGCCATTCCCAATCCTGCACCGTGTTTTCCCACAGCAGACCACCGGCTCCGACACCGGCGTTATTGAACACAAAATGCGGCGCACCAAAACGCTCAAACACGTCCTTGGCCAAAGCTTGCATGTCTTCGGCGTTCGACACGTCAACCCGTTTGGCCATGACTTGCACGCCCAAGGCTTGCATTTCGTCATGCGCGGTTTTGAGTGCGTCTTTTTGCACATCGACCAGCACCAGGTTCATGCCGAGTGACGCGCCTATGCGCGCGCATTCCAAGCCGAAACCGGAAGCACCGCCGGTCAATACAGCTGTTTTGCCTTTGAAATCCGTGATCATGCGTCCACCTTTTTCATGATGAAGCCCATGCGCGGAAAGTGCACGTGAACTGTGCCGGTCAACGGGTCGCTGCGCTCGAGTGTCAGGCGTGTGCGGGTGGCGGCCACCAGTTTGCCGGCCGTCGGTTCGGTGCCGAAACTGTCAGCAGCCACTGTGACTTGTGTGCCCAAGGGAAAGCCGTGCTCGTCCTGAAACACATCGTCGGTCAACGGCAGCGGTTGGGCATGCTTTGCAATTTCAATCGCCTTGGCAGCCGGGATGGTCTCGTGCTCTGCATGGCCGAACTCAGCCATGCGGGTGGCCCAGGCGCGCACCAAAGGCGTGGCATCCAGAATGCTGTCTATGTTCGGCACTTTGGCATAGGTAAACCAAATCGAGTGGTAAACAGAAAAGTCCGCCAGACAAGGTGTGTCGCCCAGTAAAAATAAATGATCTTCCAGCATGCTGGAAATACGGCGCAAATGGCTTTTGTACATGGCAGTGGCGTCGGCAGGCGGCATTCGGGCAGCGCCGCCGCGCATGGCCTGGCGGTCCGGTGCAAACGCTTTGACCAGGTCTTCAGGCATGCTTGCCATCACGTGTTGTGCGCCCTTGGGTTGAAAGTTGTAAGCCATGGCCACGGGAAACAGCAAAGTGTCCGCCCATTGCGCCAAGCTTCGCACCAAGCCTTTGGGTGCTGCGTTGTACAGCGAGGGCGTGGGCACCATATGTTCAAGCACATCGCAAATCAAAGCGGTGTCGCAGTAAATGTCTGCGCCGATTTGCAGCACCGGCGTTTTGCGGTAACCGCCGGTCAGCGGTATCAAATCCGGCTTAGGCATGACCATGGGAATGTGCACGCCTTGCCAGGCAATGTTTTTGTAACCGAAGATGAGCCGGATTTTTTCGGCAAACGGCGAGGTGGGGTAATGGTGAAGAATCATGTGATCTCAGATCTTGACGACTTGCTTGCCGAAGTTTTTGCCCTTGAGCAAACCGAAAAATGCTTCTGGTGCATTCGCCAAACCATGGGCCACGGTCTCGCGCGGTTTAAATTTGCCGCTGCCCACGAGTTCGCCGAGTTCCTTCAAAGCGACAGGCCAATCAGCCGGGTGCTCGCTGACGATAAAGCCCTGCACTTTCATGCGGTTGACCAGAATCAATGACGGGTTGCTCATGGGGATGGGGTTGCCGTTGTAGCCGGAGATCATGCCGCAGACTGCGATGCTGCTGAACTGGTTCATGCGCAACATGACCGCATCCAACACCATGCCGCCGACGTTTTCAAAATGACCGTCAATGCCGTCGGGACAGACTTCTTTCAAGGCTTTGGACAGCGACAAATAATCTTTATGTTGTTTGTAATCTATGCAGACATCAAAGCCGAGTTCATTGGTGACGTAATTGCACTTGTCTTTGCCACCTGCGATACCGATGACGCGACAATCGCGTGCTTTGGCCAACGCACCGAATGCGCTGCCGACCGCGCCGCTGGCCGCGCTCACGGTCAGCGTTTGACCGGCTTTGGGTTCAATGATGCGCACCAGGCCATGCCATGCGGTCACGCCGGGCATGCCGACCGCACCTAAGAAATGGCTGATGGGCACATGGGTGGTGTCGATTTTGCGCAGCATGCCCGGGGTGTCTGCATCCACCACGCTATAGGTTTGCCAACCGCCCATGCCAACCACTTTGTCGCCAGCGGCAAAACCGGGATGGCGACTTTCCACCACTTCACCGACTGTGCCGCCAATCATCACGCTGTTGAGCGCTTGCGGCGCGGTATAGCTTTTGACATCGTTCATGCGACCACGCATATACGGGTCGAGGCTTAAATATTCGTGTTTCACCAAGACTTGCTTGTCTTGCAATGCGGGTGTCTCCAAAGAGAGCAATTGAAAGTTTTCTGCCAAAGGTTCTGCTTTGGGGCGGCTGACCAAATGGATTTGGGGATTGAGTGGCATGTGTGTCTCCTGTGAGTATTTTTAAGAAAGTGAAATAGATCGTGCTTAACCGCCGGAGATGCAACTGACACCGCCGTCAACCGCCAGCCATTGGCCGGTGATGTGTTTGCCTGCATCGGATGCGTACAACAAGGCCAGGCCTTTGAGGTCTTCGTCGTCGCCCAGTCGGCGCAGCGGTGCGTGCGCTGCCAGTGCTTCTTCGCCCAGGCTTTTCATCAAACCGGCGGTCATTTTGCTGGGGAAGAAACCTGGGCAAATCGCGTTCACGCGTATGCCGTGTTCGCCCCACTCGCCTGCCAGTGCGCGGGTGAAATTGATGACCGCCGCTTTCGATGTGTTGTAGGCCAGTGTTTTCATGCCGCTGGGGTTGCCGCCTAAACCTGCAATGGAAGCCACATTGATGATGCTGCCGGCGTGGCGCGGAATCATGCTGTGCTTGCCTATGTACTGGCTGAGGATGAAATAACCGCGCACATTCAGGTTCATTACCTTGTCCCACGCATTGATCGGATGGTCCTCGGCGGGCGCGCCCCAGGCGGCACCGGCGTTGTTCACCAAAATATCCACATGACCAAATGCTTTAAGTGTTTCAGCGGCCAAACGATGTATGTCTTTTTCGTCGGCGCAATCAGCGGCAATCCATTGAACATCAATACCAGCGGCTTTTAATTCAGCAGCGGAGGCTTCGAGGTCGGACGCTTTGCGCGAACTCAGCATGATGCGCGCGCCCGACTCGCCCAGCGACTGTGCGAGTTGCAGCCCCAGGCCGCGAGAGCCACCGGTCACCAAAGCGGTTTTACCGGTTAAGTCCAACAGTTGTTTCACAGTGCGTGTCATGTGCGTATTCCTTTCAGGGTGTATCAAAAAGCGTCTTCGGGCATGTCGGCGCAAGTGGCATCGCGTGATTGCACCACGTTCAACCAAGCACCGGTTTTGGGTAATTCGTAATTGAAAAAATACTGACAGGCTTGTCGCCTGCCCAGACTGGCGGCATCGCTGCCAAGGCTTGCCAAGGACACATCCAGCCAGATCCAAGCTAACACGGTGTGTCCAAAGGCCTGCATATAGGGGACCGCATTCGCCAATGACAAAGCCGGGTCCTGGCCATGCCAGGCGTCGCCGGTGGCTTGAACCACATGCCGCCAAGTCGATTGCAAAGCCCTTGCTTGTTGCTGCTGTTCAGCGGTGGTGGCGCGCGCGCAAGTGGCATCTATGCGCTTGCCAAGCAATTGCAAACCCAGGCCTTTGTCCAGCAACACTTTGCGGCCCAGTAAATCCATGGCTTGTATGCCGTGTGTGCCTTCATGGATCATGTTCAAACGGTTGTCGCGCCAGTATTGCTCGACGGGGAAATCGCGCGTGTAACCATAGCCGCCGTGAATTTGTATGGCCAGACTATTGGCTTCCAGACACCATTCGCTGGGCCAGCTTTTGACGATGGGAGTCAGCACTTCCAGCAGCCATTGCGCTTCGTGTTGCTGCGCTGTATCGCCGGTGTGCAGTTCATCCACCAAACGTGCGCAATACAAACCCAACGCGAATGCGCCTTCGCCATAGGCTTTTTGCGCTAACAACATGCGTTTGATGTCGGCGTGTTCAATCAACCGGACAGGTGCTTGCGATGCGTCTTTGCCTGCCGGGCCCACCGGTCTGCCTTGGGTGCGTGTGCGTGCGTAATCCAAGGAAGCGTAATAACCCGCCAAGCCCAGCATGGTGGCCGCCAAGCCCACACCGATGCGGGCTTCGTTCATCATGTGGAACATGCATTTCAAACCTTCGCCGGCTTGGCCCACCAGATAGCCTATGGCACCAGCGCTGCCGCGCACCGGGTAACGGCCTTCACCGAAATTCAGCAAGGTATTGACGGTGCCGCGCCAACCGAGTTTGTGGTTCAAACCGGCCAAGGCCACGTCGTTGCGTTCACCGGTCAATTCGCCGACTGTGTTGACCAAATGCTTGGGCACGATGAACAGTGAAATGCCTTTGGTACCGGGAATGGTTTTGCCGTCTGCGCCGGGAATTTTGGCCAGCACCAAATGCACAATGTTTTCTGTCAGCTCGTGGTCGCCGGTGGAAATCCACATTTTGTTGCCGCGCAGTCGGTATCGCGCGCCTAAAGGATCATCAGCATGGTCAGCGCCGTCGGGCGTGGCGCGGGTGGCCACATCTGACAGCGAAGAACCTGCTTGCGGTTCTGACAAACACATGGTGCCTGCAAAACGACCTGAGAACTCGTTGAGTGCAAACACCTGTTTTTGCAAATCGCTGCCGTGCGCCATCAACAAATTGGCATTGCCCACCGTCAACATGCTGCCGCCTATGCTGACCGAGGCACAGGCGAAAAACGCATTCGCTGCGGCTTCCAGCGTATAAGGCAATTGCATGCCGCCGATGTCATAGTCTTGCGCGGCGCTGAGCATGCCGCTGGCCGCATACGCATCCAATGCGTCTTGGGTGCACGCGGGCAAGATGACTTTGTCGCCGTCAAACGCAGGCTCTTCTATATCGACTTTGCGGTTGAATGGCGCGTATTTTTCCCGGGCGATGCGTTCGCAAGTATCCAGCACGGCATCAAAGGTTTCGCGGGCGTGGTCGGCGTAGCGCTCGCGTTGACATAACTGCTCTGAAGACAGCCATTCGTAGAGGAAAAAGTCGGTGGTGTGTCTGAGTGTCATGGCTGAACTTTAAAAGAAAAAACCCGTCGCGGCGGACGGGTTGTCTTGTGCATGACTGTGTGGCTCACAGCACTTCAAATATGCCAGCGGCTCCCATGCCGCCACCAATGCACATGGTGACACAGACGCGTTTGGCACCACGGCGTTTGCCTTCGATCAAAGCGTGACCGGTGAGGCGTTGACCGCTGACCCCGTAAGGGTGGCCAACGGCAATCGCACCACCGTTGACATTCAACAGCTCAGCAGGAATGCCCAGCTTGTCACGGCAGTACAGCACTTGCACAGCAAAAGCTTCGTTCAGTTCCCACAAATCGATGTCTGCAATGGTCAGACCCAAGCGCTTGAGCACTTTGGGAATGGCGTACACAGGACCAATGCCCATTTCATCAGGCTCACAACCCGCGACCGCAAAACCCAAAAAGCGGCCTAGCGGTTGCAAATTGTGTTTGGATGCGTACTCTTCGCTGGTCACCACACAAGCACCTGCGCCGTCGGAAAACTGAGATGCGTTACCGGCTGCAATCACCCCGCCAGGTACTGCAGGTTTGATGCCGGCGATACTCTCGACAGTCGTACCTTCCCGCAAACCTTCATCGACGCTGACGGTGACTTCTTTGGTCATCATGCCCATGATTTTGTCGACCACACCGGCTTGCACGGTGATGGGCGCAATTTCATCGTTGAATTTACCAGCGGCCTGAGCAGCGCAGGCTTTTTGCTGGCTGGCCGCACCGTATTCGTCCATGCGGTCACGGCCAATGTTGTAGCGCTTGGCCACTTGCTCGGCGGTTTGCAACATATTCCAGTAAATCTCCGGCTTTTTCTTCATCAATGCCGGATCCGACAACATGTGCTGGTTCATTTCCTGTTGCACACAAGAAATGCTTTCTACACCGCCTGCCACAAACACATCGCCTTCACCGGCGATCACGCGTTGTGAAGCCAGTGCAATGGTTTGCAAACCGGAGGAGCAAAAGCGATTGACCGTCAAGCCACTGACGGTGATGGGGCAATCGGCCATCAGCGCGATCTGGCGGGCGATATTGGCACCGGTGGCACCCTCGGGATTGGCGCAACCAATGATGACATCCTCGACTTCGGCGGCGTCAATACCGGCGCGTGCAATCGCGTGTTTGACCGCATGGCCGCCAAGCGTGGCACCGTGGGTCATATTGAAAGCGCCTCTCCAGCTTTTAGCCAGCGGCGTACGTGCAGTTGAAACAATGACGGCGTTTGTCATGGTGTGTCCTTAGTTGAAATTTTTACCTTCGGCGACCAGACGGGCCAACAGCGGTGCCGGCTCCCAGAATGTTGCGTCGTCGTGCGGGTTGCGTGCAAATCGGTTCATGGCTTGCACCATGTTGAACAAGCCGAATTGGTCGGCGTACATCATCGGGCCGCCTCGGTAAACCGGGAAGCCGTAACCGGTGACGTAAACAATGTCTATGTCACTGGCACGCGCTGCAATGCCTTCTTCCAGCAAATGCGCTGCTTCATTCACCAGCGAAAACACCAGGCGCTGCACGATTTCGTCGTCGCTGATTTTGCGTGCTGTGATGCCAAGGGCTTCGCGGTGCTCTGTCACCATGTCTTCCACTTCTTTGCAGGCTATCGCATCGCGTTTACCCGGCAGGTAGTCATACCAGCCCTTGCCTGCTTTTTGGCCGAAGCGGCCCATTTCGCACAGCAGATCGGCGGTTTTGCTGTATTTCATGCCAGGCTTTTCAAGGTAACGGCGTTTGCGAATCGCCCAGCCTATGTCGTTGCCTGCCAGGTCACCCATGCGGAACGGGCCCATGGCAAAACCGAATTTCTCTATGGCTTTGTCGACCTGTTGCGGTGTGCAACCTTCTTCAATGAGGAACCCGGCCTGGCGGCTGTATTGTTCGATCATGCGGTTGCCGATGAAGCCATCGCACACACCGGAGACCACCGCTGTCTTTTTGATTTTCTTGGCAACAGACATGACAGTGGCCATCACGTCTTTGGCCGTGTCAGCACCGCGCACGACTTCCAGCAGTTTCATCACATTGGCCGGACTGAAGAAATGCAAACCCACCACGTCCTGCGGGCGCTGTGTGAAATGGGCGATTGCATTCACGTCCAGCGTGGAGGTGTTGGAAGCAAGTATGGCACCTGGTTTCATCACTTCGTCGAGTTTTTTGAACACCTGTTCTTTGACGCCTATCTCTTCAAACACGGCTTCTATGACCAAGTCTGCATCTTTCAATTCTTCGTAATCCAAGGTGGTGCTGAGCAAAGCCATGCGCTCTTTGAACTTATCCTCTTTGAGCTTGCCTTTTTTCACTTGCGCTTCGTAGTTGCCGCGCAATACACCAACGCCTTTGTCCAACGCTTCTTGCTTCATCTCCAGCATCTTCACCGGGATACCGGCGTTCAGAAAATTCATGGTGATGCCGCCGCCCATGGTGCCGGCACCAATGACTGCCACCGAATTGATTTCGCGTTGCGGCGTGTCAGAAGGCACGTCGTCAATCTTGGAGGCAGCACGTTGGGCGACAAACATATGGCGCAAAGCGCGGCACTCTGGCGTCCACATCAGGTTGGTGAAGATTTCACGTTCGGCAGTCATGCCTTGCTCGAATTTCATCTTCACAGCGTTTTGCACAGCCTCAACGCATTTCAACGGTGCCGGGTATTTGCCTTTGGTCATGCCATTGACCATGTCAAACTGAATTTGAAGAAAGCGTCTTCATTCGGGTGCTTGCACGGCAGATGGCGAATCAGCGGCAGCGGTGACTTGCCGGCCACGGATTGGGCAAAAGAAATCGCCTCTTGCAGCAAACTGTCTTTGGATTCGGCCATCTGGTCAAACAGCTTTTGTCCGGGCAACATGGCCAGCATCTCGCTTTTCACCGGCTCGCCGCTGACAATCATATTGAGCGCGGCTTCGACGCCGATCACGCGCGGCAAACGCTGGGTGCCACCGGCACCTGGAATCAAACCCAACTTAACTTCAGGCAATGCGATATCAGCGCCCAGTGCGCAGACGCGGTAATGGCAGCCCAATGCAAGTTCGAGTCCGCCGCCCATAGCAACCGAATGGATAGCAGCCACTACCGGCTTGTCGGCGTTTTCAATCGCATTGATCACGCTCAGCAAATGTGGTTCCTGGGTGGCCTTGGGCGTGCCGAATTCTTTGATGTCCGCACCGCCGGAGAAAGCCTTGCCCGCGCCGGTGATCACAATCGATGTCACCGCCTCATCGGCCTGCGCCTGGTTCAAACCATGAACAATGGCTTGACGGGTTGACAATCCCAAACCGTTGACCGGCGGGTTGTTCAAAGTGATCACAGCGACATCGCCGTGGACAGCGTAATCAGCACTCATGGGTATTCCTTCATGAAAACAAAATACAAAAATAGAACGGTCGTTCTTTTTTAAACGATTGTAGACGCAAGTTAAGCGTTTAGGCTCAAACTTCCAGCCATTCTTTTCGCACACCCACGTCTTCTCTGAGCTGCGCCGGGGTGCCGTCAAACACGATATTGCCGTGACCCATGACCAGCGCCCTGTCGGAGATTTGCATGGCAATGGTCAGCTTTTGTTCGATCAGCAGCAGCGACACGCCGCGATTTCGCAGTTCGCGCAAAAACTGACCGACGAGTTCAACAATCTTGGGTGCCAGACCTTCCGTGGGTTCATCAATGATGATGAGTTCAGGGTCACCCATGAGCGTGCGGCACAAAGTCAGCATTTGCTGTTCACCGCCTGAGAGCACACCGGCTTCGGTGTGCTGGCGTTCGCGCAATCGCGGGAACAACTGGTACATGTCCTCAAAATCCCAGCGACCTGCGGGCTTGTCGCCTTTCAAGCCCAACAAGAGGTTTTGATGCACCGTCAGCTTGGGAAAGATGTCGCGGTTTTCCGGCACGTAGCCCAGGCCCATGTGGGCAATGTCAAATGGCTTGCGTTTGATCAGGCTTTGGCCTTTGAAACTCATACGTCCTTCACACTCCACCAAACCCATGATGGCTTTGGCGGTGGTTGAGCGCCCGGAACCGTTGCGCCCCAGCAAAGCCACAATTTCGCCTTGCCCGACGGAAAAACTCACGCCTTGCAACACATGGCTTTTGCCGTAATACGCATGGAGTTGGTCAATTTGCAACATGGTCAGTGGCCTTGTTCTTCCATGCTGCCCAGGTAGGCTTCCTGCACGCGGGGGTTGGAGCGAACCGCATCCGGCGTGTCAAAGGCAATGATTTCACCATAGACGAGCACGGCAATTTTGTCTGCCAGACCGAACACCACGCCCATGTCGTGTTCAACCGTGAGCAAGGTTTTGCCCCGGGTGACGGTTTTGATGAGCTCAATGAAACGCTCTGTTTCACTTTTGCTCATGCCAGCCGTGGGTTCGTCAAGCAAGACCACGTCGGCACCACCGGCCATGGTGATACCGATTTCCAGCGCCCGTTGTTCGGCATAAGTCAGGTTCATGGCCAGCACTTCGCTTTTGTGCGCCAAATGTATGCGCTGCATCCATTCGTTCGCCAACTCGTTCGCGTCCTTGAGACGGCTGAGAAATGACCAGAAACTGTAGCGGTGACCCAGGCTCCACAAAACAGAGCAGCGCAGGTTTTCTAACACGCTGAGCTTGGGAAATATATTGGTGATTTGAAAACTGCGCGACAAACCCTGGCGGTTGATCTCGAAAGGTTTCAATCCGTCTATGCGTTGCCCGTGCAAATAGATTTCACCGCTGCTCGGGGCAAAACGTCCGCTGATCAGGTTAAACAAAGTGGATTTACCGGCACCGTTAGGACCGATGATGGCGACGCGCTCACCGGCGTTCACAGCCAGGTCAACGCCACGGATGATTTCCGTTTTACCGAACTGCTTGCGCAGATTTGTCACAACCAGCGAATGTGCTTGACTCATGCAAGCTCCTTGCGCGCCGTCTGCTGCGCCAGTTCGGTTTGTATTTGTTCCCATGCAGTGACAAAGCGCCGCCTGACCCATTCAAAAAAGGCCAGGCCCAACAGCAAGATCAAAGCCGCGCTGATCCATGTACTAGAACTGCTGGTGTCCAGCGCCATGCCTGCAAAATTCAGCACCGGGCCGATGGCCGCATTCAATTGCAGGTGGTAAATCATTTCTATCAAGGAACTTGCCCCGGCCAGCATCAACAGCGCAGCAACAAAAAGCCCGGCATAAGTGAGGCGCAAGCGTGCAAATGCCCCGGCTTTGATCACGCGAACATTCATCATGATGAGTCCGGCAAAACCACCGGGCGCATACACCACCATGAACAGAAAAATCATGCCCAGATAAAGCAGCCAGGCTTTGGTCAATTCCGACAGCAGCACAAAAGCCAGCACCATGAGAATGCCGCCCAGAATAGGGCCGAAAAAGAAGGTGGCCCCGCCAAGAAAAGTGAACAGCAAATAAGCGCCGGAGCGCGCCGGCCCCACCACTTCGGCCGTGACTATTTCGAAATTCAAGGCACCAAGTCCGCCGGCAATGCCTGCAAAAAAGCCGGCAATGATGAAAGCCCTATAGCGCACTTTCTGGGTGTTGTAACCAATGAACTCGACGCGCTCCGGGTTGTCGCGCACCGCGTTCAAAATACGGCCCAAAGGGGTTTGTGTCAGCACGTAAAGCAGCGCCACGCAGACAAAGGTGTAAGCCGCTATCAGGTAATACACCTGCCGCTGCGGGCCGTAGTTGATACCCAGAAAGACTTCACCGGCCACCCGGTTGCCGGATACCCCGGCTTCGCCGCCGAAGAACTCGGCAAACATCAAAGACATGGCGAACACCAACTCTGCCATGCCCAAAGTGATCATGGAAAACGCCGTACCTGATTTGCGTGTGGTGACAAAACCCAGCAACACAGCGAAAGCCATACCAGCCAAGCCGCCGATCAAAGGCAGCAAGGTCACAGGCAAGTGCAAGTTGCCTTGGCTGACTGCGTTGAGTGCATGAATGGTGAGGTAACTGCCCATGCCGCTGTAAACCGCGTGGCCGAAACTCAGCATGCCGCCCTGCCCCAGCAACAGGTTGTAAGACAGGCAGGCAATGATGGCTATGCCCATTTGAGACAACATGGTCATGGACAAATTGCTGGTGAACACCCAAGGCACCACCAGCAACACCAGCGCAAAACCCAGCCACAACGTCAGGTTGAAAGAATCATTATTCGCTTGGATGGTCGGCATATCAGGTCTCCCGCTTACCCAACAGGCCGCGCGGACGGAATATCAAAATCAAGACCAAAAACAGGTAAGGAAGAATAGGTGCCACCTGGGAAACCGACAGTTTCAACATGGTGTTGTCTTGCCAGTGAGCGGATAAGACCAGGCCGGCATCCGCGAGCAATTGCATCAGCGAGTAATCCACGGCCACCGCAAAAGTTTGTACGATGCCAATGACCAGCGAGGCCAGAAAAGCCCCGCTGAGCGAGCCCATGCCGCCGACAACCACAACGACGAACACCACAGAGCCGACGGTAGCGGCCATGGCCGGTTCTGTGATAAAGGTAAAGCCGCCGATCACTCCGGCGAGACCGGCCAGTCCTGTGCCCATGGCGAACACCAGCATGAAAATACGCGGAACGTTGTGGCCCAGGGTTTCAACGGTTTGCGGGTGCGTGAGTGCGGCTTGAATGATCAGACCGGCACGGGTTTTTGTAAGCACCCACCACAAGCTGACCACCATCAACATCGCAGTCAGCATGACAAAACCGCGCGTAGCAGGAAACGGCGAACACACCACACGCACGCCTTCGGCAGCCTGACAAAGCGCGCCTGCTTCGCCGCTGACCAGCGACAAACCTTGTTGCGAATGGTTGATCAGGGTGAACACAGGGCCTTGCAAAAAAGCCGGAGGATTGAATTCCACCGCGACCCGGCCCCAAATCAGTTGTACCAGTTCCAGCACGATGTAGGACAAGCCAAAAGTCACCAGCAATTCAGACACGTGGCCCATTTTGTGAACCTTGCGCAGCACCTGACTTTCAAATACCGCACCGGCAGCACCGGTCAATACAGGCGCCAAAAACAAAGCAGGCCAGAAACCGAAGACACCGCTGAGCGTATAGCCGAAATAAGCCCCCAGCATGTAAAAACTGGCGTGGGCGAAATTGAGTACGCCCATCATGCTGAAGATCAGCGTCAGGCCTGAACTCAGCATGAACAGCAGCAGGCCGTAGCTCAAACCATTGAGCATGGAGATGACGAAAAACTCCATGGCTCAGGTACCGAAGCTGCTTGTTGCCGGGCTGTAAAAATGATCGAAACGCACTGCGCGGTTCACATCAAGGCATTTTCATTTGGCAGCTGGTCGGTGTGCTTGACACATAGGGCTCGAAGGTTTTCACCGGAGCCAGGGTCATGCCGGTGTTTTCCGGGCTGTACGGGTATTTTTTATCCGCCTTTTGCCAAACCGAGATGAACAGGGTTTGCTGCAACTGGTGGTCGTACTTGCGCATTTCCATGTCACCGTTAAAGCCCTTGAATTTGTAACCGTGCATGGCGGCAGCCACTTTCACCGGGTCGGTGGATTTGGCCTGTGCCATGGCGCCGGTCAGCAAATCAAAAATGCTGATCATGGAACCGGTGTACAAATCGTCATTGAATTTGGCTTTGAAACCGTCCCGATATTTGGTCATGGGACCGCTCATGTTGTAGTGAGCGTAAGAAACCTGGAACACGCGACCGGCTGCACTTTGACCAAGCGCGGTAGGCGTGCCGCTGACACCGGTGTAATAGGTAAAGAACTTGCCTGTGTATCCGCCTTCGTTGGCTGCTTTGACCAGCAATGACAGGTCAGAGCCCCAGTTGCCGGTGATCACAGAATCTGCACCCGAGGCCTTGATCTTGGCAATGTAAGGTGCGAAGTCACGCACTTGCGCCAACGGGTGTAAATCTTCTCCGACAATTTGAATGTCGGGGCGTTTGCGTGACAGCGTTTCCTTGGCGTACTTGGCCACTTGCTGGCCGTGCGAGTAATTCTGGTTCAGCAAATACACTTTTTTCACGTCAGGCAATTCTTTGATGAACGTGGTGATGGCTTCCATTTTCATGGAGGTATCTGCGTCAAAGCGGAAATGCCAGTAGCTGCATTTGCTGTTGGTCAGGTCAGGGTCGACTGCGGAGTGGTTGAGGTAAACAATTTCCTTGCCCGGATTGCGCTCATTGTGCTTGTTCACTGCATCGACCAAGGCACCGGCCACTGAAGAGCCATCGCCTTGGGTGATGTAACGCACGCCCTGATCCATGGCGGATTTCAGCTGGTTCAGACTTTCAGCCGGGCTGAGTTTGTTGTCCAGGCCGATGATTTCAAACTTCACACCGGCCGGGTTGGATTTGTTGTATTCCTCGGTCAGGTATTGCAGGGTTTTGAGCTGGTTAGTGCCGACTGGCGCCATCAAACCTGACATGGGATCAATAAAAGCAATTTTGACTGTTTCGCCTTTTTGCGCGAAGGCCGCCACTGAAAACAAGCCACACAGCAACAAAGCCAAACCGGTTTTGCGAAACACCATTTTTATCTCCTAGAAATTCATCAACCAGAATTAAGTAAAGTCAGGGTTATACCTGCAAGTGAATGCCCGAATGAATTATGACGGCAAGCAGTAGTCGGCAAGTTGTTCACGCAAGCGTGTTTTCAACATTTTGCCGGTGGCGCCCAATGGAATCGAGTCGACAAACAAAACATCATCAGGCACTTGCCATTTGGCGATTTTGCCTTCGTAGAATTTCAACAACTCCGCCGCTGTCAGCGCACTGCCGGTTTTTTTCACCACCACCACCACCGGTCTTTCATCCCATTTGGGATGCGCCATGCCTATACAGGCGGCCATGGCGACATCGGGGTGGGCCATGGCAATGTTCTCCACATCGATGGAACTGATCCATTCGCCGCCGGACTTGATCACGTCCTTGCTGCGGTCGGTGATTTGCATAAAGCCTTCGGGGTCGACGGTGGCCACATCGCCGGTGGGAAACCAGCCGCCGACCAGCGGTGACGGGCCTTCCTGCTTGAAATATTCGCGTATCACCCAGGGGCCTTTGACCAGCAAGTCGCCGTAGGCCTTGCCGTCGTTAGGTTGCTCCACACCCAGTTCATCCACGATTTTGAAATCGATACCGAAGATGGCACGACCTTGTTTCAAGCGGATTTTCATCTGCTCGTCGGGCGGCAATTCCAAGTGTTTGTTCTTTAACGTGCACAAGGTTCCCAGCGGACTGAGCTCGGTCATGCCCCAGGCGTGCAGCACTTCCACGCCATAGTCGTCATTGAAAGCCTGAATCATGGCGGGCGGACAGGCCGAACCGCCGATGACGGTGCGTTTGAGGAAATTGAAGCGCAAACCTCCGGCCTTGATGTGGCCGAGCAGCATTTGCCAAACCGTGGGTACACCGGCGGCCAGAGTGACTTTTTCTGCTTCCAGCAATTCGTAAACGGATTTGCCGTCCAGCGCCGGGCCGGGGAACACCAGTTTGCAACCGACCATGGCTGCGCTGTACGGAATGCCCCATGCATTCACATGGAACATGGGTACCACGGGCAGCACGCTGTCGCGCGCCGACAAACACATGACATCGGGTAAAGCGCAGGCGTAGGCGTGAAGCAAAGTTGAGCGGTGGCTGTAAACAGCGGCCTTGGGGTTGCCGGTGGTGCCGCTGGTGTAGCACATGCAAGAGGCGGCGTTTTCATCGAGTTCGGGCCAGGCGTAGCCGGTTGATTGTTGAGACATCCAAGCCTCGTAGCTGACCAGGCCGGGGACGCCACTGTCTGTAGGCAATTTGTCAGCATCGCACATCGCGACCCAGTGCTTGACCGTGGGGCAATCCTGGAGGATTTTCTGCACGATGGGCAGAAAAGTCATGTCAAAACACAGCACGCTGTCTTCGGCGTGGTTGACGATCCAGACCACTTGCTCGGGATGAAGACGCGGATTCAAGGTGTGCAACACCCGTCCGCTGCCGCTGACGCCGAAGTACAACTCCAGGTGCCGGTAACCGTTCCAGGCCAGCGTGGCGACTCTGTCGCCGACCGGGATCTGCCAGCTATCCAGGGCATTGGCCAACTGACGCGAGCGGGCGGCTATGGTGGCCCAGTTGCTGCGGTGAATGTCGCCTTCGACACGTCGGGAAACGATATCGGTGTCGCCGTGATGCTTTTCGGCGAACTCAATCATGTCCGATATCAAAAGTTTTTGTTGCTGCATCAATCCCAACATGGGTATCTCCTTGTAAGTCTTTGAATGGCACTTCAGCACCTATTTTTCGCGTATTGTGCACAATCAGGCGATGCAATCTTCACAAACCATTGAATTCACCTTGGATTGGCAGCATCCCTATGACGCTTTGGGGACAGCTTTTTACACCGGCGTTCAGCCCACACCATTGAGCAATGTGCATTGGGTGGCGCGTAACCACGCCTTGGCCGAGCAATTAGGCTGGCCGGTACATAAGTGGGATAGCGAAAAGTTACTTTCTGCTCTTTCTGGTAACTCTGTCCTTCCCGGCAGCCAGCCGTTTGCCAGCGTTTACAGCGGTCACCAATTTGGAGTCTGGGCCGGTCAACTCGGTGACGGGCGGGCCTTGTCTCTTGGCTTGCTAGACACCGCCATAGGCCCTCAGGAATTTCAACTCAAAGGCGCCGGTCTGACACCGTATTCGCGCATGGGCGACGGCCGCGCGGTGCTGCGCTCCAGCATCCGCGAGTTTTTGTGCAGCGAAGCCATGCACGGCCTGGGCATTCCCACCACCCGTGCGCTGTGCCTGACCGGTTCGCCGGATCGCGTGCTGCGCGAGGAATTGGAAACCGCCGCCGTGGTGACCCGCGTAGCACCCAGTTTTTTGCGTTTCGGCCACTTGCAACATTTCGCCGCTAATGGTGACACCGCATCCTTGCAACTGCTGGTTGACCATTTCATCGCAAAGCATTTTCCTCATCTGCTGTCTGTAGAGGCGGGGCCAAAGCGTTACACCGCTATGCTGGCCCGAGTTACCCGGTTGACCGCTGAAATGCTGGCGCAATGGCAGGCTGTCGGTTTTTGCCACGGCGTGATGAACACAGACAACATGAGCTTGCTGGGCTTGACCATTGACTACGGACCGTTTCAGTTTCTGGATGGTTTTGACCCGGCGCATGTTTGCAACCATTCAGACCACCAAGGGCGTTACGCTTACGCCAGACAGCCGCAAGTCGCTTACTGGAATTTATTTTGTCTGGGCCAAGCCATGCTGCCGCTGATTGAAGACCAGGACATGGCGGTGGCGGCGCTGGAAAGCTTTAAAACAGATTACCCCATGTTGACCGATCAGGCCTTTGCCGCCAAACTCGGACTCGCCGGTTCACAGTCAGGCGACCATGAGTTGATTGAATCGCAGTTGAAAATACTTGCCGCCGAAAAAACCGACTTCACCATTTTCTGGCGTCGCCTTAGCCACGCAACAGCTTTGTTGGCAACTCAGGCGCCTGCGCAGGCTTTTGAAAAAGTACGCGACCTGTTTATGCAGCACGAGGGCTGGGACAACTGGCTGCCCGCTTATGAGCGCAGGCTGCAGGGCCAGGACTTGCTGAAAACTTCCTCGCAAATGCTGCAAACCAATCCGAAATACGTGTTGCGCAACCATTTGGGTGAGCAAGCTATTCAACAGGCGAAAATAGGCGACTTTTCCGGTGTCGCAGATCTGTTGCGGGTTTTGCAAACGCCGTTTGACGAGCACCCGGATTTTCATCACCTGGCCGGGTTTCCGCCCGATTGGGCTTCTTCCATTTCCATCAGTTGTTCCTCATGAAACTACCCGAAAACAGTGCCGAATGGCGGGCCCATCTGGCTGCCAAAAACGCCGAACCGGTGGCCTACGAAGTCACCCGGCATGCCGCCACCGAACGCCCCTTCACCGGCCGCTATGAAGCGCATTGGGCCAAAGGCGTGTACCGCTGCATGTGTTGCAACAACGAATTGTTCAGCTCGGACACCAAATTTGATGCCGGTTGCGGCTGGCCCAGCTTCTCCCAGGCCAGCGACAACACCGCCATCGAAGAAAGGGTTGACCGTGCCCACGGCATGACGCGTACGGAAACCGTTTGCGCTGTGTGCAAAGCCCATTTGGGCCATGTGTTTCCCGACGGCCCTGCCCCTACCGGCTTGCGCTATTGCATGAATTCAGCGGCCTTGTCGTTCGAGCCTGAGCAGGACAAGCCATGAAAATGCTGATGGATTTTTTCCCGATCGCGCTGTTTTTCATCGCGTTCAAACTGGCCGGCATTTATGTGGCGACAGGCGTGGCCATGGCCGCCACCTTGCTGCAAATCGGCTGGCTGTATTTCAAACACGGCAAGGTCGAACCCATGCAATGGGTCAGTCTGGCCATCATCACTTTGTTCGGTGGCGCCACTTTGCTCACCCATGATGAAACCTTTATTAAATGGAAACCGACTATTCTTTATTGGTTGATGGGTGGTGTGCTGCTGATCGGACAACTGGTTTTTAAACGCAACCTGTTGATGAAAGTCATGTCGGCGCAACTGAAGCTGCCCGACCCCATTTGGCTTCGCTTATTGTTTGCCTGGGCCGCATTTTTTATGGTCATGGGCGTGGTCAACCTTTTGGTGGCTTTCAATTTCGATACCGACACCTGGGTTAATTACAAATTGTTCGGTGGCATGGGCCTGATGCTGGTGTTCGTGCTGGCGCAGGCGGTCTACCTGGGGCGACACATACAGTTGGAAGAGACAGACAAAACGGTGGACGCCCCATGAACATCACTGCGCAAGAACTCGAATCCAGCTTACAAACCGATTTACAGCCCTTTTTCTTGCAAGTTGAGGATGAAAGTGCCGCCCACGCCGGTCATGCAGGCGCTGACGGCAGCGGACACGGCACGCATTTCCGTGTACGTATCGGTGCAGGGGTATTTAACGGTTTGAGCCGTGTGGCCAAGCACCGGCTTGTGTATGATTCCCTTCAACAATTCACCGACTCGGGTTTGCATGCCTTGGCCATTGAAATTGTCGACTTACCAGCTTGATGCACGGGTTTGTTTTCAACCCGACTTACTCTTTTGAAAGTTTTTTCATGAAAATCTCTTTGATTCATCCACTGCTCGCCGGCTTTATAGCCTGCGCCAGTCTTGCCGCTCAGGCGCAAAACCTGGCCATCGTCAATGGCAAAGCTGTTCCTAAGGCGCGCGTGCAGGCACTGGCCGCTCAACTCGAACGTTCAGGCCGAGCTGTCACCCCGGAGATGGAGCAGCAACTGCGTGAAGAAGTCATACTGCGTGAAATCTTTATGCAGGAAGCGCAAAGCCTGGGCATGGACGCCACCGAAGAATTCAAAGTTCAGATGGACCTGGCCCGCCAAGGCCTGCTGATCCGCGAACTGTTCGGCGAATACCAGCGTAAAAGCCCGGTCACCGATGCGGACGTCAGAGCTGAATACGACAAATTTGCGGCCACCAACAGCGGTAAAGAATACAAAGCACGTCACATCCTGGTGGACAAGGAAGAGCAAGCCAAGGCCATTCTGGCCAGCTTGAAAAAAGGCGGCAAGTTTGAAGACATCGCCAAAAAACAATCTAAAGATCCAGGCTCAGGTGCCAAGGGCGGCGATCTGGATTGGGCCAACCCCAACAGCTTCGTCAAAGAATTTTCTATGGCTATGACTGCGCTGAAAAAAGGCGAGACCACTGCTACGCCGGTCAAGTCACAGTTCGGCTACCACATCATTCGCCTTGAAGATATTCGCAGCGCGGAACTGCCCAAGTTTGAAGATGTCAAGCCGCAAATCCTGCAGCAATTGCAACAAGCCAAATTGGGTGAATACCAACAGTCATTGCGCGAAAAAGCCAAGATTGAATAATTATTCCGGCGCTTGAAACACGAAAGCCCTCTTCAGATTGAAGAGGGCTTTTTTCATGCGGGCCCAGCTTATTTCAACAAAGGCGTGGTGTTTGAATTGACTCCCGGATTCACAGCTATGACGTGGGCAAGTGCAAAAGTCTCGCTCATCAACAATTTGGTGGTGCGGATTTTTTCAAACTCGTTGATGATGATGCCGGCGTCTGTGTGGTTTTGAATCAATAGCTTGATGATTTGCACCAGATGCTGCTGCAATGCCACGGTTTTTTGCTGTGCGGCTGTCAGTTTTTTTTGCGCCTCGGTGGGCGCAGATGCGTGCGAGTCGTGGCCGGTCTTGTCGTGATCGTGGTTTTGCACCGCCACTGCATGCTGCGCCTGGAGTTCTGACAGACTGGTCAAGTCAGCCAGCAGCAATGAAAGATCCCCGTAGCTGTTGTAGAGCAAATCAGCCAATTCACGGTCTTTGGTCAAGCTCATGGGTACTTCCTTGTTGTTTGTTAAAAAAGCTATTCGCGCTGCTCAGTCTACCCAACGGCGGGCGTTGCGCCACATGCGCATCCAAGGACTGAAGTCGGTAGATTTCTGGAAATTGCTTTGCGTCGTCCAGCTGAATTGCAATTGGCGGAACACGCGCTCCGGGTGCGGCATCATGGCGGTGAACCTGCCGTCGGCTGTGGTCACCGCTGTCAAGCCGCCGGGGCTGCCGTTGGGGTTGAACGGATAGGCTTCGGTGGCCTGGCCGTGGTGATCGGTGAAACGCATGGCTGCCAGCACTTTGTCAGCGCTGCCGCGTTCACTGAAATCCGCATAGCCTTCACCGTGCGCCACGGCGATCGGCAATCGGCTACCGGCCATGCCTTGGAAAAACAAACTGGGCGTTTCCAGCACTTCAACCTGCGACAAACGCGCCTCGAAACGCTCGCTCTGGTTATCGGTGAAACGCGGCCAGTTTTGCGCGCCGGGAATCAGCACCGCCAATTCGGCAAACATCTGACAACCGTTGCACACACCGAGTGCAAACGTGTTTTTCCGGTCAAAAAATTGTTGAAACTGATCAGACAAAGCCGGATTGAATGTGATGCTGCGCGCCCAACCTTTTCCCGCGCCTAAAGTGTCGCCATAGCTGAAACCGCCGCACGCCACCAGGCCTTGAAAGTCTTTCAAATGCGCGCGTCCCGACTGCAAATCGGTCATGTGCACGTCATAGGCTTCAAAACCTGCCTCGGTGAACGCGTACGCCATTTCCACGTGCGAATTCACACCTTGCTCGCGCAACACCGCCACACGCGGGCGTTGTTTGTTGATATAGGGGGCGGCGACATTGTCGAGTGCGCCTGGTATTAAGTGCACATGCAAACCCGGGTCTGCGGACAATCCGGCAGCAGCGTGTTCAGCGTCTGCGGTTTGCGGGTTGTCGCGTTCGCGGCAAATTTTCCAGCTGACGCTGTCCCAGACCTGGTGCAAATCAAATAAGCTGGCGCTGAAAATTTCTTTGGCGTCGCGCCAGACGCTGAGTTCACCCACGCCTTTGTTGATGCCGCTGGACGGTGGCCGGGTTTTACCGATCACGTGGCTGCAAGCCGATAAACCGAATTGCCGCAGCAATTGCATGGTCAGATCGCGCACTTCAGTGGACACTTGAATCACTACGCCAAGCTCTTCGTTGAACAAAGCTTTGAGCGTGAGTTCATCGCGGCGGGCACTCACCTGTTGTGACCAGTTTTTGCTGTCGCCGTGGTCGGCGCGGCTGTCGCTGATGCCGTCGCCTTCGGTGACCAGCAAGTCCACATTCAATGCCACGCCGACGTGACCGGCAAACGCCATCTCGGCCACGCAGGCCAGCAAGCCGCCGTCGCTGCGGTCGTGGTAGGCCATGACCCAGCCCTTGGCACGCAAATCATTGATGGCGAGCACCAGGTTTTTCAAATCGTCCGCGTGGTCAAGGTCAGGCACCAGGCCGCCCGCCTGATCCAGCGCCTGCGCCAGAATGCTGCCGCCCATGCGCTGTTTTCCGTGTCCGAGGTCAATCAAAATCAGACTGGTATCGGCTTCGGTGGCGTTCAATTGCGGCGTGAAATTGCCGCGCACATCGTCCAAGGTGGCAAACGCGGTGACGATCAAACTGACAGGTGAAGTCACTTGCAAGGATTGGCCATCGGCCTGCCAACGGGTGCGCATGGACAAGCTGTCTTTGCCGACAGGAATAGAAATACCTAGCGCAGGGCACAACTCCAGTCCAACTGCTTTGACCGTGTCGAACAAAGCCGCGTCTTCGCCGGGTTCGCCGCAAGCCGCCATCCAGTTGGCGGACAACTTGACACGCTCCAGACTGACCGGCGCTGCCAGCAAATTGGTGATGGCTTCTGCCACAGCCATGCGCCCTGAGGCTGCTGCGTTGATAGCGGCCAGCGGTGTGCGTTCGCCGAGCGCCATGGCCTCGCCTGCCACGCCTTTGTAATCAGCCAAGGTGATGGCGCAATCGGCCACCGGCACTTGCCAGGGCCCAACCATTTGGTCCCGGTGGCTCAGACCGCCAACCGTGCGGTCACCGATGGTGATCAAAAAGCGTTTGCTGGCCACTGTGGGGTGCGACAACACTTTAAGCACCGCGTCTTGCAGACTGACACCGTTGGTGTCAAAGGATTCAATGTCGCGCGTCAGGCGTTTCACATCGCGCAGCATTTTCGGTGGCTTGCCCAGCAAGACGTCCAGCGGCATGTCGACCGCATCGGAGGTGTCGGTGTGTTTGACGGTGAGGTGTCGGTCTTCGGTAGTCACACCGACCACCGCAAAAGGACAGCGTTCGCGTTCGCAAAAAAACTGAAACTGCGGCAATGACTCTGGCGCTATCGCCAACACATAGCGTTCCTGGCTTTCATTGCTCCAGATTTCCTTAGGTGACAAACCGCTTTCTTCCAGCGGCACTTGACGCAAATCGAAACGCGCACCGCGACCGGCGTCGTTGACCAGTTCGGGAAATGCATTTGATAAACCGCCAGCGCCTACATCGTGAATCGCTAATACAGGCGTGTCTTTGCCCAGGGCATTGCAATGGTTGATCACCTCTTGCGCACGGCGTTGAATCTCGGGGTTGCCGCGTTGCACAGAATCAAAGTCCAAATTGACCGCGTTGCTGCCGCTGGCCAAAGAACTGGCGGCACCACCGCCCATGCCTATGCGCATGCCCGGGCCGCCGAGTTGAATCAACAAGGTACCGGCGGGGAAAAGCAGTTTGTGGGTGAGTTCTTCGCGCACCACGCCCAGGCCACCGGCCAGCATGATGGGTTTGTGGTAACCGCGTTGCACGCCATTGACCACTTGTTCGTATTCGCGGAAATAGCCCAGCAGATTCGGTCGTCCAAACTCGTTGTTAAAAGCTGCGCCGCCCAAGGGGCCTTCGGTCATGATTTGCAAAGCAGAGGCCATGTGCGAAGCCTGTCCTATGCTGCTTCCCCAAAGTTTGGAGACACTGAAACCGGTCAGGCCTGCCTTGGGTTTGGCTCCGCGACCGGTGGCGCCTTCGTCGCGAATCTCGCCGCCGGCACCGGTAGCCGCACCCGGAAACGGTGAAATGGCGGTCGGATGGTTGTGCGTCTCGACCTTCATCAAAATATGTTGCACGCCGCTGCTTTTGTCGTAGCGCGGCATGTAACCGGTGAGCGCAGCGCTGAATCGCTCTACCTGATGCCCGTGCATGATGGCTGCGTTGTCCGAATACGCCACCACGGTGTGTTGAGGGTTGGTTTTATGGGTGTGGCGGATCATGCCGAACAAACTGTGTGTCTGCACCTGACCGTCAATGATGTAGTCGGCGTTGAAAATTTTGTGTCTGCAATGCTCGCTGTTGGCTTGCGCGAACATCATCAACTCTGCATCGGTGGGGTTGCGCTTTAGGCGGGTGAAAGCCTGCAACAAATAATCGATTTCATCATCTGCCAGCGCCAAACCGTTATCGGTATTCGCTTGCACCAGCGCTTGTCGCCCTTGCTTCAAAACGTCGACGCTGACCATGTCGACGGCATTCAGATTTTGCAAAAGCACGCGCGCTGACAAGCGGTCTGCCCAGACAGACTCGGTCATGCGGTCGTGCAACAAAGCATGAATCCCTGCAAGTTCGATGGAAGATGGTTGTGAAGCACTCTTCAGCACCAAGCGGTACTCGGTCAAGCGCTCCAGGCGGTGCAACGCGAAACCGCAATTGCGCGCAATATCACCTGCCTTGGAGGCCCAGGGAGACACCGTGCCCTGGCGCGGCGAGACCACCAGCGTCAGCGTGTCAGCTGACGCAACAGGCAAGGCCTTGTCATCCACAGCGTCCAGCAGTTGCGCCAAGCGTGCGTAGTCGGCGGTTTTCAGCGGACGGTCGACCGCCAGCAAGTAAACATGCGTGGCTTGCAGTGATTGAATGGCTGCACAAACAGATTGCAATCTGCTGAGCAAACGACGGGTTTTAAAGCAGCTGAAGGCGGGGCCGCCCTGAAAATTACTGATCTGAAGGGTCACGGGGTGGCCTTGGGTTTAAGAGGGCTTAGCTGTGAACGGGTACAGCATGTCATGCATGAATTTTAACGGCACTGCCGGGGGGCTTAGAACAGACCGCGTCAGCCTGAGATAATTCGGCCATGAGCATCACTTACAAAAACCAACACGGCATCGACGGCATGCGCATTGCAGGCCAACTTGCCTCTGAAGTGCTGGACTACCTGACCCCGCATGTGCAGCCCGGAGTCACCACCAACCACCTGGACAAACTCGCGTTTGACTACATCACCCAGGTGCAACAAGCCATACCTGCCCCGCTGAACTACAACCCCAGCGGCAACAACCCCTACCCAAAATCTATTTGCACCTCGATCAACCACCAGGTGTGTCACGGTATCCCCAGCGACAAGGCCTTGAAAAAGGGCGATATCGTCAATATTGACATCACCGTCATCAAAGGCGGCTGGCATGGCGACACCAGCCGCATGTTCATCGTCGGTGAAGGCTCTATTGCCGCCAAACGCCTGTGCCAATTGACCTATGAAGCCATGTGGCATGGCATTGTCAAAGTCAAGCCAGGGGCGCGTTTGGGCGATATCGGCCACGCGATTCAGGTTTTTGCTGAAAACCACGGCTTTTCCATCGTGCGCGAATTCTGCGGCCACGGCATAGGCCAGGTGTTCCACGAAGAGCCGCAAGTGCTGCACTACGGCAAGCCCGGCACGCTGGAAGAACTCAAACCCGGCATGACTTTCACTATTGAGCCCATGGTCAACGCCGGTAAACGCGATATCAAAGAAATGGGCGACGGCTGGACCATCATCACGCGCGACCATTCCCTGTCTGCGCAATGGGAACACACGGTGCTGGTCACACCGACCGGCTATGAAGTGCTGACGCTGTCCGAAGGCAGTCCTGCCCTGCCCGCCTTTGTCACCACCACGGTCTGCTGACGAGTGAACCACGCCGCGTCTGACTTCAGACAACGTAAATCTGCACTGCTGGCCCAATGCGCCGCAGAACAAAGTCTGGCGCGCGCCTCCCGCGTGCACGCCCATTTAAAGCTGCTCAGCGATTTATGCGATGAGACTTTGCACAGCTTGTGGCAAAAGGCAAACATGCCTGGTACCACCTGCCTGCTGGCGGTCGGCGGTTATGGCAGACAAGCACTGTTTCCTTATTCAGATGTGGATGTGCTGGTGTTGCTGCCGGACGACGCCAGCGCTGAAGTCGATGAAGTATTGAAAAACAAGATTGAGACATTCATAGGCAGTTGCTGGGACACGGGCCTGGAGATCGGCTCCAGCGTGCGCAATCTGACAGATTGCATTAACGAAGCCGCCGCCGACATCACGGTGCAAACCGCCATGCTGGAATCGCGTTTTCTCACCGGCAACCGCCGCTTGATGCAAAGCTTCAGCGACAGCTTTAACGCCAGGCTGGAGGCCAAGGCTTTTTTCACTGGCAAAACGCTGGAAATGCAGCAGCGGCATAACAAGTTTGAGAACTCACCGTATTCGCTGGAACCCAACTGCAAAGAGTCGCCCGGCGGATTGCGCGATTTACAAATGTTGTTGTGGCTGGCCAAGGCCAGCGGTCTGGGCAACAGCTGGAAAGACTTGCATGCGCGTGGCATGGTGACGGCTTTGGAGTTGAGGCAATTGCAGCGCAACGAAAGCCTGTTGTCGTTGCTGCGCTGGCGCTTGCACTGGAGCGCCAGACGCCGTGAGGACCGCCTGGTGTTTGATTTGCAAACATTGCTCGCGCTTGGCTTGGGCCTGTCACCCGATGGTCGAGACGGAGGCATGGCCAGAGCTGCCAGCGAAGCATTGATGAAGCGTTATTACTGGGCTGCCAAAGCAGTTACCCAGTTGAACCAGATCATTCACTTGAACATTGAAGACTGGTTGTTCCAACAAACGCAGTCGCACCCGCCGCGCCAGTTGAACGAGCGTTTTATCGACAAAGCCGGCATGCTGGAAGTGGTTGACGATGATTTGTACCAGCGCGAACCGCACGCCATTTTGGAAACCTTTTTGGTTTACCAGGAAACCGTAGGCGTCAAAGGTTTGTCTGCCAGAACCTTGCGTGCGCTTTACAACGCAAGAGGCTTGATGAACGCGGCCTTCAGGCGGGATCCGGCCAACCGCGCCATGTTCATGCGCATTTTGCAAACCTCGCAAGGCATTACGCATGCCATGCGCTTGATGAACCAGACCTCGGTGCTGGGGCGTTACCTGTGGGTGTTCAGACGCATCGTCGGCCAAATGCAGCACGATTTGTTTCACGTCTACACAGTCGACCAGCATATTTTGATGGTGCTGCGCAATGTACGCCGTTTCTTTATCGTCGAACACGCGCATGAATACCCGTTTTGTTCGCAACTCGCTGCAGGCTGGGAACAGCCTTGGATTTTGTACGTAGCAGCGCTGTTTCACGACATTGCCAAAGGACGCGGCGGCGACCATTCAGACTTGGGCGCGCACGAGGTGCGTTTGTTCTGCCGCCAGCATGGTATTTCCAAGGCCGATCAACAGTTGATTGAATTCTTGGTCAAACACCACCTGACCATGAGCAACGTGGCACAAAAGCAAGACTTGAGCGATCCGGATGTGGTGAATGCATTTGCGCAAAGCGTAGGCAACGAGCGTTATTTGCGTGCCTTGTATTTGCTGACGGTAGCAGATATACGCGGCACCAGCCCCAAGGTTTGGAACGCTTGGAAAGGCAAGTTGCTGGAGGATTTATACCGCGCCAGCGCCGCTGTGTTGGGCGGTCAGGCGCACGACCCTCATGCCTTGGTAGAAATGCGCAAGCGCGAGGCGCTGGAAACGCTGAACTTGTACGCCATGCCGTTTGAGTCGCACAAAGATTTATGGAACATACTCGACGTCAGTTATTTCATGCGCCATGAAGCAGCCGACATTGCTTGGCATACCAGGCAGTTGTCCAGACCGCTGGCGTTGGCCAAAGCGCAAGGCGTGCCAACAGGCGTGACAGTGAAAGCGCGTTTGTCACCGCTGGGCGAAGGTTTGCAAGTCCTGGTGTACACGCCGGATCAAACGGATTTGTTTGCGCGGATTTGCGGTTATTTCGACCAGGCCGAATTCAGTATTTTGGACGCCAAGGTGCATACCGCGAAAAACGGCTACGCGCTAGACACCTTTCAGGTGGTCACGCCCATGTTGAACGTGCATTACCGCGAACTCATACCCATGGTGGAAAACGGTTTGAAACAAGCGATTGAAAACGGCGGCCCTTTGCTCAAACCGCGCCAAGGCGGGCGGGTATCGCGTCGCGTCAAAAGTTTTCCGGTGGCGCCGCGTGTGCGATTGCAACCCGATGAAAAAGCGCAGCGTTGGTTGCTCAGCATTTCCGCCAGCGACCGCGCCGGCTTGCTTTACGGCGTCGCGCAAATACTGGCGCAACACCAGATCAATGTGTTGCTGGCCAAGGCCAGTACTTTGGGTGAGCGGGTTGAAGATACTTTTTTGATTGATGGCGCAGCCTTGCAGCACAACCGCACACAAATAGATCTGGAAACACAGTTGTTGACCGTTCTCGGCGGCACTTGAACCCGGTCAGCGGCACAGCCAGGCGGCCCCGCGAACGCCGGATGAATCACCATGCAGGGCCGGGTGTACCGGCGTCGTTGCTTTGACACCGAAACTGTATTTTGAAATTTCTTCGCCTATGCGCGGGTAAATCTCCTGCACATTGCTCATGCCGCCGCCAAGCACGATGCAATCCGGATCCAGCAAATTGATGACTTGGGCCAGCGCGCGGCCCAGTCGGCTCACGTACCTGTTGAAAGTTTCTAAAGCTTGCGCATCGCCATGGCGCATGGCTTGAACAATGGCCGGGGCGTCCAGTGTTTGTCCTGTGTGTCTGGCATGGTCTTGCGCGAATGCTGTGCCGCTGATCCTTGTTTCTAGGGATTGTCTGAAAAACTCAGTTTAAAAATGATCTCTGGCAACAAATTATCACCATGTGAAAATCGCATTGATTTGTTTGAAAAGTCACTCTCTTTT
>CAISPG010000017.1 GCA_903887325.1 uncultured Burkholderiales bacterium | reverse complement strand
GAAATTACACAAGAATGTGAAAAAGAGTTTCAAATCGGCACCAAACAAAATCGACTGCAAACCAGCGCCAGTATTGGCTTTATTCAACTAACCTCATGATTTAACCGGACACTACTGGTTTTACATACCTTGTAAGAGATCAATTTCCGGCGGTCTGAGTGGATTTGTGCAAATTCCGTACTGTGTACATGGTTCGCTTGTACTAAATCTCCGGTTGCGCCTTGAAAAGCCTAAAATGAACGTAATCTTCTTATTGGCATCTCGCCGGTATTTCTCTGACTGGAGTTCTCTTTGAACAACCCCTGGTTTTCCAAATTGGCTGTTTGGCTGGTAATAGCGCTTGTTTTGTTTACTGTGTTCAAGCAATTCGATACCCGTGGACAGGCTGGTAATGGCTATCTGGCGTACTCCGATTTCCTTGAGGAAGTGCGCGGCAAGCGCATCAAGTCAGCCACCATTCAAGAAGGCCAGGGCGGCACCGAAATCATCGCCACCACCACCGACGACCGCAAAGTGCGCACCAACGCCACTTACCTGGATCGCGGCCTGGTCGGCGACCTGATCGCCAACAACGTCAAATTCGATGTCAAGCCGCGCGAAGAAGGCTCATTGCTCATGACCTTGCTGGTCAGCTGGGGTCCTATGTTGCTGCTCATCGGCGTCTGGGTGTATTTCATGCGCCAGATGCAAGGCGGCGGCAAAGGCGGTGCCTTCAGTTTTGGTAAGAGCAAAGCCCGCATGCTCGACGAAAACAATAACACCGTCACCTTTGCTGACGTGGCCGGTTGTGACGAGGCCAAAGAAGAAGTCAAGGAAGTGGTTGACTTCCTCAAGGATCCGCAAAAATTTCAAAAGCTGGGCGGTCGTATTCCGCGCGGCCTTCTGCTGGTCGGCCCGCCCGGAACCGGTAAAACTTTGTTGTCCAAGGGCATTGCCGGCGAAGCCAAGGTGCCTTTTTTCAGCATCTCCGGTTCAGACTTTGTTGAAATGTTCGTCGGTGTGGGCGCGGCCCGTGTGCGCGACATGTTTGAGAACGCTAAGAAAAATGCGCCTTGCATTATTTTCATCGACGAGATCGACGCGGTCGGCCGCCAGCGCGGTGCAGGCCTGGGCGGCGGTAACGATGAACGTGAACAGACCTTGAACCAGATGCTGGTTGAGATGGACGGTTTTGAGACCAGCCTTGGTGTCATTGTGGTGGCTGCCACCAACCGTCCCGACATTTTGGATGCCGCCTTGTTGCGCCCCGGTCGCTTTGACCGTCAGGTTTATGTGACCCTGCCCGATATCCGTGGTCGCGAACAAATTTTGAATGTGCACATGCGCAAGATTCCTGTCGGCCAGGACGTGTCACCCGGCGTCATCGCGCGCGGCACACCCGGCATGAGCGGTGCTGATTTGGCCAACCTGACCAACGAAGCCGCATTGATGGCCGCGCGCCGCAACGCCCGCGTGGTTGAAATGCAGGATTTTGAGAAAGCCAAAGACAAAATCCTGATGGGCCCCGAACGCCGCAGCATGGTCATGCCTGAAGAAGAACGCAAGAACACGGCCTACCACGAGTCAGGCCATGCATTGATCGGTAAATTAATGCCCAAATGCGACCCGGTGCACAAAGTCACCATCATCCCGCGCGGCCGCGCCCTGGGCGTCACCATGAGCCTGCCTGAGGCCGACCGTTACAGCTACGACAGAAACTACATGCTGAGCCAGATCAGCATGCTGTTCGGTGGCCGTATCGCCGAGGAAGTGTTCATGAACCAGATGACCACCGGCGCTTCCAACGATTTCGAACGCGCCACGCAAATCGCGCGCGACATGGTCATGCGTTACGGCATGTCCGAGGCGCTGGGCCCTATGGTGTATGCGGAAAACGAAGGCGAAGTGTTTCTCGGTCGCTCAGTCACCAAAACCACCAATATGAGCGAATCCACCATGAAAAAAGTGGATGACGAAGTGCGCAGCATCATCGACGGTCAGTACAACCTGGCGCGCCGATTGATCGAGGACAACGCCGACAAAATGCACGCCATGGCGCACGCGCTGTTGGAATGGGAAACCATAGACAGCGATCAGTTGGACGACATCATGGCCGGGCGCCCGCCGCGTCCTCCCAAGGACTGGACACCACGCACTCCGTCTTCCGTTGACGGCTCCGGCGGTACACCTGCGGTTCATCCCAACCCGTCACCGACCACGGCTTGATGACCGGCAATAACGCAAACACAATGGGGCTCAGGCCCCATTTTGGTTTCTGGCAGACCACGCGTTACAAGCTGTCATTGCACAAGCCGCTGGTGATGGGCATAGTCAATGTCACCCCGGATTCATTCTCACAAGGCGCGTCGCAGTTGGTCGTCCAAGGCGTCATTCAAGCGGCTGAGGCCCAGATGCGCCAAGGTGCCGACATTCTTGATATAGGCGGCGAGTCAACCCGCCCCGGGGCCACAGCCTTGAGCCACAAAGAAGAATGGCAGCGTATACATCCGGTGCTGGCGGAATTGCTGACATGGAATTTGCCGGTTTCTGTCGATACCTACCACCCTGAGACCATGCGCAAGGCGCTGGACATGGGGGTGGACATCATCAATGACATATGGGCTTTGCGTCAGCCCGGCGCTTTGCAGGCGGTGGCGTCTTATGAATGCGGTATTTGCCTGATGCATATGCACGGCGAACCGGCCACCATGCAGTTGTCTCCCTTGAGTGGCGATCCGCTTGCACAGGCGGGCGAATTTTTCAAACAGCGTATTCAAGCGACCATTGCTCAAGGCATTGAACAGCAACGGCTGGTACTAGATCCGGGCATAGGTTTTGGCAAAACGGTTGCTCAAAATTTCATGCTGTTGCAGCGACAGCAGGAGCTGATGCAGTCCGGTCTGCCGTTGTTGCTTGGCTGGTCGCGTAAATCTTCTTTGGGCGCGGTCACCGGGCGCGAGGTAGGCGACCGGCTGGTGCCCAGTGTGGTGGCCGCTGTCTTGGCCGCTGACAAAGGTGCCTCAGTGCTGCGCGTGCACGATGTGGCTGACACGGTAGCTGCGCTGGCCGTCTGGCAGGCCTCGCGAACGACTCAGCTTGTGTCTGGATAATAGAACCATGAAAAGACTTTATTTCGGCACCGATGGCATACGCGGCACTGTGGGGCAAGCCCCGATCACGCCGGACTTTATGCTGCGTCTGGCCAACGCCGTCGGTCATCAACTCAAACAATCAGAAACCCGCCCCAGCGTGGTCATTGGCAAAGACACACGCATATCGGGCTATATGCTTGAATCCGCGCTTGAGGCCGGCTTTAATTCTGCGGGTGTGGACGTGGTTTTGCTCGGCCCGATTCCTACTCCCGGCGTGGCTTACCTGACCAAGGCCTTGCGCGCCAGTTTGGGTGTGGTCATCAGTGCCAGCCACAACCCGTTTGACGATAACGGCGTGAAATTTTTCAGCGCCACAGGCACCAAGCTGGACAATGAATGGGAGTTGTCGGTCGAGCAGCGTTTGTTGCAAGCGCCTGAGTGGGTGCCTTCCATCCGTCTGGGCAAGGCGCGCCGGTTGGACGACGCCGTAGGCCGGTACATAGAGTTTTGCAAAAGCACGTTTTCAGACCGATTAACTCTCAAGGGCAAGAAAATCGTGGTCGATGCGGCCCACGGCGCGGCTTATCTGGCGGCACCGCAAATACTCAAGGAATTGGGTGCGGAGGTGATTGCCATTGGTTGTTCGCCTGACGGCTTGAACATCAACCGGGATGTGGGCGCGACTTCGCCTCAGACCTTGGTGGATGCCGTGCTGGCTCAAGGTGCGGATTTCGGCGTCGCTTTGGATGGAGACGCCGACCGGCTGCAACTGGTAGACCACAGCGGACGCTTGTTCAACGGCGACGAATTGCTTTACCTGCTGGCGCGCGACCGGCAAATGCAAGGCCTGGTTTTGCCCGGGGTGGTCGGCACCTTGATGACCAACCACGGCGTGGAAACCGCGTTAAAAGCCCTGGGTATTGAACTGGTACGCGCAGGTGTAGGCGACAGGTATGTGCTGGAACAACTGGTGGAACACGGCTGGATCATTGGCGGCGAAGGCTCAGGTCATTTGTTGATGCTGGACAAGCACAGCACGGGTGACGGCATCATCAGCTGTCTGCAAGTGTTGCAAGCCTGTTTGCGTCACGGAAAAACCATGACGGAGATGTTGTCCGGCGTAGACATGATGGCGCAGTGTCTGGTCAATGTGAAATTACAAGCCGGCACGGATTGGAAAACCCATGCAGCTTTCCAGCGTAGCTGCCAAGAGACTGAGGCCGCTTTGAACGGTCGGGGCAGGATACTCATACGACCCAGCGGCACCGAGCCTGTGCTGCGCATCTTGGTTGAGTCGCCGGACATGCAAACCTCGCAGCATCACGCTGATCTTTTAAGCCAGTCATTGAAAAGGATAGATTGAATATGGCAACTTCAGCGCAACCCTTGATGATTGACCGTGACGAAAGCACGCTGGCTTTCAATGCACGGGTGCTGGACATGGCGCGCCGTGAAGACATACCTTTGCTTGAGCGTTTGCGTTACTTGTGCATCGTGTCTTCCAACCTGGATGAGTTTTTTGAAGTACGGGTGGCTTTGCATTTGCATCAAATCGGAAATACCAGCGAACTCGCACCGTATTCACAGCTGAGTTTCGAAAGAATTTCGCGGGCCGCGCATTTGCTGGTGGATCAGCAATACCGCTTGTTCAACGAAGAGTTGATGCCGGTGTTGAAAAAGCAAGGCTTGCAACTCATCACCCACGATGAAAGAAATACGGCGCAGCACAAATGGGTCAAGCAATACTTTGATCGCGAAGTCCGGCCATTGCTCACGCCTGTCAGTCTGGATCCGGCGCATCCTTTTCCCATGGTCGCCAATAAATCCTTAAACTTCATTGTGCGCCTGACCGGCAAAGATGCATTCGGCCGCGAGAATGACATTGCGATTGTCAAAGTGCCGCGTTCGCTGCCGCGGGTCATTCGTTTGCCCGCGTCTGTGTCCGGCAAAGCCATTTGCATGGTGAGTTTGTCCAGCGTCATACGTTCACACTTAACGGATTTGTTTCCCGATAGGGTGGTCGGCCAGTTCTCTCAATTCCGTGTCACCCGCGACTCTGAATTGCTGGTCGATGAAGAAGATGCCAAAAATTTGCGTACCGCCTTGCGGCACGGGCTTGAACACAGACAGTTCGGTGTGCCGGTGCGCCTGGAGGTTTCTTCAGAGTGCTCTGAATACCTGTCGCATTTTTTATTGCAGCAATTCAAGTTGCCGGATGCCGCTCTGTATCGCGTGGCCGGTCCGGTGAATCTGGTCAGGTTGAACCAGATGATCGACTTGATCAATATGCCGCAACTGGTATTTCCTGCGCACCAAGCCTGCTACCCTAGGCAATTGCAGGAAGGTGAATCGCTGTTTAAGCAAATACGCAAAAACGACATCCTGATTCACCAGCCTTTTGAATCTTTTTCCAGCGTGCTTGATTTTTTGAAAGAAGCCGTCAACGATCCCAAGGTGCTGGCGATCAAACAAACCATTTACCGGACCGGCAGCGATTCGGCCTTGATGGATTTGTTGCGAGAAGCAGTGTTGCGCGGTAAGGAAGTCACTGCGGTGGTGGAAATCAAAGCCAGGTTCGATGAAGAAGCCAACATCAATTGGGCGGAGCGACTGGAGTCCATAGGCGCCCAAGTGGTCTATGGTGTGGTAGGACTGAAAACCCACGCCAAGATGATGCTGGTGACAAGGCGTGAAGCAGGCAAGCTGGTGCGTTACGCGCATTTGTCTACCGGCAATTACAACGTTCGAACGGCCAGGCTTTATACAGACATCAGTGTTCTGACCATGAACCCGGAAATCACCGCAGACATGGAGCAGGTGTTTACCCAACTGGCCAGTCAGACACGCATCAGCCATCTCAACCATTTGTGGCTGGCGCCTTTCAAGCTGCAAGAGCAGTTGATCGACATGGTTGACAAGATCAGCAAGGCCTGTGCACAGGGCAAACCAGGGCGGATCATTTTGAAAATGAATTCCCTGACGGATGAGAAACTCGCCAGACATTTGGTGCAGGCTGGTCAGCGCGGCGTAGACATAGACTTGATCGTGCGTGGCGCATGTATTTTGCCGGCACAGGTACCGGGATTCACGGATCGCATCAAAGTACGTTCCATCATCGGCAGGTTTTTGGAGCACTCGCGGATTTTTTACTTCCGGTCGGGCGACAAGGAGGACTTGTACCTCTCGAGTGCAGACTGGATGAACAGAAACATGATGCGCCGTATTGAAGTGGCCTGGCCGGTGTTGGACCCGGATTTGCGACAACGCATTGTTGACGAATGCCTGGTGGCTTATTTGCACGACAACACAGACGCCTGGGTGTTGCAGGTGGATGGCAGTTATCAGCGTGCCCGGTCACCTGTCGCCAGCCGTTCACTGCGGGCGCAAACTGAATTGATGAAACGCTACAGCCGAAAAGCCTGACATGGATTTATTGCTTTGGCGTCATGCGCATGCCCGGGATGCCTTGCAGGGTGAATCAGACATGGACAGGCCATTGACTGACAAAGGCATTCGTCAAGCAGAAAACATGGCCGGTTGGTTGAATCGTCACATGCCGGCGAATACGCTTGTTTTGTGCAGCCCGGCGCTCAGAACTGTTCAGACGGTGCAGGCTCTTACTCAAGCTTTCACTTTGTGTCACGAAATCAGGCCCGACAGCAGCGCAGAAGCACTGCTTGCTGCCAGTCAATGGCCGCTTGCGCCGACGGCGGTGCTGATGGTGTCGCATCAACCTTTTTTATCGCAAGCAGTGAGTCAATTGCTGGATTTGCCTTTGACCGTGACTTTGCCTTTTCGCAAAGGATCCCTGTGGTGGATTCGGTCCCGTCCGTTAAATGGCGCGATAAAGCCACAATTACTGACGATTCAAGACGGTGATTTTTTATGAGTGTCACAAATGACGGGTAACAAAGCGTTATATTTGCCTTTGTTTTGTTGATTCGACTGGTTTAAATAAATTTTAATTAAAGGAATGTTATGTTGCGTACACTCAAATCCCTTACTTTCATGTTTGTGATGATCTCCGCTTTGTGTTTGACTGGTTGCGCTTCCATAAGCTCTGCCTGGGACTCCACCACATCTTCTATCGGCGATTTTTTCAAATCAGATAAGCCTGCTGCAGATAAACCTGCTGCAGAAAAGCCTGCTGAAGCCAAAAAGTAATCTCCAGTAAATACAACGCAAAAATCCGTGCAGCCTGAAGAGGCTTTGCGGGTTTTTTGCTTTCAGTCCAAGCTTTCTCTGGCTGAAAAATTCAACTCTACCTTGGCCCCGCTGGGATCATGGCAAAACAATTGCCATGGCCCGCCTTCCCGGTGCTGCAAGTGATAGGGATAGCCGCTTTCATCAAAGCGCGCTTTCATGGCTTTCAAATCAACGGTGGTGAATGCCATGTGATCTATGACTCCGGCAGCGGGTTGCGGCACCGGTCTGTCGAAGTAGAGGTGTAACACTGCTGTCTCGCCTGCGTATAACCAGGCGCCGTCAAATCCAAGGTCCGGTCTGTAGCCGGTTTTCAGACCGAGCAGGTTCTCATAAAAAGCCAGTGTGGCAACCGGATCCCCGGCGATGGCAGTGAAGTGGTTCATTCCAAGAATCATGTTTTATTTACTCCGTTAGTTATTCAATTTTTGAAGCAGTTGCTAGCAAGTTTCATTGCATTGCCTTGTCGTGCGGCCCGGAGTTTATGCGACTGCGTGCTTGCTCAAGTGCTGTTTCAATCAAGGCGTCGGCCATCCATAACAAGGTGTTTTTGACTTCTTTATTTTTCTCATTGCAAATGTCTTTGAGCACAATGAAAATCTCTATGCCGTAAATCACGGCCAGGGATTTATGCAATTGGTTATAAATATCTTGAGGTAATTCTTTCTTTAAAGGTTCAAGTGCCGTGTGAAGAATGTGTATGCGGTGCCCCCGGCGAAAGATCTTTTCTTTGAGTAATCCGGCTTGTGCCAACGCCTGTTGCTCCAAAGAAATCTGCACAGCGGTTCTCAAGGTGGATTCGTGTTTGCTGAGCCGTGGAAAGCTGCGGTTAAACAAATCCAGCACCCGGTCTTTGCCCTGTGCATGCTCGGATGCAAAAGTGCGCATAGGCCCTAGCGATTGGCTGACCATGGCGCCGAGCATGGCGCCTCTGCTCGGAAAACACCGGTAAGCGGTTGCCCGGGATATGCCTGCCCGTTTGGCAACCTCGGCAATCGTCGG
>CAISPG010000016.1 GCA_903887325.1 uncultured Burkholderiales bacterium | reverse complement strand
TGACGGGCCTTCCCGCATGGTAAAGCGGCCAACCGGGTCAGGTGGGGAACCAAGCAGCCCTAACTGTGGAGCCAGTGCCGGGGTCAAGGCTCGTCAACTTTCCCTCATACCCGCACCCGACTTCCTGCAACGCAGGTGTCAAAAATCCGTTTACCTTTACTTTTAACGCTTCATTCACAGCGTTTTTTAATCCAAAAATAAACCATTTTCGAATGGTGCATTTCTTGCTGAATGACTGTTGTCACACCACACAGTCTTTGCGTCAAGGAATGCCATGTTGTCCAACAGCCAGCCGGTTCAAGCCGCTACCCGCCTGCCAGGCGCCACCAGCCAGGCGCGCTACTTTCGCCCGCTGAATGCGCCGTCGCCTGCCGACGCTGAGACTGACAACACGCTTGCCATGGTGTTTCACGCCTGGCACAAAACAGCACAAGAAGAAGCGAATACCGACTTGCAGTCAGCGCTCAACCCGTCGACCGAAGATTCAGCCGGTGCGCAACTGGCATGGACGAGCGACAGCGGTGTTGTCGCAGCTTTTTACTCGCCTGACGCAGTGGCTGAGGTCGGTTCGACAAATCGGGCCAATTTCAATTCCCTGCCCTGGCTCGATAAATCAAATTCAGACACGCCGACGGCAAACCAACCCTGGCTGATACCGGGCTTGCTGTGCGGGGTAGCCGCCGGTGCATCGGGTTTTTCATCGGGTTTGGGGGCTACTGCTGCAAACGCACCGGCCATGACTGCCACTCCCGGCTGGAGCGCGAGCAGCGGCTGGGGACAGGCCAACGTAGCGCATGCCCTGGCGATCGTCAAAGGGGCCAGCTACACACCTTTCATCAGCCAGACCAACACCCACAGTTACCTGGATGACCTGGGCTTTACCACCGCCTGGTCGCAAGGCTTTACCGGTCAAGGTGCCGTGATTGCATGCATAGACACCGGTTTTGATTTGAAGAACAGCTACCTCACCAGCCATATTCGCTTGAGCGGCTATTGCTGGAACTTTGTCAATGATTCGGCCGATGTGCAGGACGACAACGGCCACGGCACCATGACTGGCAGCGAAATATGCGCCGGACCAGGCACCGGTTTCGGTATCACGGGCGGCGCGTACGGCGCTGAACTGATGGTGCTCAAAGCCCTGGACGCCAACGGACACGGCAGCAGCAGCAAGGTAAGTTCAGCGATTTATTTTGCGGTCGACCACGGCGCCGATGTGATCAATTTGTCGCTGGGACAAGACAACCCCGACAGCTTGGTACTGAAGGCGCTCGGCTATGCCCAAGCGCACGATGTGGTGGTGGTTGCTGCCGCAGGTAACAGCGCCGGCAGCCTACCCTGTTACCCGGCGGCCTACGCCATGGTCATGCCCAATGTGATCGCCGTCGGTGCGACACAAACCTCAATAACGCCGGTCAGTATGGCGTCGTTTTCAAATAAGGCAGGCACGACACAAGGTTATAACTTTGTCACCGCGCCGGGTGTGGACATCACAGGTTTCGGCACCGATGAACAACTCTGGTCATGGTCAGGCACCTCGGTGGCGGCGCCCTTGGTCGCGGCTCAAGCGGCCATTTTGGCTTCTGCCAAGGCCACTCAGCAAGCGCGAGACATTGTGCAAAGCATCATGGAATCAGCAGACGCACTGGAGCTTATGTTCGGCGGATCAACCGCTGCTGTGGGCTCGGACACCAAAACCGGCTCGGCAGATGCAATTGCCTATGAACGCAGTGTGTTTGTGGAAGAGAGCCGTACCAAATTCAACGCTTTGCCGTTCGATCATATTTACTGAGCTGTGCGGCCTGCGCTTGCGACAGTGTGGATTGAAAGCACCAAGCTGGTTTCAGCAAGCTTGGCCGACATTATTTGTTGTCGAAGGTATAGCCTACGCTTAAGAGTATTTCGTTAGACCACAAATTTTGGCTGGCAGTTCCATTAGAAACGGGGATGTTGCTCATGGTGGTGAAAATGGTTTTGTCGGTCAGTTCCAGATACCAAGGTTTGCTGAGAACGTAACGGAATCCGGCTTCCACGCTGGTAGACACGCCCACAATACGCCACCAGCCACTGTTAAATCCGATCAGATTGTTTAGCGACTTGCTTCCCACATCACTGGATGACCCATTGATATTAATGTATGGGTGAATATAGGCAACGCCCGCACCGACTTTGCCGATGAATGCCAGGCTCGAGGTGTCGCTCACGGCAGCTGCCGTGATGGGACGGCGGTACACCAAATCGACCATCAAGTGGTTCAAGCCGTTGTGCAGCTTGTAAGAAAACTCATCGGAGGACGGGGTTACGGTACCTGTGAGGGCAGTAGGGGCAGTGCCGGTCACTGTGACAGTTTGGCCCGCAGTGCTGGTGTATTTGACGTGATCCAGACCGAGTTCAACAGCCCACATTTTGTCGTCGTCAATAAAGCGGCCTACGCGCACAATATCCGGCATCAGAACATTGACGTCACCCCACTCATCATGGCCTTTGACGTCGTGCACCGTAAAGTCATAGTTGGTCTGCTTGACGCTGATATCGGAATTGGCATAAAAAGTTTTGCCGACACCTAAAGAGAAATACCACTCAGCGTCTCGGGTGAAAAAACCTTTTTTAGAAATATCCCGGCTGAACCTGAAAGGCAGCATGGTGGGAGTAGCTGCCTCTTCGGGTTCCGGCGCAGTTTGCGCTTGAAGCGGCAAAGCGCCGATCAACAATAAACTGAAAAGAATTCGAACTGATGTAGATAAAGTCATGTTTGTATCAAAATTTTTTGGAAAACTGGCCATGGCGGAACCCCGGAATAAGGGCACGGCTGCTATTTTTCTTGAACCTGATCAGCAGTGACTTGACACATGTCAAGTATTAAATGAGTTTATCTCAGTTGCCATCGTCAAATACATTCAGCACGTCAGAGTGAAATTCGCGGTTGTACAAAATAGCCACGATCAATAAAGTGGTCAAGACAAAAAACAGCGGCGAGAAAAACCAGCCCATGGCAGCAAATGAAAAATAATACGCACGCAGCCCGTCGTTAAAAGTTTCAGCGGCCAGCCCGGTCATGGCCGCCACACGTTGCGCGTAATCGTCTTGCTTGTCCGGGTTGTCATGGAAAAACTGCGGTGGTGGCAGCGCGCCAATCATCAGCGCCACGAATGTGTATTGCCGCATCGACCAGGAAAAACGGAAAAAAGCGTAGACAAAAATCGCGATCAGTATGAGTATCTTGAACTCAAAGACCAGTATGGGCGTGGCTTGCGAAAAAGGAATTTCCCGCACCAGTTCTGCCGCCTTGTCGGTTGTGCCCAGGAGCGCCAGAAGTCCACCGATGATGATTATGGTGGTGGAGGAGAAAAAAGAAGGTGTATGCGACAGCGTTTGCGTGATGATGCCGTCAAGCACACGCGGGTCGCGCACCAGCGACACTTTGACCCAGCGCAATCTGAAGCGGTTGCTGGCCGCCAGAATCGAGTGTTTGTGCACTGCCAGCCTGCGTGCAAACCATGCATACCCCGCCCACATGGCCAGGAAAAAGCACAAAACCATCCAATCCAGCCAGGGCAATAAGCTCAGTATTTTCATGGTTTCATGCTAACGCATGGCTAAGACAAACAATGCACGACATGCAGCAAGCCGGTGGTTCAGACCGCTACAGCCTGCTGCACGTGTTCACCTGAAGCTCAATCAGCCGTGCAATTTTTTTGCAATTGCAGCAACTCTCTCACCGTAGACCCGTGCGGTGTCCAGATCGCCCTGGGGAATGTCTGAGGCAGGACTGGTAGGGCCAACTTGCGCCATCAAGCCTGAAGAAGATCCCAGGCGGTTTAGCGTGCCGTTATTCGCTTCAGACTGACCCACCCAGACCATGCCTAATTGCATGGACAAAGTGATGAAGTACTGTATGGTGGACAACTTGTCGCCGCTCAGATTAGCGGAAATCGTGAATCCGCCGGCGACCTTGTCTTTCCAGGCGCCGCTCATCCATTGTTTGGAAGTGGCATCGGCGAATTTTTTGAACTGCCATGACACCACGCCCATGTAAGTGGGTGAACCGAAGATGATGGCGTCGGCTGCATTGATGACGGTCCAATCTGCTTCGCTGACATTGCCCTCTGAGTCTATAGCCACCAGATGCGCGTTAGCGCCTTCAGCCACGGTTTGGGCGATACGCTGGGTATGGCCGTAGCCGGAATGGTAGACAACCACTGATTTACTCATTTACTTCTCCTGTTAAAAAAATCATGGCTCTAGGTCAAAGACCAGCACTTCGGCGTCCTTGCCCCGGCTTAAATGCAATTCGCTCTCTTGCGCCAGCATGAGGGCGTCGCCCGCTTCAAGCGCCAGACCGTTGACGCTCAAGCCGCCCTTGATCAAAAACACATAGGCCTTGCGCTCAGGGTGGAGCACCAATCGAGTTTCTTCTTCGCCGTCGAACAAGCCGGCATACATGTGTGCATCCGCATTCAACTTCACTGCCTGTGTTGAAGGTTCAGGGCTGGCCACCAGCGCCAGTGCGCCACGTTTTGCGGCGCTTGGAATGGTTTTTTGTTCATAACTGGGGGTGACACCTCGCTGCTTTGGCAGTATCCAGATTTGCAAAAAATGGGTCTCCTGATCCGGCGCGTGGTTGAACTCGCTGTGGCGCACACCGGTGCCCGCGCTCATGCGCTGCACATCGCCAGGCGGTATGCCTTTGACGTTACCTATGCTGTCTTGATGGGCTATTTCACCGCTCAACACATAGCTGATGATTTCCATGTCCTGGTGACCATGGGTGCCGAAACCCGTGCCGGGAGCGATACGGTCTTCGTTGATGACGCGCAAATTGCCCCAGCCCATGTGCGCCGGGTCGTGGTAAGCGGCAAACGAAAAACTGTGAAAAGATTTCAGCCAGCCGTGGTCGGCAAAACCCCGTTTCGCTGATTTACGCAATGTCAACATGGTCGGCTCCTTTTGTCATGTTTCCCACTTTAGTGCGCCGGTAAGGAAATCAAGTCTGCCTGAATTGATGGCATCATTCAAATTATTTGATGAATAAGGCGCCTTATGAACTTTGCCCGCGATGTACTCACCCCTGACGCCCTAACTATGCTGCAAACCATTTCAAGGCTGGGCAGTTTCGCCGCCGCTGCGCGCGACATGGGCCTGGTGCCCAGCGCCCTCAGCTACCGCGTCAGACAGATGGAGGACACGCTGGACGTGTTGTTGTTCGACCGTTCCTCGCGCCAGGCCCGGCTGACCGCCGCCGGTCAGGAATTGATCAGCGAAGGCATGCGCCTGCTTAACGACATGGACAGCATCGCCCACCGCATCAAACGCGTGGCCACCGGCTGGGAAAGCCAGTTCACAGTGGTTGTCGACACCATCATTCAACAGCGTGTGGTGATGGATTTAAGCCAGCATTTTTTTGAAGCCAACCCGCCCACCCGCTTGCGTTTGCGAGATGAAACGCTCAGCGGAACCCTGTATGCGTTGACATCAGGACAGGCAGATTTAGCCATCGGTGTTGTCCTCCAAGAGGACCTACCCTCCGGGTTGCGTTTTGAAGACATAGGCCCGGTGGTGAAATTTGTGTTTGCGGTAGCCCCCATGCATCCTTTGGCCAGTGCGGTGCAACCTTTGAGCGATACGGTAATACGCGCCCACCGCGCGGTCGCCGTGGCCGACTCTATACCCCAGGGCAACGGCATCAGCGTCGGTTTGCTGGCCGGCCAAGATGTGTTTACGGTGCCGAGCATGTTGGCCAAGCTCGACGCGCAATTGCGCGGCTTGGGGGCAGGTTTTTTGCCGGAGCCCATGGCCCGTCCTTACATAGAACGCGGCGAACTGGTGGCATGCCAGGTGCTGCGCCCGCAGCGTAGCGGTCATATCGGCTACGCTTGGCGACAAAGCCCTCAAGGCCAGTCCGGCACTACCGGCGCGCGCGCATTGCAATGGTGGCTGAACCGCTTAAGCCAGCCCCAGACGCGCCTGTCACTGTTGGGGCAAGCTTTCTGAGCGTAAGGGTTCACAACAGTGTAGAGTCGGGACATGAAAACAATTGCTGTCATAGGCGCCGGCATGGCCGGCATCACAGCCGCCCGCACCCTCGTGCAGGCCGGCCACCAGGTCAGCGTTTTTGAAAAAAGCCACGGTGCCGGCGGGCGCATGGCGACACGTTCAAGCGCCTACGGCAGTTTCGACCACGGGGTGCAGTACTTCACCGTGCGAGATCCCCAATTTATGCAAGCCATCACCGAAGTTCCGGGCACGCAAGCCATTTGCCGCGCCTGGAGCGCCAATGCGGTCCGGGTGCTGGATCCGCTGGGACGCGTGATTGAAGCACCGCTGCCCTTGCGCGAACCGCACTTTGTCGCCGCCCCCGGCATGAACAGCCTGATACGGCACTGGGCACAGCCGCTACAAGACGCAGGCTTGATTCACATGCAATCACAAGTGCAATTTTTGCTGCGCCAACCCGGTTCACCCGATAAGTGGCAACTGGTCTGCAGCAACGGCAATGAATACGGCGGCTTTGATGCAGTTGTGTTGGCCATACCGCATGTGCAGGCGGACTTTTTGCTACGGCAATCAGGCGCACCCGCGGCCGGGTTCAGCGGCCTGGACATGATGTCCAAAGTAGAGGTCGCGCCGTGCTGGACCTTGATGCTGGCTTACCCGCTGGCCAATCAGCCCGGCTTGAGTCACCTGGGCCCGCAATGGAATGCAGCGCGCAGTACCCATCACCGCATCGCCTGGATTTCGAGAGAGTCGTCCAAACCCGCACGCAGCTCCACTGAGCGTTGGACAGTGCAAGCCAGTGCGCAATGGTCGCAGGAACACTTGGACGACGATGAAGACAGGGTGACAGCGAAGTTGTTAAAGGCATTCGCTGAATTGACCGGCATACGTGCCGAACCGGGATTCACCCAAACCCATTTATGGCGTTACGCCAAAACCACACAGCCCATGGGCAAAAAGCATCACTGGGATGCGAAATTGAAGCTCGGTGTGTGCGGTGACTGGCTGCTGGGTCACCGGGTCGAAGATGCTTTTATCAGCGGACTCAGCATGGCGCTGAGTCTGGCTGACAACAAGTGATCGGGTATCAGTCACGAATGGTTTTTTTAGGCTTATTTAACCAATTGGCCAACATAAACAGCATGACGATAATCCATCCGATGAATAAAACTGTTTGAACTTTCACGGTGCTTTCTCCTTGTGTGTTGATCTGATAATTTTTGCCTTCACAGGCGCTCAAGGCTTGGTTTTCACCAAGGGTTTCATGATGAGGACCGTCAGCAACAGCAACACCACTTCAATACTATACACACTGGAGTAGGCCGTTGCTGAATCAGTGAATTGTGCGGCAAGGTCGCGGATGATGCCGCCCAAGGCCATGGCTGTACCCGCGGTAGAAGCCTGAACCGCGCCCCAGGCGCCGAGTGCCAACCCGGCCTGTCCGGGCGGTGCGCTGTTCATGGTGGCGGTCAAGGTGCCGTGACCGAATAAACCTGCGCCGAATCCTATGAATATCACGCCCGCGGTGAACAAGGGCGCAGACGCATGCGGCGCGGAAAAAATCACGGCGATGAAAGCAGGAATGCCGATCATGGCACCCCGGCTTGCCATTTTGAACGGGTCGCCGCCACGACTCAAAATTTGCGACGCCCAGGCAAAACCTATGAGCCCGCCCATGGCCAGAATCGCTGTCAGGTAAGTGGTTTGGGCCACGCTCAGTCCGAGTATTTCGCCGCCGAAAGGCTCAAGCAAAATATCTTCCATGCTAAAAGCCATGGTACCCAAGCCTATAGATAGCAATCTGCGCATGGCATTTTCGCCATTGCAAAACAGTTTGAAAGATGCCATGAAGTCAGGGTCTTCTTCGTAGACACCCGGACTGCGGTCACGCGTTCTGCCCTCTTGTTTCCACAAGGCAATCACATTCAAACAAATAGTGATGACGGCAGCACCTTGCACGGTGCGAATCAGCGTGCCGGGTGAAAAATCTTCCAGCACATAACCAAATACCACGGAACTCATGATGATGCCCAGCAGCAACATGACGTACATCAAACCAACCACCTTGGGCCTGTCCTCAGGCCGGGCAAGATCGGTGGCCAGTGCCAGCCCCACAGTCTGCGTGGTGTGCAAACCAGCGCCGACCAGCAAAAAAGCCAAACCCGCACCGAGATCACCGACCCAGGCCGGTGCATTTGATGCCTGGCCGAGGCCGCCCAACACCAGCAGCGCAAAAGGCATGATGGCAAATCCACCGAATTGCAACAAGGTGCCCATCCAGATATAAGGCACGCGCCGCCAACCGAGGTGCGAGCGGTGGTGGTCAGAGCGAAAACCGATGATGGCGCGAAATGGCGCGAACAGCAAAGGCAAAGACACCATCACCGCTACCAGCGCTGCCGGTACATGCAATTCCACAATCATCACGCGATTGAGGGTGCCGATCAGCAGGGCGAGCGCCATGCCTACAGAAATTTGAAATAAAGAGAGGCGCAGTAGCCTGCTTAAAGGCAATACATCGGATGCGGCATCTGCAAACGGCAGAAACTTCGCTCCAAATTTGATCCAATTTTTAGAAGGTTTGACGACAGAGGTGTTCATTTTAAAAATGGACCGGAATCGGTAAATCCCGGCCCATTAAAAAAAGAAATTTTTGTTTTGTCAGGCAGTGGGCGTTTTGACAGTCTGTATGACTGCCGCCGTTGCTGCGCTTCCATTCAAAAATTTCTTGACCCATGTGGTGTTCAGGGTCAATGCCAGGTGAACCGAAAACGATCCAATGGCTACTGCTGCGAGAAAGATGGGAATGCCGACAGAAGGTTTGACCACTGTCCAGATTTTTCCGTAGATCATGTGGTGCTCCTTTTATTTCAGCCAAGGGGAATAAATGTACGCCAGCAAATGTGCCAACGCTGCAATCATTCCAAAGATTTGAGTCCCTTGGATGAGGTGCCGATGAATTTCTTCTGACTCGGCTTCTGTCAGGCCTGTTGGCCCTACTTTGTCTGACATGGTGTTATCTCCTTGAAAGATTTTCACGTCCGTGCAAAACCCGCACGATGGTTATTTATGGCCCCCATGGCCACAAATTTTTAAAAACCATTTGGCTTTCACGTGATTCTATGTTGACACATCATTCTGTCAACATATATTTACACCTAGCTTTTCAGATTGCTTGAGTTAAAGTCAGGCACGATGCAACTTGTTGAATTCATTTGATTTTTAATTTGAAACCCAGCTTCAGCCGCTACCGGGGCCGGTTTGCGCCCTCGCCCACCGGGCCTTTGCATGCCGGTTCGCTGGTGACCGCACTGGCCAGTTGGCTGGATGCGCGTGCCCATTCAGGCGCATGGCTGCTTCGTATCGAGGACGTGGATACACCTCGTTGTCATGAAGCTGCAACACAAACCATTCGGTCGCAATTGGCTGCGTGCGGCATGGTCAGTGACGAGCCGGTAATGCTGCAATCACAGCGCTCATCCGCCTACCAGACGGCGCTGGACGCGCTGACACGCATAGACGCTGTCTATGCATGCCGCTGCTCGCGCGCGGACATCGCCAGAACCCTGGCGGCGCAAGGCATTGCCCCTGAGCGCCACCGGGACACGCCTTACCCGGGCACTTGCCGTGCATTGAATCTGTCATTCCAAGCGGGCATGTCGGTGCGTTTACGTGTACCTGAAGGCGAAGTGCATTGGCAGGACCGCCGCTTAGGCAATCAACAGCAGAACGTGGCCGTCACCGTCGGCGACTTTGTGCTCAAGCGCAGCGATGGCCTGTGGGCTTACCAATTGGCCGTGGTGTTGGATGACGCGACCCAAGGCATCACGCATGTCGTGCGCGGCGAAGATCTGGCCGACAACACGGCGCGCCAAATCCTGTTGCAACAAGCCCTGGGTCTGCCCGCACCTGTGTACCTGCACACGCCGCTGGTGCTGGCGGCTGACGGCGAAAAACTGTCCAAACAGAATGGCGCACAAAGCCTGGTCACCGCCACACCGGAAAAAGCCTTGCTGGCCTTGCAGGCTGCCGCCCTGGTCCTGGGCTTGCCGGAGATTGACAGTGACAACTGCGCCTCGGCTTTGCCGCACTGGGTCAATGCGTGGCGTGAACGCTGGCATTGAGCCTACGTAGCGGGACGGTGCGCTTGGTTCAACCCGCTACCAAGCTGACAGCATGTCGGCTATGAAGCCACAGGCACAATCGCTACATCTTTCACACAACAAGCCATGAACAACCAAGCCCCAGCGCATATTGAACATCCCAAAACCATCAAAAGCTTTGTCACCCGCGCCGGTCGCACCACCAGCGGTCAGGCCAAAGCGCTGGCGGATTTAGGACCTCGTTTTGTACTGCCTTTTGATCGCCATGCTTTCAACGCAAAAGCAGCCTTCGGGCGCAGCGCAGCTTTGATTTTGGAAATTGGGTTTGGCATGGGCGACGCCACCGCGCACATCGCACAGGTTCGTCCGGCAGACAATTTTTTGTGCTGTGAAGTCCACGAACCTGGTGTCGGCGCCTTGCTCAAACGGATGGGTGAACTGGGCATTGAGAACATCCGCATACTGCAACATGATGCAGTTGAAGTCATTGAACACATGCTGGCCGCTGACTCGCTGGATGGGGTTCACATCTTTTTCCCAGACCCATGGCACAAACTGCGGCACAACAAACGCCGCTTGATTCAAACGCCTTTTGTGAGCGAACTGCTCAAGCGGCTCAAACCCGGCGGCTATATCCATTGCGCGACCGACTGGCAACCTTATGCCGAACACATACTGAAGGTCATGCAATCAGAGCCATGTCTGGTCAACGCAGGCACGCGCGCAGACGGATACAGCGAGCAACCCGCCTACCGTCCCTTGACCAAGTTTGAGAACCGGGGCTTGAAGCTGGGACACGGCGTCTGGGATCTGGTGTTCCGGCGGGCGTGAATGCAGTTGCCCGACACCCATCAACCCGGCTTTTTTGATTGAACATGGGCTTGCCTGAAACTTTGCCCATGCGCGACGGAGTCGGTGCCTCGCGCGTGAGATTGCCCGCCGGGAACTGGGCCACGCTACTGGTTTTTTTGTGCGAACGGTTTCCTGCGATTTCCAACCACGAATGGACCGAGCGCATCAGCCAAGGCCATGTGTTGCACCCGGACGGCAGCGCGGTGAAGCTGGATGAAGCTTATGCTCCGCATCAATTTATTTTTTATTACCGGGACGTGCCGCATGAAGCCACCCTACCGGAAGATGCACAAGTGCTGTTTGAAGACGAGCACTTGCTGGTGGCGGACAAACCCCATTTCATGCCGGTCACGCCCGGCGGTCGTTATCTGCAAAGCTGTTTGCTGGTGCAACTCAAGCGCTTGACCGCTTGTGAATCGCTAACACCGATTCACCGCATAGACCGCGAGACCGCAGGCTTGGTGGTGTTTTGCAAACGAACCCAAGACCGTGACCCATACCACGCCCTGTTTCGCCACCATCAAGTACGCAAGTGGTACCAGGCGGTGGCGGCTTTCAAACCAGAACTGAACTTACCGCTGTTGCATCGCAGCCGTTTGGCAGAAGCGGATAAGTTTTTTCTTTCGCAAGAAGTGCCGGGCGAACCCAACAGCGAAACGCGGGTGTCGCTGTTAAAACGCGTGGGCGAAGAGGCGCTGTACCAGTTGCAACCGCTCACCGGTCACCGCCATCAATTGCGCATACACATGGTGAGTTTGGGCGTGCCGATTGCAGGCGATCAGCTTTACCCTCAGCTACTGCGCGGCCCCGATGAAGCCGATGACTTCAGCCAACGCCTGCAACTGTTGGCGCAGCGGATTGCGTTCAAAGACCCGGTCACCGGCGAAGAACGCGACTGGCAAAGTCGGCGTTCCTTGAAAATCACAAGCGATCGTTAACCCAGGCCTGCACGCTGGTCAGTGCTTTGTCCAAGCCAGCAGGCTGGGTGCCACCAGCCATGGCCATGTCGGGCTTGCCGCCGCCTTTGCCGCCGACTTGCTGGGCAACAAAATTCACCAGTTCACCCGCCTTCACTTTGGTCAGCGTATCTGCAGTCACACCAGCGGCGAGTTGCACCTTGTCGCCGTCCACACTGGCCAGCACCACCACTGCGGTTTTGAGTTTGTTTTTCAACTGGTCCAAGGTGTCGCGCAAAGCCTTGGCATCTGCACCGGGCAGCAACGCGGCCAGCAGCTTCACGCCTTTGACATCCACCGCTTTGGCCAGCAAATCGTCGCCTTGGGAGGAAGCCAGTTTGCCTTTCAACGCACCCATGTCTTTTTCCAGACCACGCATTTGTTCCAGCAATTGCGCCAGCCGCTGGTTCAGTTCCGCAGGTGTGGCTTTGAGCGCGGCGCAGGCTTGGTTCACCGTGTCTTCCAGCGTTTGCACATAGGCCAGCGCGTGTTCGCCGGTCACGGCTTCAATGCGTCGCACGCCTGCGGCCACGCCGCTTTGCGCCACCACTTTGAACAAACCAATGTCGCCGGTGCTGTGCACATGCGTGCCGCCGCACAACTCGCGGCTGCTACCGATGTCGAGCACGCGAACTGTGTCGCCGTATTTCTCACCAAACAACATCATGGCACCGGTTTTTTGCGCGGCCTCAATGTCCATGACACGCGCTTGCGTATCGGCGTTGGCCAATATCTCGGCGTTCACTTTGTGTTCAATCTCGCGGATGTGTTCGTCGCTGATCGGGCCGGTGTGCGCGAAGTCGAAGCGGGTACGCTCGTTATTCACCAAACTGCCTTTTTGTTGCACATGCGCGCCCAGCACTTCGCGCAAGGCCTTGTGCATCAAATGCGTCGCCGAGTGGTTGCGCACCGTGGCGGCACGCAGCGCGGTGTCGACCAGCGCTTCGACGCTGTCGCCCACTTTCAAACTGCCCTTGGCCAATTGACCGTGGTGACCGAACACATCGGCTTTGATCTTGAGCGTGTCCTCCACCGCAAACACCGCAGCGCCGCCGCTGATGCTGCCCTGGTCGCCGACCTGGCCGCCGCTCTCGGCGTAAAACGGCGTGTTGTCCAGCACCACCACACCGGTTTGCCCGGCTTGCATTTCATTCACCGCCACGCCGTCCACATACAAAGCCGTGACTTGGGCTTCGGCGCTCAGGTGTTCGTAGCCGACGAATGCGTTGCTGACACCGGTGTATTCCAACGCCCTGTCCATTTTGAATTTGCCTGCCGCACGAGCTTGGGATTTTTGTTTTTCCATGGCGGCGTGGAAACCGGCTTCGTCAACTGACACATGCCGCTCGCGGCAAACATCATTCGTTAAATCCAAAGGAAAGCCGTAGGTGTCGTGCAACTTGAAAGCCACCTCGCCTGACAAGACTTTGGCGCCATCAGGTAAAGCAGCATCCAATATGTGCATGCCGTTTTCCAGCGTCTCATAAAACCGCTCTTCTTCGGTCTTCAACACCGCCGTGATTTTTTCGGCCTGCGCGGCCAAGTTCGGATAGGCCTCGCCCATCAGCGCGACCAAGTCGGCAACCAGTTTGTGGAAAAACGGTTTCTTCTGCCCCAGCTTGTACCCGTGGCGAATCGCACGGCGGATGATGCGCCGCTGGACATAGCCGCGTCCTTCGCTGCCGGGGATCACGCCGTCACTCACCAAAAACGCGGTCGCGCGTATGTGGTCGGCGATCACGCGCAACGAGTTGTTCTGCAAATCAGCGCAGCCGGTTTCACGCGCTGCGGCTTTGATCAGCGCTTCAAAAATATCGATCTCGTAATTGCTGTGCACATGTTGCAGGATGGCGGCCAAACGCTCCAGCCCCATGCCGGTGTCCACGCAAGGCGCGGGCAGTTTGTTCAAGCTGCCGTCGGGCTGCATGTCGAACTGCATGAACACGTGGTTCCAGATTTCAATGAAACGGTCGCCGTCTTCGTCCGGGCTGCCGGGCGGGCCGCCGGGAATGTGCGCGCCATGGTCGTAAAAAATCTCGGAGCACGGGCCGCACGGGCCGGTGTCGGCCATCATCCAGAAATTGTCCGAAGCGTATTTTTTGCCCTTGTTGTCACCGATGCGCACGATGCGATCAGCTGGCAAACCAATTTCTTTGTGCCAAATATCGTAGGCCTCGTCGTCATCGATATACACCGTGACCATGAGACGCTCGGGCGGCAGTTTGTACACCTGTGTCAGCAACTCCCAACCCCATTTCAAGCTGTCGCGTTTGAAGTAGTCGCCGAAACTCCAGTTACCAAGCATCTCGAAAAAAGTGTGATGCCGTGCGGTATAGCCCACGTTTTCCAAGTCATTGTGTTTGCCACCGGCGCGCAAACAGGCTTGCACAGACGCCGCCCGCAGATACGAGCGTTTGTCTTCACCTAAAAACACATCTTTGAACTGCACCATGCCCGAGTTGGTGAACATCAGCGTCGGGTCGTTGCCCGGCACCAGCGGGCTGGAGGCCACCACGGTATGTCCTTGGTCGGCGAAAAAATCCAAAAAGGTTTTGCGTATGTCGGCCACCGACAGTTTGGGCTGGGAAGAATTGCTTGGATTCATGGTGATGGGTTCTTGGATTAAGCGGTAATTCAGGGCGATCAGCGTGTGCTTGACCGCAGGCGCCATAGCTTTGGCGGAGAAGCCGGAATTATAGGTTTTCACTCCTGCACCGCGTCTTGTGTTGTAGTCAAACCCAGCAAAGGCAGGCCAAGCTGTACAAGTTTGGCGGACAGCCTACTGGTCATGCCCACGACAGGCAATCACGGCCAGTTCGTCATCATCCGCGGCATAGACCAGTCGGTGAACATCGTCGATGCGTCTTGACCAATAGCCCGATAAATTACCCACCAGCGGCTCGGGCTTGCCAATACCGTTGAAGGGGTCACGGCGAGCCGACTCGATCAACGCATTGATACGGCGCAGCGTTTTTTTATCTTGCCCTTGCCAATAGGTGTAATCTTCCCAACCCGCTGCTGTGAACAACACAGCACGGCTCATGCGTCAAGAAGCTCACGGCGTTTGGCTTTACCCGCCTTGTGTTGAGCAATAGAAGTGGCCAAGTGCGCTGCATTGGCCGGGTTGGACAGCAGGTACAGGGTCTCGGCCATGCTTTCGTATTGGGCCTGAGACATGACCACTGCGTTACCGCCCTCGCGGCGCGTGATCACGGCGATGTCTGCATCGTTGACCACGCCATCAATCACGGCCTTCAAGCCATTTCGGGCATCGGTATAAGAAATGATTTTCATGGCTGACCTGTGCAGTTTTATGGACAGGTCATTCTATGGCATTACCAGCAAACATAAAGGTGATTGGTGCACAAACCGCCAATGCAACCTTTGCCCAAAGTAGAAATGTCACCTTTATATTCACTGGGGCAGGCAGGACATGGGCAAGGACGTGATGATGGGTACAAAGGAAGCGCAACGATGTGCGCTGATGCAGCGTTCAGCCAGCCTTTAGCAGCCTTACTTTGCGTTTCTGCTGTTTCAGTAGTTTGGCAGCTGCTTTGTCAAAGGTGAGAAATTCCTGACCGCCCATCAGTTCGCCTTCAAAGGCAATCACGCCATCTGCAAAGTCGCCGCCACTTTGCAGCAAAGCCAAGCCTGCCAACACTGCCGGTGTGTTACAAACCACTTGGCTGACTTGCAGCAAGGTGCGTATGGCGTGGGCGACTTGTTCGGGGGTATAGCGGTAACCCCTTATAAGTACCCACACCGTTTCGCACAGTGTTGTGGACGGCACAGCTATCAGACTGGCCGTTTGCAATACTTTCAAAGCCGCTGCGGCCTGTGGGGGATTGTCTTGCGTGGCTAGCCGAACCAATACATTGGTGTCTAACGTGAGCTTCACGCTTTCCCCGCCCATGCGTCAGCGATCAATGCGTTCATGTCGTCAACGCTCAGCGTTTTGGCAGGTGGCGGCAGGCAACCCACAAATGCATCCAGCCCATGCGGTGTCTTCGCGTGCAGGGCCAGCACACCGTGCGCGAGCTTGTCCACTTCAATTTGTTGCCCTGGCGTGATGCCCAAATATTGCAATAACTCGCGGCGCAAAGTGATTTGGCCTTTGGCGGTAACAGTTAAAGCTGCCATGTGTCATCCTTTGGGCGTGAATAAATAATGTGATTTTACATTACCGATCTGCGCTTCATTGTCAAGTTAGCCCGATAAGGTCAAGTCCTCTTGATATTCAAGCTGGCTTTCAGACGCAACAAGGCAAAGGGCATAATTTCCGCTTGGCCGCCTCCGGCCACGAACCCCCGAAAGAACCCCATGGACATGAAAACTTCCCCGCTGGCCTTGCTCAAAGACCCGAGCTTGCTAAAAACCGATGCGCTGATCAACGGTGAATGGGTCAAAGGCGGCAGCCGTTTTGATGTCTGCGACCCCAGCACCGGTTTGAAACTGGCGGATGTGGCCAACCTGGGCCCTGCCGACGCAGAAAAAGCCATCGCCGCCGCCGATGCTGCATGGCCTGCCTGGCGCACCAAAACCGCCAAGGAACGCAGCCAGATTTTGCGCAAATGGTTTGATTTGCTCATGGCCAACGCCGACGATCTGGCCCGCATACTCACCGCCGAACAAGGCAAGCCCTACCCCGAAGCCAAAGGCGAAATCGCTTACGGCGCGAGTTTTGTCGAGTGGTATGCCGAAGAAGCCAAACGCGTGAATGGCGAGACGCTGCCGCAGTTTGACAACAACCGCCGTTTGCTGGTGCTCAACCAGCCCATAGGCGTGTGCGCCGCCATCACGCCCTGGAATTTCCCGCTGGCCATGATCACCCGCAAAGTCGCGCCTGCATTGGCCGCCGGTTGCCCGGTGATCATCAAACCGGCTGAACTCACGCCCTTGACCGCGCTGGCTGCGGCTGAGTTGGCAATACGCGCCGGTATCCCGGCGGGCGTGTTGAACATGCTGAGCGCTGACAGCGACAACAGCATCGCCATAGGCAAGGTGTTTTGCGCCAGCGACACGGTGCGTCACATCAGCTTCACCGGTTCCACCGAAGTCGGTCGCATTTTGATGGCGCAGTCCGCACCCAGCATCAAAAAACTGGCCTTGGAGCTCGGCGGCAACGCGCCCTTCATCGTATTCAACGATGCCGACATCGACTCAGCGGTGGAAGGTGCCATGCTCAGCAAATACCGCAATGCTGGTCAGACCTGTGTCTGCTCCAACCGTTTTTATGTGCAGTCCGCCGTGTATGAAGAGTTCGTGCAGAAATTCACCGCCAAGGTCAAAACCTTGAAAGTCGGCAACGGCTTCGAAGACGGCGTGTCGCAAGGCCCGTTGATCGAAGACGCGGCCTTGGTCAAAGTCAAAGCCCACGTGGCAGACGCACTCGCCAAAGGTGGCCGTGTGCTGACCGGCGGTAAGGCCTTACAAGGTCAGTTTTTCGAACCCACATTGGTGGCTGATGCCACCGCCGACATGTTGTGCGCCACCGAGGAAACCTTCGGCCCGTTTGCGCCGGTGTTCAAATTTGAGACCGAGGCAGAAGTGATTGCTGCCGCAAACAACACCGAATTCGGCCTGGCCAGTTACTTTTACACCCGCGACATAGGCCGGATTTACCGCGTTGGCGAGGCCTTGGAATACGGCATGGTCGGCGTGAACGTAGGTATTTTGGCTACGGAGCATGTGCCTTTTGGCGGCATGAAACAATCCGGCTTGGGTCGCGAAGGATCGCGCCACGGCATGACCGAATACTTGGAAATGAAATACCTTTGTATTGGTGATGTATTGAAATAATACGTTTAAAAGAAAACATTATTCAAATTTAGATTTTTTTCTGCTTTGGTGCTATATTAGTTTTAATCTGAAAAATTAAAATTTTTTTCACTTTAAACGCCATGAAAAATCAGGAAATTTATTTAAGGTTTCTCAGTTTGATGCACGTCATCGAGGGCAAAGGCGAGTTACCCCCGCTGGATCTGGACGCCAAACGCTTACTGGAAATCATAGCCGTTAAACAAAGCCAGGGCCAGGCTATCACTGTCACAGACGCCATGGCCATGGTGCAAATCGCCTCACCCGCGACCATACACCGCAAGCTTGATCAGTTGCGTGAATTGGGCATGATTGAAACGCATTTTGAAGGCACGAACCGCCGCACCAAGTACCTGAAGATCACCGATAAGGCACAGCTTTACTTCAGCACGGTCGGCTCGCTCATACAACAGGCGGTCGGTTGAGTTTGAACGCTTGCAACTGAACAAAGAAAAAGCACCCTAGGGTGCTTTTTTAATGCCTTTCCGCTTTGCCCTAAGGACACCTCGGCTCAGATCAGCGGAACACCGGTTTTGCTTTGAATGAATTCACGGGTCACGCCGTCGGCCAGTTCAACCAGTTTCAAGCCCGCGGGTGTGACGTCCATCACGCCCAGGTCGGTGATGATGCGGTCGACCACACCCACGCCAGTGAGCGGCAAGGTACAGGCCGGGAGAATTTTCAAATCTTCGCTGCCGTCCTTTTTACGCGCCACGTGTTCCATCAAAATGATGACCCGCTTGACGCCCGCCACCAGGTCCATGGCGCCGCCCATGCCTTTGACCATCTTGCCGGGAATCATCCAATTTGCCAGATCGCCCGAGGCACTGACTTGCATGGCCCCCAGAATAGACAAATTGATTTTGCCGCCACGAATCATGGCAAAACTGTCGTGGCTGCCAAAGATAGATGTACCGGCGATGGTGGTCACGGTTTGCTTGCCGGCATTCACCAGATCCGCATCCACATGCTCTTCTGTGGGATAAGGCCCAATGCCCATCATGCCGTTTTCCGACTGCAGCCAGACTTCGATGTTCGATGGCACATGGTTGGCCACCAGCGTGGGGATACCTATGCCGAGGTTGACGTAAAAACCGTCTTGCAATTCATGGGCGGCACGCGCCGCCATCTGGTCTTGGGTCCAGGCCATGGTCAGACTCCTGCTTTTTCTGTGACGGTGCGTTTTTCAATGCGTTTTTCGGGATGCGGGTTATGCACAATGCGGTGCACATAAATACCCGGCAAATGGATGTCGTCAGGCTGCAACTCGCCCACCTCAACGATGTGTTCGACTTCGACTATGCACAACTTACCGGCCATGGCCACGGCCGGGTTGAAATTGCGCGCGGTCAGTCTGAATTGCAGATTACCCGCCTTGTCGGCGGTATGCGCTTTGACCAATGACACGTCCGGTATCAGCGAGCGCTCCATGACATAGGTCTCACCGTCGAATTCACGCAGTTCCTTGCCGTCGGCCACCACGGTGCCCACACCGGTTTTGGTAAAGAAGGCAGGAATGCCCGCGCCTCCTGCGCGCAGTTTTTCTGCCAGCGTGCCTTGCGGTGTGAATTCAAGCTCTAACTCACCGGCCAGGTACTGGCGCTCAAATTCTTTGTTTTCACCCACATAAGAGGAAATCATTTTTTTGATCTGCCGGGTCTGCAGCAGCAAACCCAAACCGAAATCATCGACACCGGCGTTGTTAGAAATCACCGTCAGGTCTTTCACGCCGCTGTCGCGCAAAGCGGCAATCAAAGCCTCCGGGATACCGCATAAACCGAAACCGCCGACAGCCAACAACTGCTTGTCGTGCACCACGTCTTTGAGTGCGGCAGCCGCACTTGGAAACACTTTGTTCAATCGATTCTCCCGTAGACAAGCTGATGATTCTAAGGCGCGGTGCTTTCGCAGAACTGAAACGGCTGGGCATAATGCCTTGCCAAAGGAGACCTCATGTCACGCTACCCTGCCCCGGAAATCAAAGACCTGCCCGATGACATACGCGCCAAAATCCTGGAAGTGCAGGAAAAAGCCGGGTTCGTGCCCCAAGTTTTTCTGACCTTTGCCAGACGCCCGGCCGAATGGCGGGCTTTTTTCGCTTACCACGATGCATTGATGCTGCGCGAGGATTCGGGCCTGAGCAAAGGCGACCGCGAAATGATTGTCACCACCACCAGCGCGGCCAACAACTGTTTGTATTGCGTGGTGGCGCATGGCGCGATTTTGCGCATCTACGAGAAAAAACCACTGGTCGCCGATCAGGTGGCTGTGAATTACCGCAAGGCTGACATCAGCCAGCGCCAGCGCGCCATGCTGGACTTCGCCATGAAAGTCTGTTTGTACAGCGATGAAATAGAAGAAGCTGATTTCGCGGCCTTGCACGCCCACGGTTTCAACGACGAAGACATCTGGGATATTGCAGGCATCACTGCTTTTTTCGGTTTGTCCAACCGCATGGCCAGCTTTTCCGGCATGATGCCCAATCCGGAGTTTTATGCCATGGGCCGCACACCCAAAAGCAAAAGCTAAAGCAACTCAGGCGGGTTGACGGCTCAAATCCAGCTGACTCAGCACCATCTCTACCAAGGCGTTGGTCAACTCTGTGACGGATAGCGGCTCTAAACGCTCCAGCGACGCGCTGCGCAAACAACCGATGATGGTGCGACTTAGCACAAAACAACGTGTTTCAGTCAGCAATTTGAGTTGCGGGTGTTGTACATAGTTAACGAATTGAACCAGACGCACCACCAAGGCTTGCATAGTTTCAGCCGTTTCTTCGGGGCTTTCAACCATCCAGCACAATCGTGTGACACTTCGCTTCAAGGGTGGACCGAAAGCGAACCCATCAATCAGTAGAGCGATGTAACCACGGATAAAGATTTCCAGGTCTAGCGCTCCCGGGTCTTCGAGAGATTCGAGGCTGTACAAATAGACATTTATTTCACTCAATGCGTTGCTTCGTGAGTGTTTAACCATGGCACGAAACAATTCGTCTTTGCTGGAAAAATATTGGTAGATGGTCCCAACTGAAAAACCGGCTTTATGGGCAATCTTGTTGGTGGTCAAACCGGTCATGCCCTCTTTGTCTACTAATTCAGCCGTGGCCTGGTAAACGGCTTCGATGGTGAGTTGTGCTCTTTTTTGTGTAGGTTGCTTGCGCATGTGATTTGAAAGCCATCGGTAGCGTGTAACCGGCAACTAGTTTCTTGGTTTTTGATGAATGTACAGACCATCAATATATTAGCAATTTATGCTAATAAAAATATAATAATCACCATTATTTAATCAAATATGAATATTTTTGCGACTTATGCATCAATTCAATAAATAGGCTAGGAGCGAGGCATGAAACGTCATGCAAGCCCTGACCAAAACGCTAGCAATCACCCTAGACTTACTTCACAACAGCAAGCAACCAATCAGGCATAGGCGAGGATTTTTGCGCCGGAAAATTCACCCACACCGTGGTCGCACCACCAGCCGCGTGTATGACACCGGGCATGTCGGTGCGCTCTATGGTGGCCCAGGACTCAAAGCTGCTGCGCCCGGGTTCGCTCACATACATCTTGATCAACACCTCGCCAGGGTACTCGAGCTGCTTATAAAAATTACAAAACGCGTTAACGATGACCGGCCCTTCGCCATCCGGCAAAGGCGGACAACCCAGCGAGGAAAACCAGTCGATGCGAACAGTCTCCAGGTAACGGAAATAGCTGGTGTTGTTCAAATGGCCCATGGCATCCATGTCGCCCCAGCGTATGGGCATGACTTGTTCATACACCCATTTTTTGTTCTGCGGCAACTCCAGCTTCATACGCCGAACCCGTCGTCTGCGGAAATCACCGCGCCATTGATGAAATCGCTTTGCGGACTGGCCAGCATGATCAGCAATGCGTCCAAGTCCTTGGGGTGACCGACACGTTTGCGTGGCAGCATATTCACCAGTTTTTGGCCTTGCTCAGTCTGCCAATGGTGGTGATTGATTTCCGTGTCTATGTAGCCCGGGCAAATGGCGTTCACATTGATGCCGTGCTTGCCCCATTCCAGCGCCATGGCCTTGGTCATTTGCACCACGGCTGATTTGCTCATGCAGTAAACGCCGATTTGCGGCAGCACGCGCATGGCGGCCATGGATGCGATGTTGATGATGCGCCCGCCTGCAAACGTGCCCGGTTCCAAGCCTTTGGCGCGGGCCAGCATGCGACTGCCCACGGCCTGCGCCACAAAAAATGCGCCACGCACATTGGTGTCGAAAATAAAGTCAAAGTCTTCTTCGCGCACATCGACCAGCCGCTGAGTGGTGCTGACGCCGGAGTTGTTCACCAGAATATCGATGGCGCCCACATCTTTTTCAGCCTGCTTGATGGCAGATTCAATGCTGCCCCGGTTGGTCACATCCAGGCTGACCACGTGTGCGTCGCCGCCCTCGGCTTCAATTTCAGCGCGCAGTGACTTGAGCATTTCAACCCGGCGGCTGGCCAGTACAACGGCAGCACCGGCAGACGCCAGCGTACGTGCAAACTGCGCGCCCAGGCCGCTGGAGGCTCCCGTGATCAATGCAACGCGACCGGATAAATCGAGGCTGTAGGCCATACTGAACTCCTGTGATTGAATGTGTGATGCGGTATGTGTAGACGGGCGATATCGCCCTTGATGCCCAGTCGCATTATGACGATAAGCGAAAACACGCTGGGCATAGAATCTGTCGCTACATTGACAATGACTTTAAAGATATATGACAGCAACTCAATGGCTTGAACAATACGGTCCGCGCGAGGCCATGGATTACGACGTGGTCATTGTCGGCGGCGGTCCCGCCGGTCTGGCTGCCGCCATCCGCATCAAACAACAGGCCGCCGCACAATCCAAAGACGTGTCGGTGGTGGTGATTGAAAAAGGCTCTGAGCCCGGCGCGCATATTCTTTCTGGAGCCGTGATGGACCCGCGCGCCATGGATGAATTGTTTCCCGATTGGAAAGACCTCGGCGCGCCCTTGCTGCAACCTGTGACCGGCGATGAATTGCTGGTCTTATCGGAGACCGGGCACACCGCCACGCCCGGCTGGTTGATGCCGCGCAATTTCCACAACGACGGCTGCTATGTGGTGTCGCTGAGCAATGTGGTCAAGTGGATGGCGCAGCAGGCTGAAAACCTCGGTGTCGATATTTTTCCCGGCTTTACCGCCGCAGAAATTTTGTACACCGACAGCGGCGCGGTCCGTGGCGTGGCCACCGGTCATGTGGGTTTGGGCAAAGACGGCGAACCCACCGACCACTTTCAACTCGGCATGGAACTCAACGCCAAATACACCTTGTTTGCTGAAGGAGCACGCGGCCACTTAGGCAAACAACTCATACAACGCTATGAACTGAACAAAGACAAAGACACCCAAACCTTTGCCATCGGCATCAAAGAACTGTGGGAAATTGACCCGGCGCTTGCAAAACCCGGTCTGGTGGTACACACCTCCGGTTGGCCGATCGCTGACAGCAGTTTCGGCGGCGGCTTTCTTTATCACTTGGAAGACAACAAAGTCACGTTGGGTTTTGTGCTGGGGCTGGACTACCGCAACCCTTACATGAGCCCCTTCGATGAAATGCAGCGTTGGAAAACGCATCCTTCCATTGCCAAACACCTCAAAGGCGGCAAGCGCATTGGCTACGGTGCACGTGCCATCAACAACGGCACGCCTCAAGCACTGCCCGATTTGGTGTTTGACGGCGGTGCCTTGCTAGGTTGTGACGCAGGCTTTATGAATGCCGCGCGCATCAAAGGCAGCCATGCCGCCATCAAGTCCGGCATGCTGGCCGCAGACGCGGCGTTCGATGCTTTGCAGGCCGGTCGCGCGCACGACAAATTAAGCGCCTACCCCCAAGCTTTCGAGAAAAGCTGGCTCTACACCGAACTGCACCAGACCCGCAATTTCAAAAACTGGTTCAAAAAAGGCAAGCTCATAGGCACGCTGATGACCGGCATAGAACAATGGTTTTTACCCAAGATAGGTATCAGCACACCACCGTGGACGGTGCACAACCACAAAGCTGATCACCAGTCTTTGGCGCAGGCTTCGCAAAGTGAGCGCATTGCTTACCCGAAACCGGACGGCGTGTTGTCGTTTGACAAACTCTCTAGCGTGTTCATCAGCAACACCAACCACGAAGAAAACCAGCCTGCCCACTTGACGCTGAAAGACTACAGCGTGCCTGTGTCCATCAACCTCAGTCAATACGACGGCCCCGAAGGCCGTTATTGCCCAGCCGGTGTGTATGAATATGTGAAAACAGACGCTGGTGCGGACCGATTACAAATCAATGCGCAAAACTGTGTGCATTGCAAAACCTGTGACATCAAAGACCCCACGCAAAATATCGTATGGGTCACGCCAGAGGGCGGCGGCGGCCCCAATTACGCAGGCATGTGAACATGACCAAATACCACGCTGAACACACTTGGGTAAGGGTTGAAAACGACACCGCATTCGTTGGCATCACTGTGCATGCGCAAGACACCTTGGGTGACATTGTGTTTGTCGAATTAGCAGAGATTGGCAAAGCTTTTGAGCAAGCCAGTGTGGCAGGTGTGGTTGAATCGGTGAAAGCCGCAGCCGATGTGCACATGCCGGTATCGGCGACTGTGCTGGAAGTCAACGAGGAATTGCGTGCCGATCCGTCTTTGGCCAACACCGACCCCGAAGGCGCGGGTTGGTTTTACCAGGTCAAACTCAGCAACCCGGCGGAGTTGGATGGTTTGATGGATGCGGCGGCTTATTTGGATTTTGCGGGTTAATACATTTTTTTCAATTAATGACTGGCAGCAAAATCATCAAACCTGACGGCTGGTTATTTGTTGGCGCGTCCAAATAGGGTCCCGCCTAGTATCTAGCACTGCAAAAACTGTTGCAGTGTTGTTTTCAAGTGTGTAGTAAATAGCATGGGGAAACCTGCTTGCCAGGCTTCTGTAAGCACCATGAGCATGGAAGTGAACGCCAGCGCTGATTGAAAGCGCATCAATGTCTTCACTCAGACTTTCCAAAAAATACGCGCCTAAGCTTTCAAGTTGCGCCTCGTAAAACCTAAATCCTGCCAATAAGTCATCTACCGCGGAATCTGTGATGCGAATATCACTGCAACCGTTCATCGAATTTAAGCGTCAGATTTCTTTGTTGCTTCGCGCAAGCGCAATGAGACTTCTTGCCACGAATTGGAGTTCTCTTGACCGGCTTGCATCCGATTCAAACGGTCATTGATCACTTGCTGATGCCAAGCAGGAATTAAATTGGCGTGTTCATTTTCAGTGTCAATGAAAGACTGCCACAACAACTCCATGGCTTGTAAACGATCTTGAACCGATAGTTGGCTTAATTGATGGAGTTGCATAGTTCACCTTTATTCAAGATTTTAGTTCACAACGCCTGCCCCAAACGCTGAATACCCTCGGCAATTTTGCTTTCATCGGCGGTAGCGAAACTCAAACGTATGGTGCTGTTGTCCGGATTGTTGGCAAAAAACGGTGCGCCCGGCACAAAGGCCACGCCCTTTTCAATCGCGCGTTTGGCCAGCAAATTGCCATCGGTGGTGAAGCCGGTTTTACCCGTGAGTTTGGCCCAGACAAACAAGCCGCCCTGCGGCGCGTGAAACGACAAACCCTCGCCCAAATGCACGCGCAATGCCTCGCACATGGCGCGGGCACGCCCTGCGTAAACCTTGCGAACATTCTGCAAAGTGGCAGGCATGCGCCCGGCTTGCAAGTACTGTGCGGCTGTGGCTTGTGCGAAGGTAGACGTGTGTGCATCGCTGAACTGCTTGCACATGGTGGCGCGCGCCAACAAGTCCGGCGGTGCCACCATCCAACCAATGCGCAAACCCGGCGACAACACTTTACTGAGTGAACCGCAATGCACCAGCCAATCGCGGCTGCCTGGCACTTGCGCGCTGAGCGCCAGCAGTGAGGGCGGCGGCGCATCGGCGAAATACAAATCGCCATACGGGTCGTCTTCAACCACCACGGTTTTATATTTCACTGCCAATTCAAGCACGCGCAAACGCCGCTGCAAACTGGTCATGGCGCCGCTGGGGTTGCCGAAGGTAGGAACCAAGTACACCAGCTTGGGACGGTGTTGTTGAATCATTTGCTCGAGTGCATCCACATCCACGCCATCGACATCGATAGGCACACCCATGACCGTCGGTCCATACAAACGGAAGCATTGGATGGTGGCCAAGAAAGTGGGCGACTCCACCAGCACCGTGTCTTGCGGGTCCAACAAAGTTTTGCCGACCAGGTCCAGCGCCTGCTGGCTGCCGGTGGTGACAATCAATTCATCGGCACGCAAACCGGCCACGCCTTTGGACTGCATGAAAGCCGCGAGTTGCTCGCGCAAAGGGTTGTAGCCTTCGGTGGCACCGTATTGCAAAGCCGCGCCCGGTTCATCACGCAAGGCGCGTTCGCTGGCTTCGCGTATGCCTTGCACATCAAACATGGCGCTGTCGGGAAAGCCACCGGCAAAGCTGATGATGCCGGGTTTGCCCAGCAACTTAAAGAGTTCGCGAATGGCCGATGTTTCGACTTTGTCTAAGCGTTGGGCAAATTGCATGTGAGGATAATCGGGGCCAAACCCCTATGAAATGAATGATGAAAAAAGAGCACATCGAACCGTTTTTTGCGACGCTGAAAGCGGCCAATCCGCAGCCGAATACTGAATTGGAATATACCAGCGTGTTTGAATTGCTCAGTGCTGTGCTGCTCAGCGCTCAGGCCACGGATGTCGGCGTGAACAAAGCCACGCGGCGCTTGTTTCCAGTGGCCAACACGCCGCAAGCGATTCTGAATTTAGGCCTGCCCGCGCTGGAGTCGTATATCCAAACCATAGGCTTGTTTCGCAGCAAAGCCAAGCACTTGATGCAAACCTGCCAAATACTGGTGGAGCAACACGGCGGTGAAGTGCCGCGCACCCGCGAAGCACTGGAGGCCTTGCCCGGTGTGGGTCGCAAAACCGCCAATGTGGTATTGAACGTGGCTTTCGGCGAAGCGACTATGGCGGTGGACACGCATATTTTTCGGGTAGGCAACCGCACCGGTTTGGCACCCGGAGCCAACCCCTATGAAGTCGAAATGGGTTTGCTCAAACGCATACCAGCTGCGTATCTGTTGGATGCGCACCATTGGTTGATATTGCTGGGTCGTTATGTGTGTCAGGCGCGCAAACCGCAATGCTGGCAATGTCAGGTGTCGCAGTGGTGTGACTTCAAGCCTAAAACGCCACGTCCTTAAACGGTTTATTCATTCAATCTTCAGGCAAACGCGCGGTTTCAATTGCTTGCTTTAACACCGTCAAATCGCCGATGTGGTTGGCCAACACCAGTATCAAGCGCGCATTCAGCAACTGACTTTGTGATTCATCCAAACCCTCGTGCGCTTGCATCAAGGCTTCGTAAAACGCGTCCCCTGGCTCGAAGTCGCCGCGCACCGGCGAGCCGCTGTGGTGGAAGTTGGCCTGGGTGTTGAGTTGCTTCATGGTGTGTCCCGCTGATTGATTGCAAGCTTAACAAACGCTGTTCAGCCTATCCAACGAACCGGCAGCAACACAAGCTTGATTATTCAGGCAGCGCAAGCCACCGGCCCTGCACCTGATGAAACACCAGGCGATGTTCAAACACTTCTTGTAAACAAGCGTGCAAAGCCGCGTCGTGCGGCGCGGCCTGCATGACCAACCTGCCCTGCTGCATAACCACCAAACGCTCAGCCCGCAAGGCCATATTCAAATCGTGCAGCACGCTGACTACCGTGCCTCCTTGGCGGGTAGCCGCTTTGACCGTGTTCAACCAATCCGATTGATGCGGCGCATCCGCGTTCGCCACCGGTTCGTCCATCAGCAGCACAGGGGCCTGTACCGCCAGCGCGCGCGCCAACAACACACGTTGTCGTTCGCCTCCGGACAAACTGCCCAGACTGCGGTGACGCCAGTCGCTGAGTTGCCGTTCTTGCAAACACTGTTCAACCACTTGACGGTCTTGTGCGCTAGCACCGTTCCACCAATGTTGATGCGGCAAACGCCCGAGCATGACCACGTCGTACACCGACAAATCGTCGCCAGCCGTGTCGTGCTGGCCCAGCCAGGCGAGTTGCTGCGCGCGTTCACGCGGTTGGTAAGACCGCATGGGTTTTTCAAGCAACAACACTTCGCCTGTGCAGTCCATCAAACCGGCCAGTACTTTGAGCAAACTGGTTTTACCCGCACCATTAGGCCCGACTATGCATGTCCAGCGTCCTGCCTCAAAGTCTGCATTCACCGAATGCAGCACCTGCTGCCGGCCATGCCAGGCGCTGACTGCTTTTGCTTGCAATGCCAAGGGCTGGTTCATGCTTGCTCGCTTTCATGCGAACTGTGCGAACGCAAACGCCACATCAAATAAGCACCGCCCATGACAGCAGTCAACACCCCGACCGGCAATTCCTGCGGCGCCATCACCGTGCGCGCCAGCATATCGGCCAAACACAGCAACACCCCGCCCGTCAAAGCCGACAACAGCGAAGACATGGCAAAACGCGCGCGCACGCGCGAGCGCACCAGATGCGGAGCCACCAGACCGACGAAGGCAATCAAACCGGTTTGCGAAACCGCAGTAGCGGTGCACAAGGCCATCACCGCGAGCAGCAACATGCGCAAGGGCGCAATCCGCAGCCCCAGGCTTTTGGCCGTGTCTTCGCCCAGGCTTAAGCCGTCCAGCAAAGCGCTGAGCCGCCACGAAGGCAGCCAGCACAGCAACAACACACAAGCCATCAACACACAAGATGCGCCGTTGACCATGCCGGTATTGCCCAATAAAAAAGATTGCATGGCCGGTAACAACTGCGGCTGCGTCGCGCTGAGCAACGAGGTGAACGCCCCCAGCACCACGCCGACCACCACACCGGCCAGCAGCAAACGCAAAGTGTGTTGCACACCTCGCGCCAGCAGCAAGGTGAGCAGCACCGCGCCCCAAGCACCGGCAAAAGCCGCACCGGTCAAACCCAGACGCCAGGCCCAGGGCCCAACCCACTGAATATCCACCGGCAATTGCGCCCCGCCCCATGCGCCCAAGGCCAGGGTCAATGCCACGCCAAGTGCTGCGCCGGATGCACTGCCCAGCAAATAAGGATCGGCCAGCGGATTGCGAAACAAACCTTGCGCCAGGGCACCGGCCAGACCCAACAATGCACCGGCCAGCCACGCGCCCAGTGTGCGCGGCAGTCTGATGTCTTGCACAATGGGATCGGTCCAAGCCAAGTCAAATTCAAAGCCCCGGCTGCCCGCAGCCAGACCAAGCAGCCACAAGCCCAGCGTGACTGCGCACAACACGACTACCCATGTGCGAGTGTGTTGCTGCGGTGTGTTCATGGCGTCGCCGCTTTTTGTAAACACGCCACCAGCACATCTGCGGCTTCGCCTATGCGCGGCCCGGGACGCACCAGCATATGTCCTTGCGCCGGGCTGAAAGCACAGACGCGACCGGCTTTCACAGCCGGCATGGCGGCCCAGCCCGGGCGTTTGTGCAAAGCGACTGCTGAGGGTTCGGCCAGAAACAACCACTGCGGCGAAGCGCGCACCACAAACTCCGGGTTGACTTGCGGGAACGCGCCCATGTCGGCGCTGACAACATTGCGCAAACCGAGTCTGTGCATCACCCCGCCTATGAAAGAAGCTTCACCCGCTGCATACCCGCCTGTGCTGGCTTCGAAATAAAAGCTTGCGCCTTGCGATGCAACAGGGATTTTTTTGGCAGCTTGATCAATGGCCTGCATGGCCTGCTGCCATAAGCGGTCAGCGGCTGCATCCGGCTGCGGCAATTGCAATACTTGTGCAATGGTGTGCATGCTGCGCTCGACATCGGCCAGTGATTGAGGTTCAAGCGCCACCACTTTGATACCGAGCGACTCCAGCCGCCCGATGATGCGGGTGGATTTACCGGCCAGCACCACATCGGGTTTGAGTCTGACGATGGCTTCGACTGAAGCGTCGTACAAGCCGCCGAGTTTGGGCAAAGTTTTGACAGACCCAGGCCAGTCAGCATAGTTGTCGGTACCCACCAGTCTGCTGCAAGCGCCCAACTCACACACGGTTTCAGCCAGCGATGGCAGCAAAGTGATGATGCGCTGCGGCGCTGCATTCAGCGTGACATGCTGTTGCCTGTCGTCGATGACGGTCACCGCTGATGCGCTTTGCCACAGCAGCAATAAAAGCATTAACAGCTTAGGCATGGAGCAAAGCCCATTGCGAAATGATGCGATGCAATTGATCGACGCCATCAGTCAACGCAGCCGGGCCGGGTTGCAATATGTCGGCAGATTTGATTTCAAACAGTTGCCCGTTTTTCACTGCGGGCACATCCTGCCAGCCGGGGCGCGCAGCAACCGTTTGCGGGCGGAATTTCTTGCCGCACCAGGAACCGATGATGATGTCGGGTTGTCTGCGCACAATCTCCAAGGGGTCGGCAATGATGCGGTTTTTGCCCAGCGATTGTTGTGCTAATTCAGGGAAACAATCATCACCGCCTGCGATGCCTGTCAATTCAGACACCCAGCGTATGGCGCTGATAGGCGGTTCGTCCCATTCTTCAAAATACACGCGCGGGCGGCGCGGCAATGCTTTGGCCGCTTTCTGTATGGCTTGGAGATGCAACTGCATTTCACTGATTCGACGCAAGCCCTGCTCCGCCTCGCCGACCATGGCCGCCACCTGGTACAGCATGCTGAAAATCTCATCAACACTGCGCTGGTTAAAGACTGTCACTTGCACGCCGTGGCGTATCAAGGTCGCCGCGATATCCGCCTGCAAATCGGAAAAGCCGAACACGCAATCAGGTTGCAGCGCCAGGATTTTGTCGATCTTGGCGCTAGTGAACGCGCTGACGCGCGGTTTTTCAGCCCGGGCGATTTTCGGCCTGACCGTATAGCCCGAGATACCCGCAATGCGATGCGACTGGCCGAGCAGGTAGAACCACTCGGTGGTTTCCTCGGTCATGCAGATGATGCGTTGGGGTAAGTGAGGCAGCATGTGTTTATCTGGGTTGCCATTGGACAGAAGTGAAGAACGTCACCCCCGGCATGACGTAGTTACAACTTATGGTCGCTCCTGTACAGCCGTACTGCTGGTAGGTTTTGTTGAACAGATTATCAATCCGGTTGATCCAACTCCATTCGCTGTTCAAACCGGTTTTGCTCCACAGGTTGACCAATCCGTAGGACGGCCACTCCACGGTGTTTGCAGCATCGTCAAAGCGTTTGCCAACGTATTGAAGTTCCATACCGGCGCGTGTTTCGTCGAATGCTTTGTCAGCAGAAAAATGCATGGCTTGTTTGCTGCGCAAACTCAGTTGATTGCCCGCATAGGTGCCTGAGTCATACACCGGGTTCAGTAAGTCCAGACTGGATTGAAGATTGACATCATTGACCTGGGTCTTGCCAGAAAGGCTGATGCCTTGGATCTTGACTTTGTCTACGTTGTAATAGATATAAGTTGTAGCGTCACTACTGATGAGATCAGTGATTTTATTATCGAAAAATGAAAGCCTGACACTTGATTTGTTGCTTTTATATTGCAGGGCCAATTCCTTTGAAATATTACTCTCAGGTGTCAAAGTCGTGCTGCCGTAGCCCCCGTACAACTGCTCCAGTGTGGGTGCCCGAAATCCTGTTGCCTGTATGGCCATGACAGTCCATTCGGGCTGAAACTCATAGCCGTAAGAAAGAGAATAAGACGCATGTGTGCCGAAACTACTGTAGTTATCTGCTCTGACAGAAGCATTCACCAGTTGCTGCGCTTGCTTAAGACTGTAGCCCAGTCCTAGTGCATTCTGTGATCTATCTGCATCAACAGCAGTGTTGTAGTCATTGAGATCAGCCTTGAATTGATCTTGTTTACGTTCTAACAACCCTGTCCACTTTCCTACTGAGGTCGACAATTCATGATCCACAGAAACTGTGCTTGTCGTCGTTTTGTAATTCCATGCAAGATCGTATCCGTTGTTATTCGGATCATTGGAATCCGCTGCAACTTCTGAGCGGGTGTAGCGCAGCCTGCTCAAGTTATTTGCGTCCCAACCCGCCTGCCATTCGACTTTGGTACCGGTGATGTGGTTATGGTTGGTGATATCTGTTGTGTCAGTCAAATAAGGAGTACTTCGGTAACTTTGAATGGTTTTAAACACCACCCATTCCACCCTGTGTACCGGGTTCAGGTCATAACCCAGTTTGACCATACCGAAATGTTTTGCGCTGTCTTCTTTGTCCGGTGTGTGCGTCATGTCCGGGCGGGTGTCGTAGCCGTTGCTGGCATTGGTGCTGAATTGAATCGAGTAATCAAATGCCTGTTGACGACCGGACACCTGTCCTGTGGTTTGTCTGAAACCATAGCTGCCAAAGGACTGTGACAACTGCGCTTTGTCACCAACAGCACCGGACTTGGTGAACAACTGAACCACACCGCCCATGGCATCTGAACCATAAACAGCACTCGCGGGCCCACGGACAACTTCAAGATGGTCCACCATCTCTAAGGGCAGCATTTCCCACGGAACCCCGCCACCTAAACGGTTACCGTCATGCGATTCAATGCGAATGCCCTCGATATACAAAGAGGTCATGCGCGAATCGGTACCGCGCAAATAAACCGAATGCTGACCGTAAGCGGTTGATTGAAAGCCAGGCAAGGCAGCCAATGCTTGCGACAGATTCGCATTGCCCATGGTTTGCAACTGGTCTTTATTCAATGTATCGACTTCGCTGGCAATGGATTCCGTAGATTGGCCGATGCGATTTGCTGTGACGAACACTTCGTCGAGTTGGCGGGTTTGGGCTTGTACTGCGGGGACGACAAAAGTCATAGCGACAGCAAATAAGCCGGTGCGGGGCGAAATACGCCTGAAAAATATCATGAGAAGAACCAGCCAAAAGCCCTCACCGCCTTCCCCGACAGTGCATGGACGTTACGAAGTCGCGCCAGGCGCGGCTCCACTGTGTTGGCCGGTATCCGGGCTGGCGAAAACTACTCTGTCCGCCTTCCCGGAGGCTTGTTCAAGGCTTCCAGTGGCTGTGTGGGACAGGGCGGAAACACCATGAAGTGTTTCGTTCGCTTGACCGTTGCGGGGGCAGCGCAGGCTGGTGATCGTCACTTGACATGTACCTAAAAGATGTACTTGATAGATAGAAAACTTCTGCTTCCCGTTGAACTGCGGTGTGTGAACCACATCGCGAGCACCAACCGAATCATTCTAGCCACAAGCGGCAAGCACACCCGTAAAATGCGAGACATGTCTGAAAACAATCCACTTGATGCCGTACTCGAACGCGTTGAACATTTGCTCGTACGTTACGAAGAACTCAAACGCACCAACGAATTGCTGGTGAACCAGGTCGACACGCTGACCCAGGAACGCGACTCTCTCAAATCACGTTTGCAGGCGGCACGCAGCCGCATCGACGGTTTGCTGGATCGGCTGCCGCTTGACATCAAGGACGGCGCATGAGCCAGGTCGAAGTGCAAATCATGGGCCAAAGCTATTTGCTGGCCTGCCCGCCCGGCGCTGAAGAGCGGTTTCATACTGCCGTTCGCAAAGTTGACGCCGCCATGTGCAGCATCCGCGACGCCGGCAAAATCAAGGCGCGTGACCGCATTGCAGTGCTGGCGGCTCTCAATCTGGCGTTTGAGTTGTCTGATTTTTCTGCCGCCCCTACGGAACCCGGCAGCTCCAGCCACAACTTAAACAACCTGTTGCACCGCCTGGACTCGGCTTTAGGCCAAGACGGACATCTTCTATGACGCATGCTCCTACAATGACTGTGTCTGCAAGTCTGCCGGGTTTATATTTCTTGAACCAATGCTCTATGGAGCCCCGGGCTTGGAACATCGTTTGGTGAGCGTGATCATCTCGCGTAGATGAACCCAACACCTTACTGACCTCGCCCACCTGAACCTTTTGTTCAGGATGACAATCCGGTGGAGTCTTGCAGACACCTTTCTTTCATGCTTAACCTCTTACTTCTTCCCTCCCCCTTATGAGTCTGCGCATCGCCATCGTCGGAGCCGGTGCCATCGGCGGCTACCTCGGTGTCAAACTGGCATTGGCCGGTCATGACATCACTTTCATTGCTCGCGGTGCCAATTTGCAGGCGATTGCCCAACACGGCATGAAATTGCTGACAGACGACGGCGAACTGCACGCGCGCGATGTCAAAGCCTGTGACATCGCCAGCGCATCTACTTACGACTATGTGCTGGTCACGCTGAAGTCTCACCAAGTGGCAGCTGTCGCCGCCGACATTGCCGCGCTGTGTCATGACACCAGTTGCATAGTCACCATGCAAAACGGTTTGCCCTGGTGGTATTTCCATCAACTACCCGGCGAATACAACGGACACCAACTCAAAACACTGGACCCGCAAGGCCAACTGTGGAATTTGCTCAAACCCGAACGCATCATCGGCGCGGCTGTCTACCCTGCTGCTGAACTGATTGCACCCGGTGTGGTGCGTTTGATTGAAGGCAATCGCTTCACTTTGGGTGAACCCAATGGCGAAAAAACCGAACGCGTGACGCAACTCGCGCAAGCCATGATTGGTGCAGGTTTTAAAACGCCGGTGTCCAACGACATACGCGGTGAGCTGTGGGTCAAACTGTGGGGCAATCTCAGCTTCAATCCGGTGTCAGCGCTGACGCATGCCACCTTGGAAGACATTGCCAGCTTTGCGCCGTCGCGCGAACTGGTGACGCAAATGATGCAAGAGGCGCAGGCAGTCGCCGAGCGCACTGGCATCCAATTCAAAATCAGCATAGACAAGCGTATCGCCGGTGCCCAAGCCGTAGGCGCGCACAAAACATCCATGTTGCAAGACATTGAACAAGGCAAAGCACTTGAACTCGACGCGCTGCTGGGCAGCGTCATCGAACTCGGGCAAATCGTCGGACTGCCCGTGCCCACATTACAAACCGTACATCAACTGTGTTTGTTGTTGCAGCAATCGGTGCTGCGCAGCGGACACGGACTCTCTTTGAATTAAACAGGACATCCCCATGCAAACATTGACCGAATGGATGGCCGCTGGCCGTGACACAGACACTTGCCTGAGCGCCGCAGGTGCCAGCCCTTTGACTTATGCCGGTTTGCGTCAACTCTCTATTTATGTTCAGCAATCGCTGAATGCCGTGGGCGTTGGCCGCAACGACCGGGTCGCACTGGTCTTGCCCAACAGCGCAGAAATGGCAGCGTCTTTTGTTACCGTGGCGGCTTGCTGTACCTCAGCACCTTTGAACCCGGCTTACCGCGCCGATGAGTTCGAGTTTTACTTGAACGACTTGCATGCCAAAGCGCTGGTTGTGGAAGCAGGCTCTGCTTCTCCAGCCATTGAAGTCGCACGCAAACTCGGTGTGTCTATTTTGGTGTTGCATCCCACGCCGGCCCTTGGCGCAGGTTCATTCACCTTGGACACCTCGGCACGTGCAGCCGCCGCACCGGCGTACCCTGGCGCGGCATTGCCGGACGATGTGGCGCTGGTGTTGCACACCTCGGGCACCACATCGCGCCCGAAGATCGTGCCATTGACTCATCGCAATGTGTGCGCGTCTGCGAAAAACATTGCTACGAGCACACACTTCACCGCGCAGGACCGGGGCTTGAACGTCATGCCCTTGTTCCATATCCATGGTTTGATCGCTGGCATATTGGCCCCGCTGTCTCAAGGCGGCGAAGTGCATTGCACAGGTGGTTTCAATGCACTGAAATTTTTTGCGCAAATGGACGAAGTCAAACCGACTTGGTACACCGCTGTGCCCACCATGCACCAGGCCATTTTGTCGCGCGCTGCGAACAACAAAGACGTGATTGCGCGCGTGCCATTGCGCTTCATACGCTCATCCTCTTCTTCACTGCCACCGCAAGTGCTGGCCGAACTCGAAGCCACCTTCCACTCGCCCGTTATTGAAGCCTATGGTATGACCGAAGCCGCGCACCAAATGGCGTGCAACCCCTTGCCGCCGGCGCAACGCAAGCCAGGCACCGTCGGTATCGCTGCGGGACCGGAAGTAGGCATCATGGACTTGGACGGCAACTTGCTTAAAGCCGGAGACACGGGCGAGATCGTGATTCGCGGCCCCAATGTCACACCCGGTTATGAAAACAACGACAAGGCGAACGCAGAAGCTTTCACCCACGGCTGGTTTCGCACAGGCGATCAAGGCGTGATGGACGCGGACGGCTACATCAGCATCACCGGTCGCTTGAAAGAAATCATCAACCGGGGCGGCGAAAAAATCAGTCCGCGTGAAATAGATGAAATATTGATGGACCACCCGGCAGTCGGTCAAGTGGTTTGCTTTGGCATTCCGCACGACAAACTCGGCGAAGAAGTCGGCGCCGCTGTCGTTTTGCGCGAAGGCGTGACAGCGACTGAAAAGGAACTGCGCGAGTATGTGGCAACCCGCGTCGCGGACTTCAAAGTGCCGCGCAAAATTCTGCTTTTAGAGGAAATTCCCAAAGGCGCCACCGGTAAATTGCAACGCATAGGCATGGCGCAAAAACTCGGTTTGGCCTGAGCATGTTCACCTGGCCGCTGCTGTTGCTGGCACTTGCCGCACTGGGTTCGTTCGCCGGATTTTTAGCAGGGCTGCTAGGCGTGGGCGGCGCGCTGGTGATGATTCCTTTCCTCACCTTTTTGCTACACCAACTTGACATACCAACGGACATGGCTGTGAAGATGGCGATTGCCACTGGGATGTCAACCATCGTCATCACCTCCTTGGCCAGCACGCGCGCTCACCACAAAGCGGGTGCAGTGCGCTGGGATTTGTTCAAAGGCATTGCGCCCGGTCTGGTGCTGGGCAGCGCCCTGTCCAGCCTGTGGTTGTTCGCGGTCATCAAAGGCTCGGTACTGGCTTTGCTGTTCAGTTTTTTCACGGCGTTTTCAGCCACGCAAATGCTGCTAAATAAAAAGCCCAAACCCTCGCGGCACATGCCAGGGCCTGTGGGTCAATCGCTGGTCGGCAGTCTGATAGGCATGGTGTCCGGTCTGGTTGGCGCAGGCGGTGCATTCATCAGTGTGCCGTTCATGACCTGGTGTAACGTGCCTTTGCGCCAAGCGGTGGGCACGAGTGCGGCTTTGGGCTTCCCGATTGCATTGGCCAACGCCATCGGTTATGTGGTCAGCGGCTGGTCGGTGACCAACACACCGCCGCACAGTTTTGGTTTTGTCTGGTTGCCGGGTTTTTTCATTATTTGTATTTGTACCGTTTTCACCGCGCCCATGGGGGCACGTTATGCGCAGCGTTTACCTGTGGCCAAGCTCAAACGCGGCTTCGCGTATTTGCTTTACGCGCTGGCTTGCACGATGCTGTATCGGGGTTTGACGGCAGTTTGAAGTTTGAAGACAAGCTTTGGCCGAACCATCCGGATGTATTGGCTTTCGTGCGGTTCTGTTAAGGCACGCTTGGCCGAACCATCCGGAAGGGTTGGCATTTCTGCGGTTATGAACTCACTCTAAGACCGATAAAAGACACGCTTTGGCCGAACCATCCGGTGCGATTTTTTTCTGCGCTTTCGCTCGAAAAAAACGCCCCCT
>CAISPG010000015.1 GCA_903887325.1 uncultured Burkholderiales bacterium | reverse complement strand
CTGTCATGCCTCTGCGGTAATTGTGCAAATGTTGGTGTATTGCCCTTTATTTGACTATTTTTTTCTGTTTTTATGTCGATATGCTTTGAATGACTCCGGTCTTCGTGTAACCTCTATAACCCGCTTCTAACTGATTGTTTTCATGGAGAATTCTCTCCCTTCCATTCCAGCAAAACGCTACTTCACTATTGGTGAAGTCAGCGAGCTATGCGGCGTCAAGCCGCATGTTTTGCGCTATTGGGAGCAGGAATTTACGCAACTTCGTCCTATGAAAAGACGCGGCAATCGCCGCTATTACCAGCACCATGAAGTATTGATGATCCGCAGAATCCGGGACCTGCTTTACGAGCAGGGTTTCACCATCATTGGCGCGCGCAACAAATTGCAGGAACTGGTTCAACATGAACGTGACAAAAAACGTTCCGGTGAAGTGATGTTGGCCGGGCTTGAAGAAAATCTGCCTTTAGACGATGGTAAAAATGAAGATCCCTGGGCTGGTAGCTTGTCCGGCAATGACGCCAGCAAATTACAGTTGCTCAGACAGGAATTGTTCGAGATACGCGGCTTGCTCGATTAAGTTCTGCGCTCAGCATGGCTATAATGCTTGTATCGGCGTGTAGCGCAGCCTGGTAGCGCACTTGCATGGGGTGCAAGGGGTCGCGAGTTCGAATCCCGCCACGCCGACCAAACATTCAGGGTTAGTTCTTACAAAGAACTAGCCCTTTTTTGTATCAACCATTTTTGGATCTACCGCACCATGAAAAAACTCGTGTTTCTCGCTGCTTTTCTTTGTGTTTCAGCCCATGCTGAATGGCAATTGATTCACACCGAACAGGGCAACTCCAGGTTTTTTATTGACTTAGAAACTGTCACAGTTGTTGATACTTACAAACGCATTTGGGTGTTGAATGATCTCGGTAAAGCCAATGATCAAGGCGTCATGTCATTCCGTTCAGTTGAGGAATACGATTGCGCTCAAGTCAAGGGCAGAGTCATGCAAATCGCCGCCTTTACCGGCGAAATGGCCAGCGGGGAAATACTTGCCAGAGGCAATGGCAATGGCAACTGGATACAGCCTGACAGCGGGACATTGGATGAAAAAATCATGCAAAAAGTTTGTGCTTCCACCAAATAAACCCCAGGGTTGAATTTGTAGCGATTCAAGGTTTTAAACAATAACAGGATGTGAAGCATGGGTGTGATGGTGTGTCAGAAATGTGGCTTGTCTGACAGCAGCCCCAAGCCGTTAAGATGTGCGAAATGCGGTGCAAAAGATTTTTACGAATCAGCGCCATCTGTTTTTGCCCCGAATAAAACTGACGCTAGTATTTCCGCTCCAGCTACCACTTCCCAGGAAAAAACCAGCGCACCTGCGGAAACTGTCACTTTGTTTGACAAGTACGGCGGCGTGCCGACCATTGCCAAACTCGTGCGGTCTTTCCACAAAGAAATCATGCTCAGACCGCATTTAGCGGCCTATTTTGATGGAATTGATCTGGAGCATCTGGCCGAGCACACGGTCAAATACATTGCCTATGTCATGGGTAAACCAGCTGAAATCTATACCGGGCGCGACATGTACACTGCCCATGCCAAGTACCACATCATTGGTCTTCATTTTGACGAAGTGGCCGATGTCTTAAAAGATACGCTGACACATGCCGGTGTGGCTAAGGCTGATATCAACACCATCATGAAGCGGGTAGAAGGTTTGCGGGAAATGATCATTGTTTAACCCTGAAAGGGTGTGCGTGAATACTGTCTTCAAGTCAGTCAGAGAAGACAAGCCACAACCACAGTGGCACAAAACACCTTCCGGCCGTTGGCCGGTTTGGATGAAGCCTTGATGCCGGATCAACCGGTCATGAGCTCCATCAAGTTCCATGACCTCTACCATGAACTGGTGCAGGACATGTCCGGCGATATATTTCACTGAGCCTGTGGTACCCCGCCGTAGGTTTGCCAGGTTGAACCTGCCAGCCACCCGGCATCTACAGGCAGATTGATACCGGTGATGGCCGTGGCCTCAGGCGACAGCAAAAACGCCACACCCACCGCCACTTCGTGCGGTTCCACTAAGCGTCCCATGGCGGCTTGCGACATCAAGTCGCTAGGGTCGCGGTCGCCACGGTCTATGGCCGCTTGCAAAGCCTTGGTGCGTGTATAGCCCGGCGAGACTGCATTGATGCGCACGCCGGTGCGGCCCCATTCTGCGGCCAGGCCGGCTGTCATGGAAATCACCGCGGCCTTGGCCGGTGCATACGCATGCAGCGGGTTGGAGCGCATGCCTGCAATCGAGGCAATATTGACAATCGCACCGTGCTTGCGTTTGACCATGGCCGTGCCGAACACGGCGCAGCACAAATACGTGCCGCGAAAGTCCACATTCAGTACGCGCTCCCACTCATTCATGCTCAGTCTGTCAGGCGGCAAACGGTTTTGCAAAATACCGGCGCTGTTGACCAGTGCGTCCACCGGGCCGTAATCAGCTTCGATTTTTTCCAAACCCGCTTTCACTGCGGCTTCGTCGGTCACATCGCAGGCGATAAAGCCCAAAGCGCGGGGATCTACTGAGGCCGGATCGGGCAAATCCATCACCACCACCTGGTGGCCTTTGTCGATCAGGTATTTGACGCAGGCCGCACCGATGCCGCTTGCGCCGCCGGTTACTAAAGTCACAGAAGTTGTTTTCATGAGGTTGAATAAATTATTGGTTGCCGATGACACCTTGAAGTATCACAAATTTTGCCGAGAAGGGGGCCTTGGCTGAACCGCTGGCCAGGGTTTTGTTGTCGCTGTTAAGCGCTGACACATTGAACTGGTATTCGTGACCCAGGGTGGTGAAGTTTTCAGGGCAAGGACCTTTGTACTTGTCCAAGCTGCCGGCGATGACCAGAAATTCCGTTGGAAAACCTTCGGGCTTGACCAGTTCACCGCCGCCGTGATCGTGTTTGTTGTCATCCAGATCTATCATGAGAATGTGCAGACTGGTGGTGCCGGGGGGGATGTTTTTCAATTTCAGCGCAGGCGATGTGTTGTTGCAATGGTTAGACATCAGCCAGCGGAAATCGACTTGCAAATTGGCTTGCGCACTGACTGAACCCGCCAGACAAGCGAGCAATGTGCTGATGAACCATTTCATGACAGACCCCAGAAAAGTGTACGAACTGACTTTATCACCCGCGCTTCTGCTCGCCCGGCGGGCAACCCTGTGAGTTGTCGGAAGCTGCTTCTGAGCGGATGGCCTGTCGTAAACTCATCATCTTCATTTTTTTATCTGAGATAGACCATGAAAAGTGATATTGAGATCGCTCAACATGCCAGCCTCAAGCGCATTCCTGAGCTGGTTGAAAACTATTTGGGCATTGCTGATGACCATTTATATGCTTATGGGCATCACAAAGCCAAGTTGTCTTTGAAGTACATCGCCGGTCTGCCGGCCAAAAAAGACAGCAAACTCATTTTGGTTACAGCTATTTCACCCACACCTGCTGGTGAGGGCAAGACCACCACCACCGTCGGTCTGGGCGACGCGCTTTGCAAAATCGGCAAGAAAAGTTTAATTTGTCTGCGCGAGCCGTCGCTTGGGCCGGTGTTCGGCATGAAGGGCGGCGCTACCGGTGGTGGCATGGCGCAGGTCGTACCCATGGAAGACATCAACCTGCATTTCACCGGTGACTTTGGCGCCATCGGCTTGGCGCACAACCTGCTGGCCGCCATGTTGGACAACCATATCCACCATGGCAATACTTTGAAAATTGACACCAGGCGCATCGCCTGGAAGCGCGTCATGGACATGAATGACCGTGCTTTGCGCCAAATGGTGGTCGGCCTGGGCGGCACTGCCAACGGCGTGCCGCGTGAAGACGGTTTTGACATCGTGGTGGCTTCAGAGGTCATGGCCATTTTCTGTCTGGCCACCAGCCTGGCCGATTTGAAAACCCGCCTGGGACGGATTGTGGTCGCCTACAACACCGAAGGCGCACCCGTGCTTGCCTCGGATTTACAAGCCCAAGGTGCAATGACAGCTTTGCTCAAGGATGCCTTGGCCCCGAATCTGGCGCAAACGCTGGAGAACAATCTGGCATTTATCCACGGCGGCCCGTTTGCCAATATTGCCCACGGTTGTAACTCGGTGATTGCCACCAGCACGGCAGCCAAACTGGCAGATTATGTGGTGACTGAAGCCGGTTTTGGCGCAGACCTGGGCGCTGAAAAGTTCATAGATATCAAATGCCGCAAAGCCGGATTGCAGCCCTCAGCGGTGGTGCTGGTGGCGACAGTCCGGGCGCTCAAATACCACGGCGGTGTGGCGGTCAAAGACCTGGGTTCGGAAAACATTCCTGCACTCGAAAAAGGCATGGTGAATCTGGAGCGGCATTTGCACAATATCCGCCATCATTTCGGTTTGCCTTGTGTGGTTGCCATCAACCACCGCACCGAAGACACTGCGGCCGAAATCGCCGTGCTGGAAAAAGCCTGTGCGGTTTACGGGGCGCAAGTGGTGGTGGCTAGGCACTGGGCGCAGGGCGGCGCTGGTGCGGTTGATCTGGCGCATGCGGTGGTGGCCTTGTGTGATCAACCCAATCAATTTCAATTCGCCTACGACGAGCAGCAAAGCCTGTGGCAAAAGGCCGAAACACTGGCGCGCAAAATTTACGGCGCACAAGGTATTTCTGCCGATGCCAAGGCCAAGACTTTGATAGATAAATTGCAAGAGCAGGGCTACGGTCATTATCCGATTTGCATTGCCAAAACCCAGTATTCGTTCTCTACAGACCCCAAAGCATTGGGTGCGCCCAGCGGACACACTTTGCATATTCGCGAAGTGCGGCTTGCCGCAGGTGCAGAATTCATCGTCATGGTTTGTGGAGATGTGATGACCATGCCCGGTTTGCCTAAGGTTCCCTCTGCCCATGCCATCGATGTCGATGACAGTGGAAATATCGTTGGTTTGTTCTGAAAGACTTACATGAAAAAAACGCAACAACTGATCTCCGGCCTGAGTGCACTGGCCTTAGTGGCCGGCGCTTTTCTGCTGTTCCCTTCACTTGCCTTATCAGACGATGCTGATCAAGCCTTGATCGCCAAAGCCAATGTGTTGTTCAAACCATTGCCTGCTTCTTCCGCCTTGGAAAATACGGAACTCACGCCCTTGCGTGTTTCTCTGGGCAAGGCCTTGTTTTTCGAAACCCGTGTCTCTTCTGACGGACGCATTGGCTGTGCCACTTGCCATAATCCGGCCTACCATGGTGCGGATTCTTTGGCGTTGACCGTGGGCATTCACGGTAAACAATTGCCTCGAAATGCACCCACTGTCTTCAATACTTCTTTGCTGATTTCACAGCATTACGGCGGTAACCGCGCCACCGTCGAGGAGCAGGCGTATAAAGCTGTACTCAGTCCGCTGGCGTATGGCAATACCAGCAATGAACAGGTGGAAACCAAACTCACGCAATTAGGCTATATGCCGCTGTTCAAAGCAGCGTATCCCGCAGATGCTAAACCGGTGAGCGTTGAAAACTGGAGCAAGGCCATAGGCGCATTTGAACGCACATTGCTGACGCCGGCACCGTTTGATAAATTCTTGAAAGGCGACGCGCAAGCGCTTTCGCGTCCGGCCAAACTGGGCTTGGAGAAGTTCATCAACACAGGCTGCGCCGGGTGTCATAACGGCGTGACTGTGGGCGGCCAGTCGTACCAGAAATTCGGTATCACCCAGGACTATTGGCTGGTCACCGGCAGCACACCTAAGGACGCATTCAAAGGCTATGACAAAGGCCGTTTCCACGACACCAAGGACGAGGCTGACGCTTTCATGTTCAAGGTGCCTCAATTGCGCAATGTGGCCGTCACGCCGCCTTATTTCCATGATGGTTCTGTGGCCACCTTGCCGCAAGCAGTGCGCGTCATGGCACAGTTGCAACTCGGCAAACAACTCTCAGACGAAGATGTCAGCCACATCGTCAGCTTTCTGGAAAGTCTGACCGGCGATATTCCTGCCGATTTCGCCAAAGCGCCGCGACTGCCTGTGGCGCCGCATTGACTGATTCATGATGCGCCAGCGTGCCCGGGGGCTGCTTAGTCAAAGTCTGGTGTTGACTGCCTTGCTGGCAGTTTTGCCTCTGTCGGCGCACGCTGAATGGACGTATTTTGCTAGCTTGGACGGCGACACCGTGCTGGTTGACAGAACCACGCTGGTGCAAAACAAAAACCGCAACTCCACCATCTGGATGCTGACCAATTACGGCAATATCACCGTGCAAAATGTGTTGTCGGTTAGCAAGTGGGTGGAGTTCGATTGTGACCATGACAAATACCGCTACCTAGCTGTGTATGGCTACGAAGGGCAGATGCAAACCGGCGCCAAGCTGGTGAACATTCCCACGCCGTCTCAATGGGACAAAACCAAGTACGGCACGGTGCTGAAAAACCTTCAACTCGTTGCCTGTTTGCGCGGGCCGTTGCTCAGATAAATCTTCATTCAAATTCACATGAACATGCAATTCGTTGAAACCAGACTGCTTCGTATCGGCTACCGGGAATGGAACCCGGATGGAAAACAAACCATTGTGCTGGCCCACGGATGGCCTGACAGCATCCGCTGCTGGCACCACGTCGTGCCGCCTCTGGTGCAAGCCGGTTACCGGGTGATTGCTCCGGCCTTGCGCGGTTTTTTGCCCACTACTTTTTTGCATGACGACACCCCGCGTACCGGTCAGTTGTCATCGCTGGGGCGTGACATGGTCGAGTTTGTCGCCGCTTTGAATTTGCCGCAACCGCCTGTGCTGGTGGGCCACGACTGGGGCGCACGCGCGGTGGCCAATGCCTGCGGTTTGCAGCCGGGTATTGCCAGCCACATGGTGTTGTTATCTGTGGGTTATGGCACCAACGACCCAACGCAGTCTATGAGCATGGAGCAAACCCAGTTGTACTGGTACCACTGGTTCATGGCCACCGAGCGCGGGCAACGCACGGTACGCGCTGAAGGCAAGGCGTTCTCTCAGCGCATGTGGGACACCTGGGCACCAACCGGCTGGTATTTGCCAGATGAATTTGAGCAAACGGCGTTGGCTTTCAACAACCCGGATTGGGCTGAGATCACCTTGCATTCTTACCAGCACCGCTGGGGCCATGCGCCAGGCGACCCGTATTACGACGCGGATGAAAAAACATTGCACCCGGCGCCTGTGCTGGATGTGCCCACACTGATGTTGCACGGTGCTGTTGACGGTGTCAGTCTGCCTGCCACCTCGGCCCATAAAGAAAAGTTTTTCAGCGGCCGTTATGAAAGGCAGTTGCTCAACGGCGTCGGGCATTTCCCGCAACGTGAAGCGCCGCTTAAAGTGGCAGAAGCTATTTTGGAATTCTTAAAGTAATCAGCTTTCCAGCCATTCACAAATGACCTGCCACTGTTGCAGGTCTTTTTGCACTTTAGAAGGCGTGATGTCAAACAGGCTGAGCCCATGTGCAGCCATGTGCAAGTAGTACTGTGTGTCGCGCAAAAAACCGATGATGGGCACGTCTAACTTGTCCATGAATTCACGCAACTTGCTGGCTGCCACCGTGCGTTCATCTACCCGCATGCCGATGATGCCGAGTTTTGTTTTGCCCGTTTTGGTGACTTCCCGCAATTGCTCAATGAAAGCTTGAGAAGCAAACATGTCGAAGATGGAAGGCATGATGGGTATCAACAATTTATCTGCCCGGGACACCACTTCTTTGAAGCGCCAGCCACCCAGGCCGCCGGGGGTGTCAATCACCACATGCGTAGTGCCTCTAGGGGGCTTGGCCGTCAACACCAGATCGGCTTGCAATTCCCATGTAGTGATAGCCGGGACTAGCGCAGGTCTGAGCCCCAACCACAAGCGGGAAGACTGCTGTACATCTGCATCGCCCAGCATGACTGCGTGACCGCGTGAAGCAAAAAACCCTGCAACATTGGTTGACAGGGTGGATTTTCCGGAGCCCCCTTTGGGGTTGGCTATCACTATCACTGGCATATCAAGACAAATCCCACCCTTTTCCGCTTCTGCAATGCGTAAGCGCCTGGTTATACAAAGATTGACCTGATTGTCTACTATTTGTAGATAGCAAATCAGTAGTGTCCGGTTAAATCATGAGGTTAGTTGAATAAAGCCAATACTGGCGCTGGTTTGCAGTCGATTTTGTTTGGTGCCGATTTGAAACTCTTT
>CAISPG010000014.1 GCA_903887325.1 uncultured Burkholderiales bacterium | reverse complement strand
TTAATTAATTAAAATAATTAAATTTTTCTTATTTCCAAGCTTTGTTCTGGCATCACATCAGCCAACACCCAATCTTGCCACTGCCGGTGCAAGTCCTCGCTACCCGGTTCACGCGCCAGCAGCAATGCGAACATCAGGGGTGCCAAGCGCGTTGTCTGCGTATCAATCAGCAAAACATAACGCGGTGCCTGCCCGGGCGTGTCTTCGTTCAACAACCCCACCCAGTCCAGTTGCTGTAATTGCTCCAGCACCTGTTGCATGTGCAAAGGATCGGCTTGCAGGCCTTCAGCCAGACCGCTCAATGAAGCACCGTGCAGCCCGCCGGTTTGGGCTTTTTTGAGTTCGCGCAAGGTATCCAGTGCCAGTTGGAACGTCGCGCCGGGCGCTTGCGTATCGCGCACATGGCCCATGGCCAGGCCCGGCCAACTGGCGACCAACACGGCACCCAGCAGCACAATCACCCAGGACATGTAAATCCAGACCAGCAAAATCGGTAAGGTGGCGAATGCGCCATAGACCAGCGAAAAAGTCGACATGTTCGCCAGGTACCAGGTCAATAAACCGCGGGCGATTTCCACCACCAGTGTGGTCAACAAACTGCCGCCCAGCACCTGGCGCCAGGGCACGTGCGTGTTCGGTACAAAGCGGTAGAGCGCCGAAATGCCGCCCCACAGCAGCACAAACTCCAGCACATCCAGCGCCTGTTTCATGGCAGGACTCTGGCTGCGCAGCGAACCGCCGGACCAGGTGATGACCGAGGCCATGGTCACCAGACCGGCGGCCACCAGCACCGGTCCCAAGGTCAGCACCGCCCAATACAACAACAGCCGTTGTCCCCAAGGTCTGGGTTTGGTGACCCGCCAGATGGCGTTCAAACTGCGGTCAATGGTGAACACCAGCGCCAGCGCAGAAAACATCAGCGCCGCAAAACTCACCACGCCCAAGCGACTGGCCTTGCTGGTGAACTGCGTCAAATAGCCCAGTACCTGGCGCGAAATACTGTCGGGGATCAGGCTTTCGATCAACCAGCGTTGCAACACGTTTTGAAACTGGTCAAACAGCGGGAAAGCGGTCACCACGGCCAGCGCAACAGTGATCAGCGGCACCAATGCAATCGTGGTGGTGAAGGTGAGCGCACCGGCAGTCTGACCCAACCGGCCTTCAGTAAAACGCTGGCTCAGTCGCCGCCCGGTCTTGTGCCAAGGGAACTGTTGCAGCTTGCGCAAGCTGACTGAGATATACGAGACAATCATGGTCTCTATCATGCCATTGAACACAACCCCTACCCCTGCTGCATTCAGACACGCGCAACTCACCCGCATACTGGCGGTGGGCAGCCTGCTGGGGCTTATTGGGTTGTCGCTGGCCTGGGAACTGTGGCTGGCCCCGTTGCGACCGGGCGGCTCTTGGCTGGTGCTCAAAGCCTTGCCGTTATGCGTGCCGCTTGCCGGTTTGCTGAAAAACCGCATGTACACCTACCGCTGGGTCACACTGGTGATCTGGTTGTATTTCGCCGAAGGCGTGATACGCATGAACGGCGACCGTTGGCCAAGCAGTTTGTTTGCAGGCATTGAAGTGGCACTGTGTCTGGTGTTGTTTGCGGCCAGTGCCATGCATGTGCGCTGGCGACTCAAAGACGCGGCCTTGGCGCAGCAACTTGCCGACGGTGCTCAGCCTGTATCTGAAACACCAGTTGAAGGCGTGAAACCTTGAACAGCTTGATAGAAACGCTCAAGCACATTGTCGGCCCGACACACGTGCTGACCGGTGAATGCTTGACGGCCTATGAGCGCGACTGGCGCGGCCGCGAACACGGGCGTGCACTGTGCGTGGTGCGCCCTGGGACAACCGCCGAAGTGTCTGCTGTGGTGAAAGTTTGTGCTGCCGCCGGTGCAGCCATGGTGCCGCAAGGCGGTAACACCGGTTTGGTGATGGGTTCCACACCCGATACCTCAGGGCGAGAAGTCGTCATCAATTTGCAACGCATGAACAAAGTTCGTCACGTCGACCCGGCCAACGCCACCCTCACCGCAGACGCCGGTTGCATTCTTCAACACCTACAACAGACCGCTGACGAAGCCGGTTTTTTGTTTGCACTGAGTCTGGCGTCTGAAGGCAGTTGCACTTTGGGTGGCAACCTGGCGAGCAACGCGGGTGGCACGCAAGTGCTGCGTTACGGCAATACACGCGATTTGTGCCTTGGCCTGGAAGTGGTGACCGCGCAAGGTCATGTATGGCAAGGTTTAAGCGGCTTGCGCAAAGACAACACCGGCTACGACTTGCGGCATTTGTTCATAGGCAGCGAAGGCACGCTTGGCATCATCACTGCGGCCACCATGAAACTGTTTCCCAAACCTGCGGCTCAACGCACCGCCTGGGCAGCTGTGCCGAGTGTGCAAGCCGCGGTGGATTTGCTGGGCATGGCGCAACAACAACTTGGCGCGGGATTGACCGGTTTCGAGATGATGTCGCACATGGCATTGGGCTTGGTCGCCAGACATTTCCCCTCACTGCAAGTCCCGCTGTGGCAAGACGCGCCCTACTGCGTGCTGCTTGAACTCAGTGACACCGAGTCTGAAGCGCATGCTGAACAACGTTTGGAACAACTTCTGAGTGCGGCGCTAGAAAAAAACGTGGCCGGTGATGTGGTGATCGCGCAAAGCCTGGCGCAATCGCGTGAACTCTGGCAGGTGCGAGAAAGCATTTCCTCGGCGCAGGCGGCAGAAGGCTTGAACATCAAACACGATATTTCTTTGCCGGTGTCGGCCATTGCTGCGTTTGTCAAGCAAACCGACGCCGCATTGGCGCAAGCCTTGCCCGGTATACGCGTGGTGAATTTCGGGCATTTGGGTGACGGCAATTTGCACTACAACATCCAATGCCCCGAGGGCGCAGATGCGGCGCATTTTTTAAAGACACACGAACCCGCTGTGAACGATGTGGTGTACGACGCCGTCATTTCCTTCGGCGGATCGGTCAGCGCCGAGCACGGCATAGGACGCTTGAAAGCAGCCAGTCTGCCCAATTACAAAGACCCGGTGGCCCTGCTGCTGATGCACAGCATCAAACAGGCGCTGGACCCGCAAAACCTGATGAATCCGGGGCGGGTATTGATGCACTGATGCGATTGCATCAGATACAATGCTGTCATGCGCACCACCTTAGACCTTGACGAAGACATTCTGGCCGCCGCCAAGTCATTGGCTAAGGCCGGTCAAACCACGGCCGGACGCATCATTTCAGACACCATGCGCCGGGCTATTCAACTCGGTTTGGCTGATCCTTCGCAAACCCTAGCCGCTAAGTCTTTGGCCATGGAGCCTCAAACGGTTTACGGTTTTGTACCGCTGACCGCCCCGGGACAGCACATCGTGACCAGCGACATGGTGCGCGCCATGCGCGACGACATAGGCGAATGAAACTGCGCGCCTTGCTCGACACCAGTGTGTTGATTGCGCTGCTGGATGCCAACCATGTTCACCATCGCTTATGCAGCCAATGGCTGTCCAGCCACACAGCAGGCTGGGCCAGTTGCCCAATTACTTTGAATGGCTGTGTTCGCATCATGTCGCAACCCAGCTACCCCAACCGTTTGCCGATGCAGGCCGTGGTGGCTGGTTTGCAACAAGCCATGCGTCACCCCATGCATGTGTTTTGGGTGGATGAGGTCAACCCCTTGGACGCAAACGCCATTGATTGGCAGCAAGTGTTGCGCCCTGCGGACATCACCGACGCGTATCTGCTGGCGTTGGCGGTGCGGCATCAAGCTTGTCTGGTCACCTTGGACCAAGGTATCTCAGTGAAATGGGCGACGGGCGCTGAAGAACAGCATTTGTTGCGCTTGGCTTAAACACAAGGGCCTGGTGCGGGCCAAGCCGCAAAAGCAGGTATTTCATCTTCCCTGAAAAACTTCCTATGGAATAATCCTATGTAATTCCTATATGGAGAACTTGCATCATGCAAACCGTCAATGTATCCAGCCTCAAAAACAACCCAAGTGAAGCACTTCGCAGCGCGCGCAATGACTTGGTTGTGGTGATGAACCGCGACCAACCGGACGCTGTGATGATCGGCCTGCAGTCCGGAAAACTGTTGTCTGAACCCGGCGCGCGTGCGGCATTGGCGACGGCCTTGTATCGTGATGGGGGCTTGTCACTGGCACGGGGTGCAAGAATGGCGCAAATGCCCATGGCAGACTTCATCACCCATGTGTCCAGACTGGGCATTCCAGTCATCACTCATGATGCCCAAGAAGCAACCCGCGACATGGACACGTTAGACCAATGGCTCGCTACGTCATAAGCGATGCAAGCCCGTTGATAGGGCTTGCCATCGTCGATGGACTCGATTGGCTTCCCGCCTTGTTCGGCACGGTGTGGATTCCACCTACAGTGCAGCGAGAAGTGCTGCCTGGAACCGGTGCACGAGGTGAAACGGAAATAGCCCTGGCGATTGAAAGTAAACACATCAGTATTTGGCGAAAAAAAATACCAGCACCTCCGCCAAACATGCAAAGCCTGGATCAGGGCGAAGTCGACTGCATTGGCCTGGCTTTGGCACAGCCCGCTGGACAAGCGATAGTGTTGATTGACGAACGCGCAGGCAGAGCCATTGCGAATGAATACGGCATACAAGTGGCGGGCACTGCTGCCGTGATTGGCTTTGCTAAAAGACACGGGCTGATCGAATCAGCAAGGGCTTGTTTTGAACGCTTGCACGACTCAGACTTTCGCATCAGCAAAGAAGTGATTCAGACCGTGCTTCGCAATGTAGGTGAACTTTGATTGTGTCAATGGATAACCTGCTCAACGATAGACGTTAACGCCGCCTTATCCAGCGTCAAAGGAATGTGCCCAATGCCCGGCAGCAATTGCACTGGCCAGTCTTTTCCAGCACGTTGAACGATGCCTTTAAGTTCTTGCGTATAAAAAGCCTCATCCGCGTCACCCGCCAATAAAGACACCCTGCCCTTTGCATTGCGAATATCACTCAGGTAGTTGCTGTGCACTGAAAAATTCATCGCCAGATTGAAATCGTATTCAGGGGTTAAAAATTTCCGCGCCTCATCAGTGAGTGCAAATCGCGTGACGGGCAGATGGTTCCAGTACCGGATGCCTGCCTTGTTCAAGGCCAGCAAAGCCACGATGCGCGGCACGCCCACAGACACCCAACCGCCACTATTGGGTCGGTAGTTCGGTGCATCTGGCCCCAGAAAAGGCGACAACAAAAGGTAATGGTCAAACGCAGATTGCATTTCACTGGCTGCAACCCTCAGTGCAAAGCCCCCACCCGAACTGAACCCGATCAAGGTGGATGGGCTAAGCGGCTGCACCGCTTTAACAAACAAATGCAAGTCGGATTCCAATTGGCCGATGTAATCGATATGTCCCTTGACACCAGACGCACCGTGACCTCTGATGTCTAAGGCAAACACATGCACGCCGGCTGCGGCCAGCGCCTGCGCCATCGGATGCATAGAACTGCTGCTGGCAGAGGAACCGTGCACCAACACCGCGCTACCTTTCTTGTTGTCGCCTTGCGGGGAGTACTCCCTGTAAAACAGTTTTGCACCGTCTGCACCTTGGTAGTCTTTCAAGGCAGGCATATGGGAGAAATCAACCGATTTGAAGGGGTCATTGATGCTGGGCATGGGTGGTGCGGCACCGGGGCCGCCGAGCCACATGGCCAACGCCAAGATGAAAATGGCTAAAGCAATGATTGCGGAAGAAATCAGCAAAAAGTAGGGTCGAGCTGACAATACGTTCAAAGGGATGGTCACAATGTGCAATCTTTAAAAAAGTAAAAATCAATACCTTGAAATGTATACCAATAAAATACTTATTATTTGATTGAATTTTTATAAAATTCATTCTATAGAATTCATTTTTTGTAAACTTCATTTATTCTTTTCACCTCATCCAACTCACTTTTTCGACACCTGAAAACTCCCATGTCCACACAATCCCTGTATCTCAATTTACCCATTTCCGATCTGGCCAGGTCAACCGCTTTTTTCACTGCATTGGGCTTTGGCTTCAATCCGAAATTCTCAGGTGAGCATGCCACCTGTTTGGTGATCAATGAACACATCCAAGTCATGCTGCTGACACATTCATTCTTTGCGGGCTTCACGCCCAAGCCAGTGACTGATGCCCATGCAAGCACGCCGGCCTTCATGTCGCTCAGCGTTGCCAATCGAGCTGAAGTTGATGAGCTCATGCAAAAAGCCCTGGCCGCGGGCGGTATTGAGCACAGTCCTGCCAAAGACCACGGATTTATGTACCAACGCGGTTTTTTTGATTTGGATGGTCATGCATGGGAAATTTTTTACCTCAATGAGGCTGAGTTCCCCAAGCCATAAATTCACTTTTTGGCTCGCAGTTCAAAAAAATGTATTGAACTAATTAGCGTCATCACACCGGAGGAAGAACATGACATTAGGCATGGGGTTTTTAGTCGTATTGGGTCTGGCCCTCGTGTGTGCGGGGCTGTGGCTCATTCGTTTACCAGCGGGATACCGTGTCGAACGTCGGCAGCAATTTGCACGCTCGCGCCATGACATGCAAGCCTATGTGCTGGATTACCAGCGTTGGCAAGAGTGGAGCCCATGGCTATTGCACGATCCGCAAACTGAGCTGCATTTTTTCGGGAACGCCGCAAAGGTCGGCTCTGGCTACGGCTGGCACAGCGCGCGCATTGGTCAAGGCGACATTACCACCGATGCCATTGAGCCGGGCCACAGCATTGCGCAGACCTTGAAATTTTTCAAGCCATTCAAATCACAGGCTCAGGTCTTCTTTGAATTTCATGAGGTGGCCAACAACCCCGATGCTTGTGAATTGCGCTGGGTGATGGATGCAAAAGTACCGCTGCCCATGCGCCCCTTTTTGCCCATGTTCAAACACATGATTGGCATGGACTTTAAGTTGGGCTTGGCACGCATGGTGGGTGCTTTAGATACAACTGCGTCGCACCCGCGCATCACTTTCATAGGTGTATGCACACGTCCGGCACAAGCGGTAATTAAACGCAGCTACACCGGCCCCTTGAAAGACTTACCCGCTTTTTTTGCAAAGGCCTATTCTGAGCTGTCCTTGCAGGCGGGGGACACGGTTAATGGCCAACCTTTGGCTCTCTATCACAAGATCAATACCAAAGACAGCAGCACGCATTGCGATGCTGGCTTACCCGTCAGCGATACATACGTTGGGTTGGATGCGCAAGCCGCGGGGGCGGGCAAGTTTTTCCATGTGCGCTTGCAAGGTGATTACCGTTTCCTAGGATCCACGTGGAATGCCGCCATGGGGCACGCACGCATGCAAAAGTACAAACTCGATAAGCGCCGACCTGCCTTAGAGGTTTACACAATCCAGCCTGGCACTGTGGCAAACAGCAATGACTTGATAACTGAGTTGTTTGTGCCCATTCGATGAGTCTGAAGCTCCGCTTTAAACTCTGTGCATGACTTCCGCCACCATCCCCACCCCCTATGAAGATTTCATGCGCCATGTCTACACGCATGGGGTCGAAAAATCCGACCGCACCGGCACCGGCACGCGCAGTGTGTTCGGCCACCAGATGCGCTTCGATTTGCGCCAAGGTTTTCCGCTGGTCACCACCAAAAAAGTTCACCTGAAATCCATCATCATTGAACTGCTGTGGTTTCTCACGGGTTCTAGCAATAACAACTGGCTGACCGAGCGTGGCTGCACCATTTGGAATGAATGGGCCAGACCAGATGGCGATTTAGGTCCGGTGTATGGCGTGCAGTGGCGCAGCTGGCCGACACCTGACGGTCAACACATAGACCAGATCAGCGATGTGCTTCAGACTTTGAAAACCAATCCCGATTCACGCCGCATCATCGTCAGCGCGTGGAACGTGGCCGAGCTGTCCAAAATGGCGCTGATGCCTTGCCATGCGTTTTTTCAGTTTTATGTGGCACCGCCCACCACGGCAGGCGGCAAAGGCCAACTCAGTTGCCAGTTGTACCAACGCAGCGCAGATATTTTTCTAGGTGTGCCGTTCAACATCGCCAGCTACGCGCTGCTCACCCACATGGTGGCACAGCAATGCGACCTGGAGGTCGGCGACTTCATCTGGACCGGCGGCGATTGCCATATTTACAGCAACCACCATGAACAAGTGGAGTTGCAGTTATCCCGCTCTGCGTTTCCAGCACCCACTCTGCATATCAAACGCAAACCGGCGTCTATCTTTGACTACGAATACGAAGACTTCGAGGTACGCGATTACCAATGTCACCCGGCCATCAAAGCGCCGGTGGCAGTTTGAAAAGCCCGGGCATTTCCCGGCAACAAGTGTTGGCGCTGATCGCGCTGACCTTGATGTGGGGCATCAATTGGCCGATGATGAAAGTCGCAGTGCGCGAGCTGCCGCCGCTCTACCTGCGCGGACTCACCATGTTCCTGGGGGCCTGCTGGTTGATGCTGTATTTTCGTTATCGCGGCCTGCGTCTGTGGCCGGCCACGCCGCGCGAATGGCGCGATATTGTGTTGCTAGGCATACCTAATATTTTTATCTTGCACACCGTGTCCATTTTGGGCATTGTGTCGCTGTCGTCCGGGCGCGCCGCCATACTGAGTTATGTGTTTCCGGTGTGGACCGTGGTGTTTGGTGTGGTGTTCATGGGCCAGCAATTGAACAAGCGAGTGGTCATCGCGGTTATCGCCGCGCTGCTGGGCATAGGCCTGCTGATCTCGCACGAACTGACCGCATTGCAAGGCAAACCGATTGGTGTGATGTGGATGGAGATCGGCGCCATCAGTTGGGCCATAGGCACACTGTGGATGCGGCGCATACGCTTTACGCTGCCGGTGCAGTCGCTGTCGGTTTGGATGATGATGATTAGCAGCCCTTTCATCATTCTGCTGGCTGTGTCGACCGAGACTTGGCCGTCGTGGGATGTCTCGCCTATGGCTTGGGGTGCTTTGTTTTATTCGGTGTTTGTGAATTACGGTTTTGCGCAACTCATTTGGTTTGGTTTTGCGCGGGATCTGCCTTCATCGACCAGCGCCATGAGTATCATGGCCGTGCCTTTGATCGGCACCTTGTTCGCCACCTTCATGGTCGGTGAATGGCCGCATTGGCAGGACTATGTGGCGATGGTGTGTGTGCTGACAGCGATTGCGGCGGTGTTGCTGCCGTCGCGCTCGCAACCCCCGGTCAATGACTGAAGGGCTATGACCGACAATGTGTATTGAGTATTTTTATATGCCTGTTTTGCCATGCCACTGCATTTGATTTACGCCCGCTCGCGCAACAACGTCATCGGCGTAAACGGTGATTTGCCTTGGCATTTGCCCGAGGATCTGGCGCATTTCAAGCGAACTACGCTGGGTCAAGCCGTGATCATGGGTCGCGTCACCTGGCAATCTATTCCTGAGAAATTCAGACCGCTGCCCGGCAGAAGCAATATTGTCGTGTCGCGCCAGCCTGATTTTTCTGCACCCGGCGCGCAAGTGGTGAATTCTTTGCAAGCCGCGCTGGCTTTGTTTCCTGCTGACGAAACAGTGTGGTTGATCGGCGGCGCGCAGTTGTATGCGCAGGCCATGCCGCTGGCGCAGCAATTGGTGATCACCGAAATAGATGCCGACTACCAAGGTGACGCCTTCGCCCCTACGTGGAACCAAGCTGAATGGACGGAGACGCAGCGCACAGCACACACCTCGGCGCAAGGTCTGGGCTATAGCCTCGTGACCTTGCAAAGAAGAAATTGGAAATTGGGGTCAGGTT
>CAISPG010000013.1 GCA_903887325.1 uncultured Burkholderiales bacterium | reverse complement strand
GCGGGTTTGCAGGCAGACTCCCAACAGGTTTTTATAGCTGTCGCGAATGCTTTCAAAACGGGCTTCAAAACCGCGCTGCAACATGACAATCGGATTGCGGGTGCGTGGCAGCCCGAAACTGCCGTGCATATCGGTGTGGGCAGCGTGGGGTTTGAGCAGGTAATTGGCCATGGTCGGTACCAGGGTACGCGACAGTAAGAAAGACAAAACCATGGCAAGCATCACGGCCAGGGCCAATGGCACAAACAGGAAGCGAGAGACACCTTCCAGGAAAAACATAGGCACAAACACAATACAGACACATAACATGGACACAAAGGCAGGCGTGACAATTTGCGCTGCGCCGTCAAGAATGGCGGTCTCTACCGCTTTGCCTTGTTCCAGGTGCCAGTTGATACTTTCAATGGTGACTGTCGCATCGTCCACCAGAATACCGACGGCCAAGGCCAAGCCTCCCACCGTCATGATGTTGAGGGTTTCGCCGAGTGCATACAAACCGACGATGGCGCCCATGATGGATAAAGGGATAGACACAGCCACAATCAAGGTAGAGCGCCAACTGCCTAGGAACAGAAAAATCATGATGCTGGTGAGCGCCGCAGCAATCAAGGCCTCAACCGCCACACCTTTGATGGCGGCACGCACAAACAGAGACTGGTCGTTGATAGGTTGCACCGTCAGGGTAGGCGGCAGGGTGGCCTTCATGCTGTCGAGTTTTTCACGAATGCCATCAACAATGGTCAGCGTGGAGGTGGTGCCGTTTTTCAGCACAGACATCAGCACCGACCGGTTGCCGTTGACGTGAACAATATTTGTTTGCGGTGAATTGCCGTCATGTACGTTGGCGACATCTCGCACATAGACCATGGCACCGTTGACCGATTTGACCGGCAAGTCGGCCATGTCCTTGATATTGACAACTGCGTTGTTCAGGTTGATGGAGTATTCCAGCGAGTCGATTTTTTGCGTGCCGACGGGAATGATGATGTTTTGTGTTGCCAGTGCATTGGCCACATCCTGTGCACTCAAACCCAGCGATTGCAATTCAGGCAGCTTAAGGTCAACCTGTACCAGACGCATCTTGCCGCCGTAGGGATAGGGAATGGCTGCACCCGGTACCGTGACCAGAGGTGTGCGCACCAGGTTCAAGCCATAGTCGGCCAGATTCTGTTCAGACAAGCCTTTGCCGGCCAGGGCCAATTGCAAAATCGGCACCGTTGAGGCGTTGTAGTTGACGATCAGCGGCGGCAGTGTGCCCGGCGGCATTTGCCTGAGCATGGTTTGAGAAATGGCCGTCACCTGCGCATTGGCTGTTGCAATGTTCACACCGGGATGGAAGAAAATTTTGACAATGCCCAGGCCGTTATAGGAATTGGCCTCCAGGTGTTCGATGTCATTGACCGTGGTGGTCAGCACGCGTTCATACAAAGTGGTCATGCGACCGGCCATTTCGTCCGGCGGCAAGCCGGTATAAGCCCAGGCCACAGCGATCACAGGGATGCGGATTTCAGGAAAAATATCTGTAGGTGTTCGGAGTGCCGCCAGCGTACCCATGATCAACAGCAGCAAGGCCATCACGACAAACGTATATGGGCGCTTAAGCGCCAGACCTACAACATTGAACGACATCGCTGACTTTCTTTTTTATGCAACAAGCAGTCTCGACTTCTTGTCGATTAAAGGATTTTTTGATTCTCTGATTATCAATCATATTCGGAAGCGATTTTGAAATAAGCTGAGACTGTTAGTCAATCGACCGTCTGCGAGTTGCATATGCTCTTGCAAGTATGTCTCGCTGGGGACAGATAAGCCGGCATACAAGCGGGCACAAACAGTGCGTGCAGCCTGCCCGGGCCAGTCGCCGGGCAACAGCTTTTGCGGCAAGGCGGGGTCGCGCAGCAGCAGCCGTCTGTAGTCATGAATAAGTAACAGACGCAGCAAAAAAGCTTTTTCGTTTTGAACATGATCTTTGCATGTTTTTTTAACGGGCCATTCATCCACCAAGGGTCGGTAGGTTTTGACAAACTGGCGGTAACTGTGGGCCAGTTGCGCCAAGTCCCATGACAGCGTAGCCACCTGTTGATTGGTTACGCCAGCGCCGCTCAACAGACTGTCGCCCGTCAGCGGCCAGATATGTTTTTGCAAATGCCCCAGACCTTCGCCTTGCAGCAAGGACAAGGCCACATGCAAATCTGCACCCGGGTGGACAAATACCTGGTTTTGCCACATGCCAAAGCCCTGCCAGACCAAGGCTTTGCGCAAGCGCTCCCTGTCCTTTTTAGCCATGGCGTTTGCCGCCAGCAACAAACGCCAGCGCTCATCCCAGGGCGGGGACTGGCTGGCATAAATGGCTTTGGAGGCCTCTTCAATGCGCTTGATGCCGCTGGCACTCAATGCGTAGTCGCTGCGTCTGCCCTGGGTTTGTGTGACCAGCCAGTCTTCTTTGACCAGACGGTAAATAGCGGTGCGGATCAATCGCTCGTTGACTTGCAGAGGAGCCAGCAAGCGGATCAGACAGCCCAGCCAAATGGCACCGCCGCGCGGATAAATGGCGTCGCCGAACATGGAAATGATGAGCGAACCGGCTTGCATGCGGTCCTGGCGGCAAAAGCGCTGTATTCGTTTATCGGTTAACTCTGTCATGGGTCAAAGGGGTGAAAGCCGCGGGAGGTAAGCGGCATGTTCTCATGAAATGATACAAAATAAATGTGATTTGACTGTTTTTATGTATCAGTTATGATACGCCCACCTACCACGAGGTGAAGCATGTACACACAGTCATTCAATGTGCCCGATGGCCCGGTGGCACCGGTCGCCAGCCGCGATATCAAACCGGTGTTGTCAGCGCATGAGCAGCAGGTGCTGGTCAAAGCGCAAATGCGTTTTGACGAAGTGATTGATGCCGACGGCAAAATCGAACCCAAAGATTGGATGCCTGAGGCCTACCGCAAGACCCTGGTGCGGCAGATCAGCCAGCATGCACACAGTGAAATCGTCGGTATGCTGCCCGAAGGAAACTGGATCAGCCGTGCACCCAGCTTAAAGCGCAAAGCCATTTTGATTGCCAAGGTGCAAGACGAAGGCGGCCATGGCTTGTATTTGTACAGCGCAGCAGAAACCTTGGGCACCAGCCGCGACCAGTTGCTGGATGCGCTGCACACAGGCCGCGCCAAATACAGCTCCATCTTCAATTACCCCACGCTCACTTGGGCCGATGTCTGTGTCATCGGTTGGCTGGTGGATGGTGCAGCCATCATGAACCAAATCCCTTTGTGCCGTTGCAGCTACGGCCCGTATGCCCGCGCCATGGTGCGTATTTGCAAAGAAGAGTCGTTTCACCAGCGCCAAGGCTTTGAATCTTTGATGGTGATGATGCAAGGCAATGCTGAACAACAAGCCATGGTTCAGGACGCGGTCAACCGCTGGTGGTGGAAATGCCTGGCCATGTTCGGTCCGCCGGACGCGGACAGCACCAACAGCACACAAGGCATGCGCTGGGGCATCAAGCGCGTGAGCAATGACGATTTGCGTCAAAAATTTGTCGATGCCACTGTGCCCCAAGCCAAGGTGCTGGGCGTTACCTTGCCGGACCCGGATTTAAAGTGGAACGAGGCGCGCGGTCACCATGATTACGGCCAGATTGACTGGGACGAATTCTGGGCCACGGTCAACGGCAACGGCCCGTGCAACAAAGAACGCTTGGCCACACGCGTCAAAGCGCACGAAGACGGCCAGTGGGTGCGTGATGCCGCCATGGCTTACGCACGCAAACAACAACAGCGTCAACAACAGGAGGCCGCATGAGCACTTCTGAATCCATAGCCAAGGAATGGCCTTTGTGGGAAGTGTTCATTCGCAGCAAGCAAGGCACTGAACACAAACACTGCGGCAGTCTGCACGCCGCCGACGCGCAGCAGGCATTGCACATGGCGCGCGATGTATACACCCGCCGACAGGAGGGCGTGAGCATCTGGGTCATACCGTCTGCCGCCATCAGTGCCAGCGACCCCGGCGACAAGGACACACTGTTCGAACCCGCCAAAGACAAGGTCTATCGCCACCCCACGTTTTTTGTCATACCGGATGAAGTGGGGCACATGTGAACAGCTTGTCTGAGTTTGTGCTGCATCTGGCCGACAACGCGCTGATACTGGGACAACGCAACGCCGAGTGGTGCGGCCACGGCCCGATATTGGAAGAAGACTTGGCGCTGGCCAACAACTCGCTCGATTTGATCGGGCAGGCCAGATTGCTTTACCAGCACGTGGCTCAGTTACGTAATGACGGCAGCACCGAAGACAGTCTTGCTTATTTCCGTGATCAGCAGGACTTTCTTAATTTCACTTTGTTAGAACTGCCGCACACCACGGCGCTGGCACCCTCTGCACGGGCGGAACGCGACTACGCAGTCACCATTGCCCGCAATTTTTTGTTCAGCGCGTATATGTTGCCGGTATGGGCGCAATTGCAAACCCATGCTGATACACAACTCGCAGCGATTGCAGCCAAGTCTTTGAAAGAGGTTCGTTATCACTTGCAGCACGCCGCCGACTGGCTGCTTCGTTTTGGCGATGGCACCGAAGAATCTCACCAAAGAGCACAGGCAGCGATTGATTTTTTAATGCCTTACACCCAAGAATTCTGGAGCGAATGGCCTTCGGCACAAGCCGTTTTCGGCGGTACAGCAGCTTTGCAGTCTGCTTGGCAAAACACGGTCCATGAAGTGTTGACACAAGCCGGGTTGCGACTGCCGCCAGGCGGCGGCTATGTCACACAGGGCAAGTCCGGCATTCATTCAGAACACATGTCTTATTTGCTGGCCGAGATGCAAAGCCTGGCCAGACAACATCCGGGTGCCACGTGGTGAGCCTTGCAGTGCCAGAGGCATCATTTCTCGATGCTTTACCTGACGGGCCTTTGGATTTGCCAATGCCAGCGCATGCAGATTTCGCTGTCTGGCAATTGCTGGAGTCTGTCTGCGACCCGGAGATACCGGTGTTGTCGCTGCGCGAAATCGGCGTGTTGCGTGCGGTGAACCGGCAGCCGCAAGGCTTGCAAATCGTCATCACGCCCACCTACAACGGCTGCCCGGCCATAGAACAAATGCAAGACGATGTGCTTCATTGTTTGCGACAGGTAGGGCTGCAGGCCAGTGTGATCACACGTTTGTCACCCGCCTGGTCCAGCGACTGGATCACCGGTGAAGCCAAAGCCAAGTTGATGGCCTATGGCATTGCGCCGCCGCACAGTAAACCGGCAGACGACGGGCAAAGCCGCATCCGTCTAGTGCAAAAACGCTCGCCTGTGCAAGTCGCCTGTCCTCAATGCGGTTCAGTCGAGACCACAGAAACATCTCATTTCGGCTCTACCGCCTGCAAGGCCATGTACAAATGCCTGGCATGCATGGAGCCGTTCGACTATTTCAAACCTTATTGACGCCGCCCTGATGTCTGACCGATTAAGTTTCCATGAGTTGCGTATTGCACGCCTGCGGCCTGAGGCGGGTGCTTCTGTGGCTGTCACTTTGGCGGTTCCAACTGCGTTGCAGTCCGTGTTTACTTTTCAACCCGGTCAGTACTTGAGCTTGAAAGCTTTCATAGACGGTAAGGAATTGCGTCGCAGTTATTCCATTTGCAGCAGTCGCAGTCGCCTGGACTTGCACCAGGAAATAGAAATAGGCATACGCGCCGTACAAGGCGGTGTGTTTTCCAACTGGGCCGTCAATCATTTGAATCAAGGCGACGTGCTGTCTGTGATGCCGCCGCTTGGCAATTTTGTGATGCAACAACCTGCGGCCAGACACCGTGTCGGCTTCGCCTGCGGCTCGGGCATCACACCCTTGTTGTCCATCATGAGCAGCAGCTTGGAGCAACAAGCGGATTCGCATTTCACGCTGGTCTACGGCAACCGCAACATGGCGTCTGTCATGTTCAACGAAGCCTTACAAGATTTGAAAGACCGCTACACCGGTCGCGTCAGCCTGGTGCATGTGTTGTCGCGTCAGGCGCAGGAAATCGATTTGCTGCAAGGGCGATTGGACGCAACCAAAGTCACTGCCCTGTTGCAAACGGTGTTGCCGCCAGACAGCTTAGACGAAGTGTTTGTTTGCGGTCCGGTTGGCATGATGGATGACACTTGCCGCGCGTTGTTGCAAGCCGGTGTGCCGGCTGAACGTGTACACCGTGAGCGATTTGCCTCGCCGGATCAGCCACAGTACACATCCTCGCCAAGTCACACAACCGCACCTGTGCCGCAGGCAGAGGCCAGCGTAGCCTTGACCTTGATTCTGGACGGTAAGCAACACAAATTGCGCATGACGCCTGAGCAAAAAATTCTTGATGTCGGCTTGGCTGCCGGTTTGGATCTGCCCTATTCGTGCCGTGGTGGGGTGTGCTGTACCTGCCGCGCCAAAGTGATGCAAGGCAGCGTGGCCATGGAAAAAAACTTCACGCTGGAAGACTGGGAAACCAGGCAAGGTTTTGTGCTGTCCTGCCAGTCGCGGCCCACCAGCGATGCAGTCACAGTGAGTTACGACGAGCGCTGAATTGAATACCCCTGCGCCACGGGTGCATTGACGCAGCACAGGCGCACAGCCCCGGGCTGGATTAATATGCCGTCAAAGAATCAGGGTGACGTGCATGTGGCTGCGGGTATTTCTCATTTCATTGTTCTGCGTGTGTACGACAGCGCAGGCCCAAGACCTGCCCAGGCTGCACAACTGGACGATAGAGCATCCAAACTGGAAAGAGGAAAAAGCCGAACTAGGCTTGTTGGCCAGCCGTTGCGCCACCATGTTCGAGACCATAGGCAATTATTTCGCCGCCAACCCGATACACGATGAGCAGCGCCGCAGCGCTAACGCTTATTTATCGCACAGCGATATATATGCCCGTATCGGGTATTTTTTGAGCATCAAAAGCGGTGTCACAGAGCTCGAAGCGGTTCAGCGCCAGGCTGTATTCAGCCGCGACTTCAGTCAGCAAATGCTGGCCAATCTGGCGACGCACAACAACGTCATGGTGCCGCCGCTGAGCCTGGATCTGGAAGTTTGCATGTTGAACTTCAGGTTCGCCGAGGTACAGGCCAGACAACTTGAAGCCGACTATTCCAATGCTGCAAACATCACTTTGGCGGCAGCACCGTCGGCAGACAAGACCTTTGACAGTCAAGCCTTGACTCTCATCTGGGACTTCGTCAAATCCAAAACCGGCGCGCCAGCGGATGCGCCTTTGCCGCCCTTGGTGATTCAACCGGCCTTACCCACCAGTGCGCGCATGGTGTTTGAATTCCCTTCTGAAGACCAGCCCGGTAATGCATTGCTAATCAATGTATCGCCGCGCACTTTGCAAGCCTGGAGCCGCTCTATGGTGAACTGGGCGCTGGGGCACGAGTTGGTGCACTACGCATTCTTAATGCGCGAAAACCAGTGGCAGCCTAAAACCATTTACACCAACAGCATCAAACACCATTGCAATCCGGAGTTTTTGCAGCTCACCGGCGATATCGCCGATTTGATTTCAGACACGCAAATGCCCAGTCGCGAGCGTTTGCGCATGTACTCTGAAGTGTTCAGAAGCTGTACCCGGCACCCGGATCAATAAGCCATCAAGCTTTGACCTGCACCCAGCAAAGTCGCTACGCCCAAGCCCGCAAAAATCGCGGCAGCAATACGGTGCACCAGTTTCATAGGAATGCGATCCGCCAGTTTGTCGCCGATAAAAACCGCCGGCACATCCGCAATCAACATGCCCAAGGTAGTGCCTGCCACCACCATCAGCGGGGAAGGGTAATGCGCTGCCAGCGCCACCGTGGCAATTTGTGTTTTGTCGCCCATCTCGGCCAGAAAGAAGGTGACCAATGTGGCACCGAACACACCGAGTTTGAGTGCGACTTCGGTTTCTTCCTCTTCGATTTTGTCGGGGATCAGCGTCCACACTGCCATGGCAATGAACGACACACCCAGCACCCAACGCAGAATCGACGGATCGACCATGGCGGTGATCCAGGCGCCCAATGCACCTGCAAGCCCATGGTTGATCAAAGTGGCCACCAGAATGCCTGCAATGATGGGAAGAGGTTTTTTAAAACGCGCCGCCAGAATAAAGGCCAGCAATTGGGTTTTATCGCCGATTTCGGCAAGTGCCACCACCCCGGTGGAAACAAGCAAAGATTCCAAAATAACTTTCTATTCGCTGCAATCAACGTGAGTTGAAATTGTATGGCTTAGTAATGCAGCAGTTTCAAGGCCTGCTTGGGATTTGATGAAGACAAGCCATCACAACCACCACCAGGCCAACAACAGCAGGGCAAGCCCCCAGACTGTCAGCACAAACACCAAGCCCCAGCGACTGACCGGCTTGCGTTCATTGTGTTGCATCCATTCGGTAGCCAGAACGCGGCAGTCGCTGACCACTTCGGCTGGCAGCAATTTCACCGCCAGCCAGATCATGGCGGGTAAAAGAATGGCGTCGTCCAGGTAGCCCAGCACCGGAATAAAGTCGGGGATCAGATCGATAGGGCTTAAGGCATAGGCGACCGCAAGCATGCAAATGATTTTCGGCAGCCTTGGGGTTCGTGGATCCCGACAGGCAAACCACAGCATCACCGCGTCTTGTTTGATGCGGCGTGCCCATTGCCGGATGGCGTCAAGCATTGACATGTTCAATGCATATGTTGCGGCAAAGCATCAAGAGGCGTGGCGTATGAATTTGTACATCTCGGTGTGATCTGCCCCGGGTTTCAATGCGCTTTCAGCGTCTACCCAGGTGCGGGTACAAGCAGCGGCCTGGTGGTCAGGTGTGCCCATGCGTTCAATAAAGCCCAGCGCGGTCTGCAAATCTTTGCGCATCAAGGCCAGCGCGAAGCCGGAATTGAAACTGCCGGACAACATGAAGTTCTCCACTTTCACATCGGTGGTGTTGTTGCGCCCGGTGGACGTATTAAAAACTTGATTCACCAGATGGGGGTCTATGCCGAACTGTTCAGCCGCAGCCAGGGCTTCGCTGACGGCCAGCAAGCCTGAGGCTGAGACATAGTTGTTCAAAGCTTTGACCGCGTGACCGGCACCGGCGGCACCCAGATGCACCAGGTTTTTGCCCATGGCTTGCAGCACCGGGCGTACCGTGTCGACCGCAGATATTTCGCCACCGATCATGATGGACAAACTACCGTCAACCGCGCGTTTCACACCGCCTGATACAGGTGCATCGACAAAGGCAATTCCTTTGGCTGCCAATTTGTCGAAGTTGTCGCGCGACCTCACCGGATCCGACGAACCCATGTCGATCAGAATCTGCGAAGGCGTCAACACATCAGCCAGTGCAGGCGCGCCGTTCCACAGCAAACCGTCGACCACTTTGCTGTCGGGCAGCATCAAAATGACGATATCAGCATGCGTCAGTGTGGCGGCGGCTGAGTCGGCCCGACTGAACAAAGCTTCGCTTTGCAAAGCATCGGCGGCATGCGGGTTCAGGTCAAAAGCCTGAACCGGGTACCCGGCGCGCAGCAGATTGCCAACCATGGGCAGTCCCATTTGACCCAAGCCTATGAAGGCAATGACAGGTGCGCTCAAGCTCAAATCCCCATCTCTTTGAACACTTCCTTGGCGCCCCGGAAACTGTCGATGGCGGCCGGAACACCGCAATAAATGGCGGTTTGCAGAAAGATTTCGGAGATTTCTTCTTTGCTCAGTCCGTTGTTGACCGCGCCGCGCACATGCAGTTTGAGTTCATGCGGGCGGTTCAAGGCGGTCAACATGGCCAGGTTGATGATGCTGCGGGTGCGACGGTCCAGCCCCGGGCGGTTCCAGATTTCGTCCCAGCAGTACTGGGTGACGAGTTCCTGCATAGGCATATTGAAGTCGTCGGCGTTTTTCAAAGAGGTGTCGACGTAATCAGCGCCAAGTACTTCGCGGCGGGTTTTCAAGCCCTTTTCAAATGATGTTTTGTCCATGGTGTGCTCCTGTGTTGTTCTTAGTTGATGATATTGAGTTTTTGTCTGGCGATCTCGTAATTCGGGTCTGCCATGTCCAGCACCCAGCCACTGGTCAACATGCGGTTCATGTACTGGCGGTTGTACAAAAACGGAAAAATCAATTGCGATAAACCGAATGACACTAAGGTGATCACCAGGTGCAGCACGCCGACGCCGAGTTCACCGCGTACCACGGGAACAAACCAGCCAAAAAACAAATACGTCCAGCTGTAGCCTATGAAACCGTTTTTGGCGATGCCAGAGACACTGTGAATAATGCGCACCTTTTTTTGCAGACCGATCAACAGCAGGCCCAGTATCAACGGGCTCAAGACTATAAATATCAACGCCCATATCCAGAAATTTTCCATTTATTCCTCCGGCAATCAAAAGCTCAGCATACGCTTTTGTCGTGGCATGCTGCGATTAAATACGCTGCACAAAACACCAGGGTTTAATTGAATGCCTGCATATAAATACTACTTATATATTTACTTTTAACTTATATTAAATTATATTTAGCTCGTTGGTGCCCGCCGCGTGATTCACATGCGGCAGTTAAACGGGAAGCAGGAGAGAGGTTCAAAACACTTTGAACCAACCAGCCTGCGCTGCCCCCGCAACGGTCAAGCGGACGAACTTCTTTAAGTTCAGCTTGCGTCACTCAGCCACTGTCGGCCTTGAATAAGCCGGTGGGAAGGCGACGCAAACAGTTCCGCCAGCCCGGATACCGGCCAACAGGGGGTCAGACCGAGTGTCTGGCTGATCGCTTGACGCCGGCGGGGATGCCGACAACAAGTCTCTTTGTCGGACTATTTTTATGTTTGCTTGTTTGAAAGCCCTCAGGCCGGGCTTGATTGCGGTGTGCTGCGCCACCGCAGGGCCTGGTTTTGCGCAAATCCTGAATGAAGTGGTGGTGACTGCGGCGCGCATTGAGCAACCTTTGAGTGAGGTACTGGCTGATGTCACCGTGATTGACCGTGTATCGATTGAGCGCAGTGGTGCGACCGGTGTTGCTGATTTGCTGTCGCATTACCCAGGCATTCAGTTTGACAGGACAGGTGGTGCTGGCAATACCACTGGACTTTTTATTCGAGGCACAGATTCAAAGCATACCGCTGTTTATATTGATGGGGTGAGAATAGATTCTCAGTCCACAGGCGGGGCCACTTGGGAGGCATTGCCGCTGGCGCAAATCGATCACATAGAAATACTGCGCGGTCCGGCAGCGGCTATTTATGGTTCGGATGCCATAGGCGGTGTGGTGCAACTGTTCACGCGTCGGGGCGAAGGTTCGTTTCAGCCTTATGCCAGTATCGGAGCTGGCACTTACAACACCTTTCAGGCGAACGCAGGTTTCAGCGGTTCCAACCATCAGTGGGACTATGCGCTGGGCGCAACCAAGGAAAAAAGCAAGGGTTTCAATGTGTTGAAAGCCGCCAACCCGGACATTGACGGCTACGACAGCCATTCGGAAACTGCGCGTTTGGGGTTGCAGATCAATAAAGACCACAAGCTAGAGGCTACGCTGTTGCAAAGCCGGATGACCTTGCTGCCCGGCGGTGCGTACTTTCACCACGCCGATAGCTTCGCCATGATGCGTGCCGGTCACTTAGACATTTGCGTGCTCGGTGCGTTTCAGGTGTCGGTCAGCGGCGACTTGGCCAACTGGAGCACCGGCGAGCCCGGTGCCATTCCCGCAGTCGGTGGTGCCATGGACTTGGCCATAGGCGCCAAACAAACCTGGGTGATGATGGACTTGCTGACCAAACAAGGCCAAAGCAAAGTGGTGCAGCAATGCACTTATCCCTTGACCGGCATTGCGTGTGTCAAACGCATTTACACCGACATGGCAACGCTGGAATGCACCCCGCATGGATTGGTGCTGATTGATCTGGTGGATGGGTTGAGCAAGGGGGAGTTGGAGGGGTTGTTGGGTATTGAAGTAAGTCTTGAGAACAGAGTTATTTAACCCAATTCTCCAGCTTCAGCCCTTTGACTCTTCGAAACTCTTTCAAGTTGTTTGTCACCAATGTGCAATCTTCTGCCAGTGCATGGCAGGCTATCCATAAATCGTTTGCACCTATGGGTGTACCTGCGGAGCGCAAGCGAGTGAAATGGGTGGCATAGTGTTCACACAAGAGTTCGCTGATCTGATATCGCACTGGCACTGAACGTGTGAGATCTGTCAGTCGTTTGAGTACTTCGGATTTGCGGGTACTGCGTTCAGCCCCTTTTAGCAATTCTGCGTAGGTAATAAATGACATGCACAGCTCGTCGCTGGGGTCGAGTGCATTGATGCGGTCTGCAATCCCTGGCGGTTTGTTCTTGATGAGGTAGATCAAGATATTGGTGTCAAGCATGTACCTCATAAAGATTCTCTGTCTTGCATTGGGAGTGCATCCTTTTTATCGGCGACCAGCAAATCAACAAAATCCTGATCAAACCCTTGCAAGGCTTGGAGCAATGCTGCGCCCCGGTCTGCGGCCACCGGGTGCAACACCAGATCGCCGTCTGCGTTTCGATGAATCTCAACCCTGCTGGCATCCAGCCTGAATTCCTGAGGAATCCGCACCGCTTGGCTGTTTCCGTTCATAAACACGCGACTGATGACTGAAGACATAAGGACTCCTTTGTACACACAATGCCGTGTGTATTATAAGCGGCCTGAACATGGTTTTTGAATACCAGCGGCGTTTTGTCAAAGCCCGCGACTCTGCAACACCAACAGCCCTTTAGGCGTTTGCAAATGGGCGGAAATATTCGCTTCGCCGTTGCTTACTTCAATATCTTTCATATGCACCGCTTCGAAAGCACGGGTCAATTTCTCTGAAGAAGGGTGCGAGACCGTGATGTTTTGCAAGCTCACGCCCGATCGGGGCAAGCTGTTGCGCGGGTGCAGGCGCATGGGTTCGGCTGCATCCGGCTTGCCCCATTGAATCAAGGCTGGCAGCGTACCGTCGAACAGTCGTTGGCCGTCATCACGCACAGTTATTTGCCAGTTCAACATGCCTTTGCCGGTACGGCGATGCGCATGCACCGCAGGCCCGGTGTCCAAGCCTTGCGCTTTCCATGTGTTTCTGGCGAGTTGGATATCCGTGGTGTTCACCACAAAGTGAATCAATGCGGGTTGTTTGGCTATCGATGCTTGTAAAGCAGGATCGTCCAAGTCAAACCAACGTTTGTTTGCACTGCGTTTTTGTGCAGACGCTGTGGGGTTGATGGCGATGATTTCAAAATAAGCCATGGGATAACGCGGCGTGGCAATTTTGAACAAACGATTGTGCGTGCCGTATTTTTCATGCTCACCGCCTGCGTTCGGGGTGATGCCTAAAGTGGCTTCGCACCAGGCGACGCCCTCATCCAGGGTGCGGGCAGCGACCACCAAGTGGTCAATATGTGTTTCAAGAGCGCTGATAGTCATGGTGCATGTTATCGCTGAAGCTACAGCGTATAAACATGGGCACTGGTATCAAATACAAGTCAACCCAATTCTCAAGCCAAACCCAAATAAATCTGCCTCACATGGTCATCTTTGGCCAAATCAGTCGCCAGTCCTTCCTGCGCCACATGGCCGTGCTCCAGTATGTAGGCGCGATCGGCGATTTGCAGCGCGGATTGCGCGTCTTGCTCGGCCATCAAAATGGCGACGCCGCTGTCGCGGATATGGCGGATGGCGCTGAAAATTTCCATCTTCAAACGGTGTGCAATACCAACTGAAGGCTCATCCAGCAGCAACAATTTGGGCGCACCCATGAGCGCGCGGCCGATGGCGACCATTTGCTGCTGACCACCGGACAAGGTGCTGACCATTTGGCTACCGCGCTCTTGCAGAATGGGAAACAGCTGGTAGACCTTGTTCAGATCGGCGGCGACGGCGGCTTTGTCGCTACGCAGGTAAGCGCCGAGTTGCAAGTTTTTCAGCACACTGAGTTCAGGAAACAATCGTCGGCCTTCAGGGCAATGGCAAATGCCCAAACCCACGACTTTTTCGGTGGCCACGTTGTGCAGCGATTGGCCTTCAAATGTCAGCCCGCCTTGCGCGTCTATGGCACGCGAGATGGCTTTGAGCAGCGTGGATTTGCCCGCGCCATTAGGCCCGAGTACGGCCACGAGTTCGCCGGGCATCACGCGCAAGCTGATGCTCTCCAAGGCCATGGCTTTGCCGTAAGAGGCGCTGAGTTGGTCCAGTTCAAGCATGGTCGTCCAGGTTCAACGGGTTTTGTTTGCCGATATAGGCTTCGATGACGCGCGGGTCTTTCACGATGTCGGCGGGTGAGCCCTCGGCGATGATTTCGCCGAAATCTATGGCCACCACGCGCGACACCAGTTGCATGAATTCGCGCAGCTTGTGTTCAATCAACAAAATGGTGAGATGTTGTTCGCTGTGCAGTTTGCGTATCAGCGCCGACAGCGCTTCAATCTCTGATGAACCCAGACCCGCAAACGGTTCATCCAGCAGCAGCAATTCGGGCTCGGTGGCGAGCGCACGTGCAATTTCCAGCCTGCGCAAATCGCCGTAGGACAGCAACTCAGAAGCTTGCTGTGCTTTGTCAGCCAGACCGACTTGCGCCAGCAAATGCATGGCGCGTTCGCCCAGGTCATGCGTTTTGACGCGTGGCCCTAAGCTGCCGACCAGCACGTTTTCCAGCACGGTCAAGCCAACAAACGGACGGCACAGCTGAAACGTGCGCGCCATTCCCAAGCCAACGATGGTGTTGGCTTTCAACTGACGTATAGGCTGGCCGCGCAGAAGCACTTCGCCTGAGTCGGCGGGAATAAAACCGGTGAGCAGATTGAACAGCGTGGTCTTGCCCGCGCCGTTGGGTCCCAGAATGCCGACGATCTCGCCTTTGTGCAATTCCATGTTGAAATTTTTCAGCACATGCAAGCCGCCAAAGTGCTTGTCGAGTTGTTTGACTTGCAGCAGCGCGCTCATGAGGGACGCCCTAGATTGCGCATCTTCTGCCAGATGGGAGCGATGATGCCATTGGGCAGGAAAAATAAAATGAAGATCAACAGCAAGCTGTAAATCATCAAACGCCATTCGCCGAAATTGCGCAGACCTTCGGTCATGACGGTCAGCAGCAGTGCGCCGCCCACCGGTCCGAAGATGGTGCCCATACCGCCCACATACACCATGGTGATGATGGTGATAGAGGTAACCACGGCAAACAATTGCGGGCTGACTTGTAATTGGTAATGCGCATACAGCGCACCGCCTAAACCGGCGAAGGCCGCACTGATGACCAGCGAAACAATTTTGTAGGTGGTGATGGGCAGACCAGCGGCCAGACACGTGGCTTCGTCGCCGCGTATGGCGCGCAGTATCAAGCCCCAGCGCGAGCGCGCCATCCACGACAGCAACAGCGTGATACCGCCTAACACCGCCAGCACAAACCAGTAGTAGTGCAAGGGGTTGACGATAAGCGGTGTGATGTCTTGTATGCCTTCTTCGCCGCCGGTGTATTCCCAAAAAATCAACATCAGGCGTTGCATGATGACGGCAGACGACAACATAGCCAGTGCGAAATACGGGCCTTTCAATCGCAGTGTGGGAAAGCCCAGCACCATCGCAAACGCCATGGCCACCAACATGGATGCTGGCAGGCTCCACCAGGGACCGAGTCCGAAGTGCACGTTCAAAAAACCGGCGGCATAAGCGCCGACGCCTATGAACAATGAATGGCCGAAGTTTTCACGACCGGTCAGACCGGACATGAAATCCCAGCTCACGGCCCAGATGCCGTAAATAGCAGCCACCGTCAGTACACCAACCAGGTATTTGCCGGTGAACAAAGTAGGCAGCACGCCCAACAACAGCAAGGCGACCAGGCCGCCAAAGCTGCTGAGGGTATCGAGTCCTTTGAATGCTTTCATGTTGCGTCAACCTGTCAGAAAGCGGCGCGTTTGCCGAACAGGCCGGCCGGGCGGAACACCAGCATCAGCAAGGTCGCCAGCACCGAAACGATTTCAGTCCAGCTACCCGACACCAAATAAGCAACGATGGTTTCCGCATAACCAAGCATGAAGGCCGCCGCAATGCTGCCGGGGATAGAGCCCAGGCCGCCGACCACCACGATGGCAAACGCTTTGACGATGGGCAGCAAATGCATGGACGGTTGCACCGACAAAAACGGGCCGGCCATGACACCGGCCAGCGCCGCCAGCCCGGCCGAGATGGCCATCACCAATGAAAAAATGCGGTCGCTGGGTATGCCCATGTACTTGGCGGCCAGCGGGTCTTGCGAAATAGCAAGAATGGCGCTGCCCAATCGCGTGAACTGAATGAAGGCATACAAACCGCCGATAGCCACAGTGGCCACAGTTAGTGTCAGCAGTCGTTGACCGGCGACATCCACGCCGAAGAGATTGAACTTGGTGTCTATGAAGGCCGGTACGTTGCGGTATTCAGAACCGAAGATGAGGAACAAGGCTTGCTCAACCACCAATGCTGTGGCCAGAGAAATCATCAACACGCCCAATTGGGAAGAACGCAGCGGGCGGATCAGGATTTTTTCCACCAGAACGCCGAAGATTGCGACGATGACAATCGACAACAGTGCTGCCAGCCACAGCGGCAAGCCGGCCAGCGTGGTCAGCACATACGCCGAATAAGCGCCCAGCGCATAAAACGAACCGTGCGCCAAGTTGAGAATGCGTGCGACACCGAAGATCAGCGTGAAGCCGACCGCCAGCATCGCGTAAATGGCGCTGGTGACCGCGCCGTAGATAAGGATTTCCACTGTTTATTTCTTCATCCAAGGCGGCATGATGAATTTGCCTGTGCGCAATTCCTTGGGATAAATGACAGCGCGCTCGCCTTTTTCCTGCCATTGCACAAACATGAAGTTGACCTTGCCCGGACCGGTTTGCACATCGTGCTGTTCATCAAAAGTGATTTCACCGGCCACACCTTCGTGCTTGGTTTTTTCCAGTTCCTTGATGACTTTCTCTGTATCAAAACTGCCGGCACGTTTCACCGCGTCTGCGTAAATAAATACCGCGTCATAAGCAAAGAAGGCTGAATACACGGGGAAGTTGGAAGAGTTCTTTTTGAACTCATCAAAGAAGGGCACGGTTTTCTTGGTGATGGGTGCGCGCACCGCAAAGTTGGCGGCGATCTCGGAAATGGATTTGCCGCCGATGCGGTTGAAGAAGTCGCCATCCATGCTTTTCACGTCAATGCCGCCGTAGGGGACAGGGACTTGCGCGTCATGCCATTGTTTGGCAAACACGTCGCTGGATGCATGCGACAAAATCACCACCATGTACTGCGCGCCGCTGGTTTTGACCTTGGCCAACAGCGGTGAGAAGTCAGAGGTTTGGGTGTCAAACAATTCGGTCATTCGTATGTCTGCGCCGACTTCCTTGGCACCTTTGGACAATATTGGCACCAGGTCTTGCACCCATTTGGCGTTCTCACCCACGATGGCAATGTTTTTATAGCCCAGCTCACCAATGACAAAGTGTGAAATAAAGTCAACCAGACCGCGTGCCTGGTGGGCTGCATTGACCGGACCGACGCGGAATATGTATTTGTAATTGTCGTAATCCTGTTTCACTTTGTTGGTGATAGACGGCGAGGCTGCGCCCACGCCCAGGTAAATGGTTTTGGCCGCTGAGATATGCGGCAACTGTGCCAGCGTCACGCCGCTGGTGTAGCCGCCGATCAGCAAATCCACTTTTTCGTCGGCGGTCAGTTTTTTGATGGCGCTGATGCCGGTCTCGGGATTTTCGGTTTCGTCGGCCGACACGAATTCAAACTTGCGTCCCAGCACGCCGCCTTTTTTATTGATCTCGTCGACCGCCATCTTGACCGCGGTCAGCGTGTCTCTGCCGACTTGCAGTTGAACCGAGGTGGGCACGCCAATGCGCACCGGTTTGTCCTGGGCCATCAGGGCTGTCGTTCCAAGCAGACCGCTGCCGAGCAGCAGGCCGACTAACAGCGAATGCAGGGTTTGTCGTTTGAAAGAAATAGGCACGGCGGGTTCCTTTGAAAGCAGTGATCAGAAAGCTGGGGGATTCTGAGAATAGGTCTGCTGAAAAAGCAAGAGGCTAAGCCCTGACAGGGTCGGTTTATGTACGTCTATCTGTTACATCCGGCTGTCAATAATTGGCCGCAGTGCCACCTAAGTGACAAGTAGACGGGATTGGCAGATGCTCTACAGTCGGTTTTTTTCAATTGGGGCTTGCTTCATGCGCGTGTTATTGCTCGGTGCTACCGGCACCATAGGACTGGCCACGGCCAGAGCATTGCTCAGCAGCGGCCACGAGGTGGTGTGTCTGGTCAGGGATAAAGCCGGGGTCAAGGGAAGTTGGACTGCTGAAAAAACGCGCGAACGGTTGGCGGGAACCCAAGTGCGATTTGGCGATGTGCAATCCGCTGAATCTGTGCAAATACACGGTTTGCAAGGCGAATATTTCGATGCTGTGGTGTCTTGCCTGGCCTCGCGCACTGGCACCCCGCGTGATGCATGGGCCGTAGATTACCAAGCCCAATCGCAGTTATTGAAACTCGCACAAGCCGCAGGCATAAAGCAATTTGTGTTGCTGTCAGCGATTTGCGTGCAAAAGCCATTGCTCGGTTTTCAACAAGCCAAACTTGCTTTTGAAAAAGAACTCATCGAATCCGGTTTGATTTATTCCATCGTCAGGCCGACAGCGTTTTTCAAATCCTTGTCCGGGCAGATACAACGCTTAAAGCAAGGCAAACCTTTTTTGCTGTTCGGCGACGGGCGCTTGACTGCTTGCAAGCCCATCAGCGATGACGACCTCGGGCATTTCATCGCCGCGTGTTTGAGTGATGCTGACAAACACAAGCGCGTACTGCCCATAGGCGGGCCGGGCGAGGCAATCACGCCTTTGCAGCAAGGTGAGTACCTGTTCAAATTGCTGGGCAAAACCCCGAAGTACAAACACGTGCCCGTGGGTTTGCTTGATGTCATCATCAATGTATTGAAGACCTTAGGAAAGTTGATACCATCGTTGGCCGACAAGGCTGAACTTGCCCGCATAGGTCGCTATTACGCTACCGAATCTATGCTGGTGTGGAATACGCAAACGCAAGGCTACGACGCAGACGCAACGCCGTCCTTCGGCAAGCAAACTTTGTTTGAACATTACGAACACCTTGTGGCGGGTCAGGCGGATGTGCAACTCGGGGATCACTCTGTGTTTTGAGGCCGTTACCGGCCGCTTAGCCAGCACCTTGTTTTGTTCAAGCTTGGGGTAAAAAAAGATTGCGGTAAGCTGACGGCATGAACCCCGATGACCTGCAAAAACTTGTGACCATGACCATGCCTTTCGGCAAACATCAGGGCAAGCTGTTGGCCGATCTACCGGGTAATTATTTGAACTGGTTTGCGCGCGAAGGTTTTCCCAAAGGGGAGATAGGCAGGTTGCTGGCTTTGATGCAAGAGATAGACCACAACGGCCTGGGTGATTTGCTCAAACCTTTACGACAGCCGCGCCCGTGAATCTGCCCCCGCCTGCCGCTTTGGATGCCATGTCACTGGTGCAGCGTTTGAGAAGAAAGCCGGATGCACACAAGGGCGATGCAGGCAAGGTGCTGTTGATAGGCGGAGCCGCCACCATGTCTGGCGCGTTGGTGTTGGCCGGACAAGCGGCTTTGTACAGCGGCGCAGGTTGGGTGGTGTTGATGATGCTGGACCCAAACAGTGCGCATCTGGTGCTTGAGCAACCCGAGTTAATGGTTCACGATGCACAAAGCATGCAGCCGCAACAAGCCTTGGAACGCATACAGCCGGATGTGATTGCCATCGGTCCCGGTATGGGTCAAAGCCAATTGGCCGAGCAATGGTTACAGGCCGCACTGTCCTGGTCTGTGCCTTTGGTGATGGATGCAGACGCCATCAATCTGTTGTCAGCAAACCCAGAGTTGTTAAAGGCACTGCAAATACGCAGTTACCCTTCGACATTAACGCCGCACCCGGGCGAGGCAGCCCGGTTATTGGCTTGCACGAGCGCGGATGTGCAAGCCGATCGCGCGCAGTCAATAGCCGCTTTGGTGAAGTTGACGCAGGCCGTCGTGGTGCTCAAGGGCCAACATACATTGATTGCTTCGCCGACTCATGACGCTGTGCAATGCATGCAAGGTAACCCGGCCTTGGCGGTCGGTGGTACAGGGGATGTGTTGACAGGTTGTATGGCGGCCATCGCTGCGCAAGGTTTAAAGCACCAGATTGACCAGTGGCAAGCCAGTTGTCTTGCCGTACAAATACACGCCTTGTCGGCTGACCGTCTGGTGTCTAATGGGGTTGGATCCATAGGTCTGACTCCAAGCGAACTTGTACGCGAATTGCGCGATTGCATCAATTCTCAGCTGTGACTGTCGTTGTATTGAAGCAGGCTGAGCTTGTAAGCGGCTTGAAGAATACATAAAAAAAGCACTTGAAATTCCCCCCAAGTGCTTGATTTCAATAGGTATTATTGGTGGCGCTTCACGGATTCGAACCGCGGACCTGTGGATTATGATTCCATCGCTCTAACCGACTGAGCTAAAGCGCCACATGGCAAAT
>CAISPG010000012.1 GCA_903887325.1 uncultured Burkholderiales bacterium | reverse complement strand
CCACGCTCAAACTCACTCCTGTGACCGATGGCGGTCGCTGCTTTGCCGAATGGAGCGCCGAATTCGACTGCGCCGTCAGTCGCGAAACTGAATTGTCTCAACTGATAGGACAAGGCGTTTTCCAGACCGGTTTTGATGCGCTCAAGCGGCATTTCTCCAGCCGACGCTGATGGACTTGCAGCGTGTTGTCCGCTCCAGCATTGTTGATGCGCCTATAGAACGCGTGTGGGCGGTACTGCGCGACTTCAACAGCCATGATCAGTGGCACAGTGTAGTGGCGCAAAGCGCCATCGAAGACAACAAAACTTCAGACCGGGTCGGTTGTGTGCGCAATTTCACGCTGGCCGATGGCAACCACATCAGAGAAATGCTGCTGAGTTTGTCTGACAAGGACTACATAAGCACTTACACCATAGTCGACGCCACCGTGCCTTTGATGCGCTATGTGGCGACTGTCACCCTCAAGCCTGTGACTGACGGTAAGCGTACCTTCTGGCATTGGGCCTCGAGTTTTGAAGCGCCGCCAGGCATGGAGCAAGAGTTGCGCGACATGGTCGCGCATGGCGTTTATGAAGCCGGGTTTGCCAACCTGAAAAAGTACCTCTCATTGGGTCAACCGCAAAAGCAAGCACTGTCGGTTGCACCGGTTCTTGCCTCTTCCGGTCTCGCTATTGAAGCCCCTGCCATACGCTTGCGCGATTACGGTAAGCCTTCTGAAATGCAGCTAGAGAGCATTTCTGTGCCGCCGCCCGCCGCGGGCGAAGTACGCATACGGCAAACCGCCATTGGTGTGAATTATTTTGATGTGTATTTGCGCAAAGGCTGGATGCCCGATTTTCTGCCTTTGCCTGGTACACCTGGCATGGAAGCTGCCGGTGAAGTCATTGATACCGGGCCCGGTGTCACCAGCCTGTTGCCCGGCGACAGGGTGGTTTATATGTGCCCTATGCCGGGTTCTTATGCGTCTGTGCGTAATGTTCCAGTGTCATGCACCACCCGCATTCCGGCAGGTGTCAGCGATGACACAGCGGCTGCCTTGTTGCTCAAAGGCGTGACGGCTGATTATTTGATCCGTGACCTGGGACACATCAAAAGCGGAACCAGGTTGCTGGTGCATGCCGCAGCCGGCGGTGTCGGTCAGTTGTTGTGCGCTTGGGCTTCGGGCTTGGGCGCTTTGGTCATAGGTACTGTTTCAACACAGGAAAAAGCACGCATCGCCAGAGAGCACGGCTGTCAGCATGTGATTGTCGGTCGCCATTACCAGTTCAGCCAGGCAGTTCACAACATTTGCGCGGGCGCTGATGTGGTGATTGATGGATTGGGTAATTCAGCACGCGAAGAGAATTTTGCGGCGCTGGCCAGATGCGGCCATTGGATCAGTTTGGGGCAGGCCAGCGGTCCGTTGCAGGATATTTCACCCGATTGGTTGGTACAAAAGTCCTTGAGTTTTTCCAGGCCTGTCGCTTTTGATTACGTGGCATCACAAGCTGCCCTGAATGAGCGCGCAGAACGCGTCTGGCAGGCTTTGCGCACAGGCCTCATCAAAACACCGGAGATAGAAACTTTTGCCTTGCGCGACGCGGCCCTGGCACACGACAAAATGGAGTCACGTTTGTCTACGGGCGCTATGGTGTTACTGGCGAGTTGAAAACGACATAAAAAAAGCGGCCTGTGATTCACAGGCCGCTTGGCTGATTGAAACAGTTGGCTTATTTTTGCAACTGACAGTTACTGAATGCAGCAACGTATAAACCGTCGTTTTGCACGGTCTTGATTTTGAAGCT
>CAISPG010000011.1 GCA_903887325.1 uncultured Burkholderiales bacterium | reverse complement strand
ATGGGAACAGTCGGTAACGGCACCTACCAGGTCCTGCAAAGAAACAAACTGCAAATTGAGCGCCGTCTCGGCAGAAGCTTACATGTCAGTATGGTGGCTGACCTGGACGTGGCCAAAGCCCGTGCTCAAGTCGACCAAGACTGTGAAGTGGTGTCTGATGCAAACCTGGTGATTGCCAACCCGGATATCGATGTGGTGATCGAGTTGATCGGCGGTTATGGCTTTGCTTACGACATTGTTTTAAAGGCTATTGCCGCCGGTAAACATGTGGTCACAGCAAATAAAGCTTTGCTGGCAGTTCATGGCTCGCATATTTTTGAAGCCGCCAAAGAAAAAGGCGTCATGATCGGCTACGAAGCTTCGGTGGCCGGCGGTATTCCCATCATCAAGGTCTTGCGCGAAGGATTGACTGCAAATCGTATTCACTGGGTGGCAGGCATCATCAATGGCACCACCAATTTCATTCTGACGCAAATGCGCGAAAAAGGATGGAGTTTTGAACAGGCCTTGAAAGAAGCGCAATCACTTGGCTACGCAGAAGCCGATCCCACCTTCGACATTGAAGGCATAGACGCTGCGCATAAATGCAGCATCATCTCCGCCATCGCTTTCGGTATCCCTATTCCTTTTGAATCAGCTTATGTCGAAGGCATCAGTCAATTGCAGGCGCAGGATATTCAATTTGCTGCACAACTGGGTTACCGTATCAAGCTGTTGGGCATCACAAAATCTTCCGCCCAAGGTGTTGAGGTGCGCGTTCATCCTTGCTTGATTTCAGAAAAATCGCTGCTTGCCAATGTTGAGGGGGCTATGAATGCGGTCATGGTTCATGCAGACGCCACGGGAACCAGCATGTATTACGGCAAAGGTGCCGGTGGCCAGCCCACTGCCAGCGCCGTGATCGCAGATGTGATTGACATTGCAAGATGGTCTTCGGTGGATCCGGCTTTGCGTATTCCTGCCATGGCGTTTCAATCCGATGACGTGTCCGGCATTCGCATCATGGCCATGGACGAGGTCACCAGTTGCTACTACTTGCGCATTGGGGTGGCTGATCAGCCCGGTGTGTTAGCCAGTGTTTCCGGTTTACTGGCTGATGCCGGTATCAGTGTGGACGCGATGATTCAACAACCTGCTGACTCTGCAAGAATGCAAACTGAATTGATCATCCTCACACACCATGCACGTGAAGCTGTGATGAACATTGCCATTGCCAGCATAGAGAAATTACCGACCGTGCTGGGCTCAGTGGTACGCATTCGCAAGGAAGAATTCAACTGATGTTTTATCTTTCAACCAGGGGCTACAACGGCCAACAGAAATTTTGCGACATATTGCTTGAAGGCTTGGCCCCTGATGGCGGTCTTTACCTCCCGGCCACTTATCCCCAGATCAATGCGCAACTCTTACAACGCCTGCGCGAGATCTTCCACACCAAAGGCTATGCCCATCTGGCTTTTGAAATATTGTCCTTGTACATAGACGATATTCCAACTGAAGATCTGTTGTTGATTTGTCGCAAAACCTATACCGCTGAGGTGTTCGGCGATCCGCTGATCACGCCATTGCGAAAGATAGACGGTGAACTGCATATTCTGGCTTTGTCCAACGGCCCGACCTTGGCATTCAAAGACATGGCCATGCAGCTGCTGGGTAATTTGTTTGAATACGAATTGAAAAGACGCGGCGAACAACTCAATATTCTGGGCGCAACCTCTGGCGATACTGGAAGTGCTGCTGAATACGCCATGCGTGGCAAACAAGGGGTTCAGGTTTTCATGACAAGTCCGCACGGGCGCATGAGCAGGTTTCAGCAGGCCCAGATGTTCAGCTTGATGGACGACAATATTTTCAATATTGCGGTCAACGGCGTTTTTGACGATTGCCAGGACATCGTCAAAGCGGTGTCGCAGGATTTGGCGTTCAAGAAGAAATACAAAATCGGCACTGTCAATTCGATCAACTGGGCGCGGCTGCTGGCTCAAGTTGTTTACTATTTCGCAGGTTATTTTCAAGCCACTACTGAGAATTCTCAGTCTGTCAGTTTCTCGGTTCCCAGCGGTAATTTCGGCAATGTGTGCGCCGGTCATGTGGCCCGCATGATGGGCTTGCCGGTTTCTCAACTTGTGGTGGCGACCAACGAAAACGACGTACTCGATGAGTTCTTCGAGTCCGGCAGCTACAAAATCAGAGACAGCGCGAATACCTTCGAGACTTCAAGCCCTTCCATGGATATTTCCAAGGCCAGCAATTTCGAACGGTTTATTTATGATTTCCTTAAACAGGATTCAGCCAGGACAGCAGATTTGTTTCATCAACAACTTTCAAACAAAGGCGCGTTCAATTTGTCTACTGAACCTGATTTCGCCAACTTGAAGAGCCGCTACGGTTTTGTAAGCGGCAAAAGCACCCACGAGGACAGACTCCGTACCATCAGACGCATGTATTCATCCTACGGTCAAGTGGTCGACCCACACACAGCCGATGGCTTGAAAGTCGCCCTTGAGCACATGAACCCGGGTGAGCCTATGATTGTTTTGGAAACCGCCTTGCCGGTGAAATTCGCTGACACCATCATGCAAGCCATTGAGCAAATGCCGCAAGTTCCGCACAAGTTCAAGGACCTGGAAAGCTTGCCTTTGAGGTTTGAAGTGATGCCTCCTGATTTGGGCCAAGTGAAAAAATTTATCGAATCGCATTGCAACAGCTAGTTTTTGCTTTGCAGTTTCAGGTTTTGTTCTCTCGGCAGGTTTTTAAAATTTCATTTCATGAATAAACCACAGTTACTTTCTTTAGACGACGGCTTGAGCCAATTGTTTGCTCAAGCAATGCCGCTGGCAGACACTGAAATGGTATCTACCTTCGATGCAGACGCACGCGTATTGGCTGAAGACCTGGTGTCGGAATTAGATGTGCCGGCTTTCAACAATTCAGCCATGGACGGTTATGCGTTTTGTTTTGATGACTTCAAAGCTTCTGCCGGTGTGCTTGGACATGGACAGCGTATCCCTGCCGGACATTTCCCCAATGCAATGAAAGCCGGTCACGCAGACCGGATATTTACTGGCGCACCGCTACCTCAAGGCGCAGACACCGTGGTCATGCAAGAAGACTGTGAATTGCTTTCAAACGGCCGCGTGAAAATCAATTCGCAGCCCGTCAAAGGCCAGTGTGTGCGCATGCGTGGTGAAGATATTTCATGCGGACAAAAAGTTTTGCAACGCGGGCACCGCTTAACGCCGGCCAGCCTGGGCCTTGCCGCCAGCCTGGGATTGGCGGAATTGCCCGTGGTACGCCGCCCCCGGGTGGCCTTGTTTTCCACCGGGGACGAGTTGATCATGCCCGGAACAGTCAAACCGGCTGATCTGCCCCCGGGCGCCATCTTCAATTCCAACCGTTTCTTTTTGAAGGCTTTGCTAGAGCGCTTAGGTTGTGTGGTGACCGATGCAGGCATATTGGCAGACAACCTCTCCGATACAAGGGCGGCGTTTGCGTTGGCTGCCAAAACGCATGACTTATTGCTGACCAGTGGGGGTGTTTCTGTCGGCGAAGAAGACCATGTGAAACCGGCGATCCAATCGCTGGGTGAATTGCAGTTGTGGGCGCTGGCGATCAAACCCGGAAAGCCGTTTGCATATGGCCGGATTCAACAGGATCAGGACAAGCCTGTGCACTTCATCGGTTTGCCGGGTAACCCGGTTTCCAGTCTGGTGACATTCATTGTGTTGGTCAGGCCGTTTGTGCTCAGCTTGCAGGCCGCAACACAGACGGCATTGGAAAGTTTTCCTATGCGGGCAGATTTCGCCTGGTCCAAAGCCGACAAGCGCAGAGAGTTTTTGCGGGTTAAGCGCAACCCATCCGGCGGGCTGGATTTGTTTGATAACCAGAGTTCAGGCGTTTTGACGTCTGCCGTCTGGGGCGATGGATTGGTTAACAATCCACCCGGGCAAACCATCAAACCCGGCGACATGGTTTCTTACCTTCCTTT
>CAISPG010000010.1 GCA_903887325.1 uncultured Burkholderiales bacterium | reverse complement strand
GTGACAGGCCGGTATTCTAACCAACTGAACTACCACTCCTGGTAGATATCTTTGCTTCAACTTGCGTTGAAACCAAGTGCTACAAACTTGGCGACCCTACGGGGATTCGAACCCCGGTACTCACCGTGAAAGGGTGATGTCCTAGGCCTCTAGACGATAGGGTCAAATCCTGGACTTCCCGATATTCTGGTGGAGGTAAGCGGGATCGAACCGCTGACCTCTTGCATGCCATGCAAGCGCTCTCCCAGCTGAGCTATACCCCCGGCAAATATCGAGTCTGAGATTATAACCAGAAAATTTTGTCATTCTTGAAGTCGCAACAAAACTTCTTCACGGGTGAACAAAGCAATCACCGCATCCAGCGACGGCGTCTGCGGTGTACCCAGCAACAACACCCGCGCCGGCATGGCCAGTTGCGGCATTTTCAAGCCATGCGTTTGCAACACTTGTTTCATGGCTGAGGCAATCTCAGCCTTGCTCCATTCGCAAGCACGCAAGCTGTCAGCCAGCGACTGCAACACCGGCCGCACTGCATCCGTCACGTGCTGGGCCAAGTCTTCGGCGCTGGCCTGCACCGGTTGGTAAAAACGCTGCACCCAATCGGCCAGCGCCACGGTGGTGTCGCACCTGTCTTTGAACACATCGCACATGGCGGGCAGGCGTTCATCGGCGGTGATACCCATCGCATGCAAATGCACCGTCACCAGCGCTGCCAAGGCTTCGCCAGTCATGCCTTTCAAATGCTGAGCATTTACCCAGCGCAATTTGGCCTCGTCAAACTGCGCTGCGCTTTTGCCCAAATGGTCCAGGTTGAACCATTGCACGAATTGTTCGCGGCTGAAAATTTCGTCGTCGCCATGGCTCCAGCCTAGTCGCGCCAAATAGTTCACCATGGCCTCGGGCAAAAAACCTTCATCCCGAAATTGCGTCACCGGTTTGGCACCGGTGCGCTTGCTCAATTTGTCGCCTTGCTCATTCAGCACGGTGGGCAAATGCGCATACACGGGCGGCTCATGGCCCAGCGCCTGAAAAATATGAATTTGCCTAGGCGTGTTGTTCACATGGTCGTCACCGCGAATCACATGGGTGATGGCCATGTCTATGTCGTCCACCACCACGCAAAAGTTATAGGTTGGCGTGCCGTCAGGGCGGGCAATCACCAAATCGTCGAGTTCGGTGTTGCTGATGGAGATATGACCCTTCACCTTGTCGTCCCAAGTGACTGCGCCGCTCAGCGGTGTTTTGAAGCGCAACACCGGTTGCACGCCGGCAGGAATCGCAGGCAAGGTCTTGCCAGGCTCGGGCCGCCAGGTGCCGTCGTAACGCGGTTTTTCTTTGGCCGCCATTTGCTTTTCGCGCAAGGCATCCAGTTCGGCAACGCTCATGTAGCACGGGTAGACAAAACCTTTGTCTTGCAATTGCGCCAGCACTTCTTTGTAGCGATCCATGCGCTGCATTTGGTAGAACGGGCCTTCGTCATGGTCTAGGCCTAGCCAAGACATGCCTTGCAAAATCACATCCACGGCTTCTTGCGAAGACCGTTCGACATCGGTGTCTTCAATCCGCAAAATGAATTTGCCGCCGGTGGCCCGGGCAAACGCCCACGGGTACAAAGCCGAACGGATATTGCCCAGATGGATAAAGCCGGTGGGTGAGGGGGCGAATCGTGTGCGTGTGTTCATGCTGTGGCCTTGATCAAATCCAGGCCCCGGGATAAGTCGTTTTTCAAATCGTCCAAATGCTCCAGGCCGACCGCGACGCGCACCAAGCTTTGTTGAATGCCTGCCAACTGCCGGTTGGCTTCGCTCAAGCGCCCGTGCGAGGTGCTGGCCGGGTGCGTGATGATGGTTTTCACGTCACCCAAATTAGCGGTGATGGACATCAATTGCGTGCTGTCGATGACCGTGAATGCGTTGCTGCGGCAATGCGCTGCATCTGCACCGACCACATCAAACGACAGCACCGGACCGCCCTTGCCGGATTGCTGCGCCATGGCCAGTGCGTGCTGCGGGTGGCTGGCGAGCCCAGGGAAATGCACGCGCGCTACCTTGGGGTGTTGCTCCAGCCAAGTCGCCAGTTCAAGCGCTTGATCGGATTGCGCTTTCATGCGCAATGACAAAGTCTCCAAGCCTTTCAGCACCACCCAGGCGTTGAACGGCGACAAGCTCATGCCGGCGCTGCGCATGACGGGAATGAATTTCTCTGTCACCAAAGCTTGCGAAGCACACAATGCACCAGCGACCACTCTGCCCTGGCCGTCCAGGTATTTGGTGCCCGAGTGCACGATCACATCTGCGCCCAGGGCCATCGGCGTTTGCAAAGCAGGTGTGCAAAAACAATTGTCGACTGCCAACAATGCATTCGCTGCATGCGCAATGTCTGCCAGCGCGCGTATGTCGCAAACCTCGGTCAATGGATTGGTCGGCGTTTCCGCGAACAGCAAACGCGTGTTCGGCTGCATCGCGCGCTGCCATTCAGACACATCGGTTTGCGAGACAAACGTGGTCTGCACGCCGAACTTGGCGAACTCGCTGCTCAGCAGTTTGTGGGTCGAGCCGAACACCGAATGCGAACACACCACGTGGTCCCCGCTCTTAAGCAATGCCATGCACAGCAGCAACACCGCCGCCATGCCGCTGGCTGTGCCTATGCAAGCCTCGGCACCTTCCAGCGCAGCCAGTCGTTTTTCAAAACTGGCGACCGTGGGGTTGGTAAAACGCGAGTAGATGTAACCGTCTTCTTCACCGGCAAAGCGGCGCGCTGCGGTTTCGCTGTCGGGCTGTACAAAACTGCTGGTCAAAAACAAGGCTTCGGAATTTTCACCGTACTGGGTTTTGTCAACCGCAGCGCGGACCGCCAAGGTGTCTTTGTGCAAGCCGGGAGGCAAATTGGAATTCGTCATCGCAGTTCAACCCACATCGGCGTTTGGTAATGCCAGACGCGAGTGGTCAGCGGTGTCTTCTTGCGAGCCTGCACGTTGCTGGCCCATGCGGGTGATGTCTTCGCTGCTGACGTCGCCGGTGATGTACACACCGTCAAAGCAGGAGGCGTCAAAACCGTTGATGGCAGGAGACCCCGGCAATGCCGCGCTGCGCACAGCTTCAAGCATGGGCGCGATGTCCTGGTAAATCAAAGCGTCGCAACCAATGACTTCGCGGATTTCTTCCACCGTGCGTCCATGGGCCACCAACTCTTCCGGGGTCGGCATGTCAATGCCATAAACATTGGGGAAGCGCACCGGCGGCGCGGCGCTGGCCAGATACACCTTGCGCGCGCCTGCGTCACGCGCCATTTGCACGATCTCTCGGCTGGTGGTGCCGCGCACAATCGAGTCGTCGACCAGCAGCACATTGCGGCCTTTGAATTCGCTGACGATGACGTTGAGCTTTTGGCGCACCGAGCGCTTTCGCACCGCTTGGCCCGGCATGATGAAGGTGCGGCCGACGTAACGGTTTTTGACAAAACCTTCGCGGTAAGGTTTGCCCAGCAAATGCGCGAGTTGCGTGGCGCTGGGGCGGCTGGATTCAGGAATAGGTATGACCACATCGATGTCTGACGGCGGCACGGTAGACACCACGCGCTTGGCCAGTGTTTCGCCCAGGTTCAAACGCGCCTGGTAGACAGAAATTCCGTCCATGGTCGAGTCCGGGCGCGCCAGATACACGTATTCAAAAATGCAAGGCATGAGTTGCGTCTTGGCAGCGCATTGGTGCGAGTGCAACTGTCCTTGCATGTCGATGAACACGGCCTCGCCCGGCGTCACATCGCGCACAAACACGTGGCCGGTGCCTTCGAGCGCGACCGATTCACTGCCCACCATCCAAGTACCGTCTGCGCCCTGGCCCAGGCACAAAGGCCGTATGCCGAACGGATCGCGAAACGCCAGCAAGCCGTGACCGGCAATCATGGCAATCACCGCGTAAGAGCCTTTGATGCGCAAATGCACACCGCTGACTGCGGCAAACACATCGGCCACCGCCAGCGTGATGCCGCGCGTGGTTTTTTCCAGTTCATGCGCCAGCACGTTCAACAACACTTCCGAATCGCTTTCGGTATTGATGTGGCGGTGGTCGGTGGAAAACAGTTCGGCTTTCAACACTTGCGCATTGGTGAGGTTGCCGTTGTGCACCATCACCAGACCGAAAGGCGCGTTCACGTAAAAAGGCTGGGCCTCTTCTTCGCTGAATGCGTTACCTGCCGTCGGGTAGCGCACCTGACCCAGCCCGATATTGCCGGGCAAGGCGCGCATATTGCGGGTGCGGAACACATCGCGCACCATGCCCTTGGCTTTTTGCATGAAGAAATTGCGATCCAACTGTGTGACTATGCCCGCAGCGTCCTGGCCGCGGTGCTGCAACAGCAGCAAAGCATCATAGATCAACTGGTTCACATGGGACTGACTGACAACCCCCACTATGCCGCACATCAAGTCACCAACCTTTCCAATGGCACCGGCAATACCGGCTTCACAAATTCAAGCAGCAGTTGCACCAAAGGCACTACCTGCGACGAGGTCCAAATCGGGTATTTTTTGAAGGGCGTGAGGCCGATGACCAGCACAAGCAACATCAAGACCATGGTGCCGCGCACCAGGCCGAACACGCCACCCAACAACCTGTCAACCAAACCGAGTCCGGCGACAGACAACAACTGTTTCAACAAGCGGGCCAGCAAGCCGGCCGCAATCAACACCACCAGCAACACCAACACCCAAGCCACGGCATGAGGCAGCAGGTCACCATTGATAGGCAGCAAATGCGCCAGGTCTGCGGCAAACCGCCCGGCCAGCACCACACCTATTACCCAAGCCAGCACCGACATCACTTCGCGCACCACGCCGCGCCACACACCTAAGAGGCCGGAAACAAACAACGGGGCCAGCAACATCCAATCGAGAGAATTCATGCCTTAGAGGGTCAACACAGAGGCGTTGAAATTCAGCGACTTGATCTTGCCGACAATTTTCTGGGCTTCTTGCTTGGTGGCAAACGGCCCGATGCGCACACGCGTGCGTTTGCCTTCCTTGGTCTGCGCCACATGCACATACGTGGTGTAACCGGCTTTCTCAAGCTTGGCGCGCACTTCCTTGACTTTGGACTCGTCGCTGTAAGCGCCGACTTGCACGATGAAACGCTCGGCTGCAGGCGCCGCGGCTTCGGATTTATCGCTGTTTTTGGATTCTGTCGGGGCGTTGTCTGCAGCAGTGGCAGGTTTGGTTTTGCCGGTTTCGACAGCTTTGGCGGCAAGCGCTTTGCTGTCTGTGGCCGGAACCGGTGTTTTATCCGGCGTAGCGACGTTGTCAACAGCAGTTTTGTCTGCAGTGGAAACAACTTCTTCTACAGGCTGTGTGGCCAATGCCTTTTTGTCGGGCACAGGGACAACGGGTGGCTGCGAGGCGCGCACCAACTCGCGCTCGGGCATGTCTATGCGTATATCTGCAGCCATGTCGCGCGGCTTGGTGTCGAACACCAGCGGAAAACCGACGACCGCAATCACCACCAGCACCGTGGCCCCGATCAAACGGTGCCTGGCCTGCTGACGCAGGCTGTCCATGCTTTGGGCATCGTCCGGGGTGGAATCTTCGACGGCCGGGTTTTTACTGCGTGATTTGAAAAAAGCCATGAACAGGTTCAGGTGGGTAAATACGCGGGAAGTCGGCCATCAATGCCGTGCGCAAGCACCGCGCCAACGGTGAAGAACGAACCGAAAACCATGATTCTATCAGCGGGGTCTGCGCTGGAGATGGCCTGCGCCAGTGCCTGAACCGGCCCGTCAAACAGCGCGCAAGTAGCGCCGGCAGGAGGCGACAGCGACTGCCAGACTTGCTTCAAGTCTTTGGCCGTGGCCGCGCGCGGGGTGGGCAAATCGCAAAAATACCAACACTCGACCAACGGCATCAAGCGTTTGAACAAACCGGGCAAATCTTTGTCGGCCATGGCGCCCAGCACCGCATGGGTGCGCGGGTAAAAGCCCATGGCGTCCAGGTTGTGCGCCAGCGCCGCCGTGGCGTGCGGGTTGTGAGCCACATCCAGCACGATGGCCGGTTGGCCGGGCAATATCTGAAAACGCCCCGGCCACTCCACCATGGACAAACCCAGGCGTATGGCCTGTGCGGTCACGGGCAACTGTTGGCGCAGCGCCTCCAGCACCGCCAGCACACCGGCGGCGTTCAACAACTGGTTAGCACCGCGCAGCGCCGGGTAAGCCAGTCCGCTGTAGGTGCGGCCTCTGGCTTTCCAGATCCATTGCTGGGCGTCGCCGTTGAATTGCACGTCCCGGGTCACTTGCCAGACATCTGCGTCCAAGGCATGCGCATGAGCTTGCACACTGGCGGGTGGGGCAGGATCACTGATGATCACGGGAATGCCTGCGCGCATGATGCCGGCTTTTTCACGGCCTATGCTTTCGCGGTCCGGCCCGAGCAACTCGGTGTGGTCCAAGTCTATGCTGGTGATGACCGCGCAATCTGCGTCGATGATGTTCACCGCGTCCAAGCGACCGCCTAAGCCCACCTCCAGAATCACCACATCAAGTTGTGCAAGGCTCAAAGAACTGAACAAGGCCAGGCTGGTGAACTCAAAATAACTCAGGCTGATGTCGCCTCTGGCCGCCTCAACTTTCTCAAAATGGGGAATCAGCATGTCAGCCGGTGCCGGTTGTCCGTTGAGCCGGCAGCGCTCCTGAAAATACACCAGATGCGGCGAGGTGTACAAACCGGTCTTGAATCCGGCATGCCGGTACACCGACTCCAGCATGGCGCAGGTAGAGCCTTTGCCGTTGGTGCCCGCCACCGTGATCACCGGGCAATCAAAACGCAAGCCCATGAGGGCCGCTACCTGCGCGACCCGCTCCAGTCCCAGCTCTATGGCTTGCGGGTGCAAGCGCTCACAATGGCTCAACCAATCTTGTAATGTCATGCAAAGATTGTCACCTATTCATTTAAAAACCCTGTCAACCGCCCTGCTACCGGCTTCGTTAAATAATCTGCTGAGGCCAATACAAAGGAGACGCCCATGAAATATTCCATCTGCCTGCCGGTACTTGCAACTGCTTGCCTGGCATTCACTGTGCAGGCCGACGAATTCGCCCGTGTCGTCACCACCACCCCCATCGTTCAACAAGTGGCTGTACCCCGCCAGGTATGCAGCCAGCAACAAGTCACCACCCAGCCGCACAAGTCCGGCGCCGGTGCCCTCATGGGCGCCATCGCCGGGGGCACCGTCGGCAGTGCGATCGGCGGCAGAGGCAGTGACCGTGCGTTGGGAACCGCCATCGGCGTATTCGGCGGAGCCATCTTCGGCGACAAAATCGAAGGTGCGCCGCCGCCCGAAGTGCGCACTTTGCAAACCTGCAGTAACCAGAATTTTTACGAAAGCCGCATCGTTGCCTATAACGTGCTTTATGAATACGCCGGTAAGCAATACACGGTGCAAATGCCGCAAGACCCCGGCCCCACACTGCGCCTGCAAATCACGCCCATGATTTCCTCCAACCAGAACTACAACTACCCGCCCCCCCCGTCGGCCGGCAGCCCCGTGCCGCCGCCCGGTTCTGCGCCCCCATACGTTCAGTAAGCCCCTGCTGTACTTCACAAGCCGCTGTTCACAGCGGCTTTTTTTCTTGCCAGGTCATGGCCTAGAATCCCGCCTTTGCTTATTCACGGTAGGTTTCATGCGTAAAAACACCACACAGACAGACACAGCCAAAGCACCTCAACGCGTGGTGCTGGCTTATTCGGGCGGTTTAGACACCTCCATCATTTTGAAATGGCTGCAAGACGAATACCACTGCGAAGTGGTCACCTTCACAGCCGATATCGGGCAAGGCGAAGAAATTGAACCGGCGCGCGCCAAGGCCATCAAAATGGGCATCAAGCCCAGCAATATTTTTATTGAAGACTTGCGCGAAGAATTCGTGCGCGACTTCGTTTTCCCCATGTTCCGCGCCAATGCTTTGTATGAAGGCGAATATTTACTCGGCACCTCCATCGCCCGCCCCTTGATCGCCAAACGCTTGGTCGAGATTGCCCGCAAAACCAAGGCCGACGCCATCAGCCACGGTGCCACCGGCAAAGGCAACGACCAAGTACGTTTCGAGCTCGGCGCGTATGCGTTGATGCCTAACGTGAAAATCATCGCGCCTTGGCGTGAATGGGATTTGCTCTCCCGCGAAAAGCTCATGCGCTACGCCGACCAGCACGGCATTCCCGTGGACGGTGCCAAGCGCAAAGGCCCGGCACCCTATTCCATGGATGCGAATTTGCTGCACATCAGTTATGAAGGCGGCATATTGGAAGACCCGAATTACGCGCCCGACGACAGCATGTGGCGCTTGACCGTCAGCCCTGAAAAAGCTCCGAACAAACCGCAAATCATTGAGCTCACCTACAAGCACGGCGACGTGGTGGCGATTGACGGCGTGCGCATGTCACCCGCCAAAGTGCTGGCCCACTTGAACACTGTCGGCGGCAAACACGGCATCGGTCGCTTGGACAAAGTGGAAAATCGCTACGTCGGTATGAAAAGCCGGGGCTGCTACGAAACACCGGGCGGCACCATTCTGCTCTCCGGCCACCGCGCCATTGAATCGATCACACTCGACCGCGAAGTCTTGGCACTGAAAGAAGACCTGATGCCGCGTTATGCGCGCCTGGTTTACAACGGTTACTGGTTCAGCCCCGAGCGCGAACTGTTACAAGGTTTGATCGACGCGTCGCAGGCCACGGCCAACGGCAAGGTCCGCTTGAAGCTTTACAAAGGCACCATCATGTGCGTGGGCCGCGAGAGCAAAACCGACAGCTTGTTTGACACCCGCATCGCCACATTTGACGACGACGGCGGCGCTTACAACCAGGCCGATGCCGGAGGCTTCATCAAACTCAATGCCTTGCGCATGCGCATCGCCGGTAACCTGAAAAACGAGCGCGAAGCCAAAGCGGCAGCGCGAAAAACCCCTGCCAAGAAAAAGGCCTGAACATGACAACCGAACATATACAAGGCGTGAGCATCGCCACCAAAGCCAATGTGTTTTTCGACGGCAAGTGCGTTAGCCACGCCATCGTCACGCCCAGTGGTGAGAAAAAATCCGTCGGCGTGGTGCTGCCCTCGCACCTGACTTTCAACACCGCCGCGCCTGAAATCATGGAGTGCGTGGCCGGTGCCTGCGAATACAAACTGGCAGGCTCAGATCAGTGGCAGCACAGCGGCGCTGGCGACAAGTTCAACGTGGGTGCGAACTCATCGTTTGAAATCAAAGTGGCTGAGAGCTACCACTATATTTGCCATTTCGGCTGAACGTATTGCGTGCATAGCAAAGCCACCCTAGGGTGGCTTTTTCGTTGCTCAAGGTTGATGCTGTTCAGGCCGCCAACACCCGCTTTTTGGCGTCAGCAAATTCCCGCTTGAGTTGCGCAATCAACTCGGCCGTGGTTTGTATTTTGTTGATCACGCCAATGCCCTGGCCACAACCCCAAATGTCTTTCCAGGCCTTGGATTTGTCCCCGGCGAAATTCATTTTGCTCGGGTCGCTCTCTGACAGATTGTCAGGGTCCATGCCAGCTCTGCGTATGGATGGCGCCAGGTAGTTACCGTGCACGCCGGTGAACAAATTGCTCAGCACGATGTCGTCGGAGTTGCTGTCGACTATGCATTGTTTGTACTCGTCAATGGCGCGTGCCTCAACGGTAGCGATGAAAGCCGAACCTATGTAAGCAAAGTCGGCGCCGGTGGCCAACGCAGCAAGTATGGCGTTGCCGTTGGCGATGGCACCGCTGAGCGCTAACGGGCCGTCAAACCATTGGCGTATCTCTTGAATCAAAGCAAACGGGTTTTTCACACCAGCGTGACCACCGGCTCCGGCGGCGACGGCGATCAAACCATCAGCACCCTTTTCAATCGCCTTATGCGCAAACTTATTGTTGATGATGTCGTGCATCACTATGCCACCGTAGCTGTGCGCCGCCTGGTTGATGTCCTCGCGCGCACCCAGTGACGTGATGATCAACGGCACTTTGTATTTCACGCACAGCGCCATGTCTTCTTCCAAACGTTCATTGCTTTTGTGAACGATCTGGTTGATGGCGAACGGGGCGGCCGGGCGATCAGGATGCGCAGTGTTGTGCGCGGCCAGGGCTTCGGTGATTTCAGCCAGCCACTCATCCAACTGTGAAAGCGGACGCGCATTCAGCGCCGGCATGGAGCCGACCACGCCGTTGATGCACTGGGCGATCACGCTTTTGGGCGTGCTGATGATGAACAGCGGTGCGGAAATGACCGGAAATGTCATCGAAGAAAAAATGGCGGGGAGTTTGGACATGAAGGGCTTCGTCTAGATGATTTTTAATTTTGTTTAACAGTTGGCAAATTTCAGGAATGAGTAGCAGACTCAAGAACATCTGTAGCCCATTGATTGAGGCTTTTTCCTGAAGCTTGGGCTGCGATCAAGGCCGCGCCGTGAACTTCAGGTGGAACACGAAGCATAAGCTTGCCGGAAGCGGGTTTTTCGGGTTTGATACCTTGCGCGCTGCAATCATTAAGGAAATCGTCAACAGCCAATTCAAATTCATGGCGCAGTTGCGCAACGTTTTCGCCGTGAAAGCTAATGATGCTGCGCAGCCCGAGTACACGGCCGACAAAAATATTGTCGCGTTCGTCATATTCGATGCGGGCTGTATAGCCTTTGTAGCTCATGGTGTTCATGGAGTCACTCCTATGCGATGCAGCAATTCACGAATTTCTTCCACTTGGTAGCGCTTGGCTTCTTTTCCCGGGTGAGGACGATGGCAACGCCATTGCTCACCTTGAATGCTTATTTTGATGCGTGAGCCCTCGCGTTCAACAATCCCTCCTCCGAGCGCTACCACCAAGGCCTCAATGTCGCTAAGGACAATAGAAGCCGAGGTAGGCTTGTCGAAAATGGCTTTCAGTGTTTTACGGTGTTTCGTATTTACACTCTCATGCTATCAATAAGCGCAAGCATTGGCAAGTAAAATCAACAGTCTTAAAACGCCTCCAACGCCATGGCAGTCACGCTGTGCGCACCGTGAACGATGCCGTCACGCACAGATGGTGCTTTGCTCAAAATATGGTCGGCGTAAAAACGCGCGGTCACCATCTTGGCTTGCATGAAAGCGGTGTCGGTGTCGCCTGCGGCCAGCGCATGGTGAGCGGCCAGGTAGCTGCGGGCCAATTGCCAACCAGACACCACATTACCGGCCAGCATCAAATACGGCACGCTGCCTGCATAGGCGGCGTTCGGGTCGCTGGCGGCGGTGTCGACAATGAAATTCACCACATCCAAAAATGCTGCACGCGCGGCAGCCAAGCGCTGTGCAATTGCTTTGGCATCGTCTGTACCGATATGCAGCAACTCAGCTTCGGTTCTTTCCATTTGCGCGGCCAAGGCTTTGGGCGTTTGGCCGCCGTCACGCGCGGTTTTGCGGCCCACCAAATCGTTGGCCTGAATCGCTGTGGTGCCTTCGTAAATCGTCAGAATTTTTGCGTCACGGTAGTACTGCGCTGCACCGGTTTCTTCAATAAAACCCATGCCGCCGTGCACTTGCACGCCCAGTGACGTGACTTCCAAGCTCATCTCGGTGCTAAAGCCTTTGACCAGCGGCACCATGTATTCGTACACCGCGTTGTTTTGTTTGCGTGTTTCTGCATCGGTGTGGTGATGCGCCGCGTCATAAGCCGCCGCAGCCACACTGGCCATGGCGCGGCAACCTTCGGTGTAAGCGCGCATGGTCATCAGCATGCGACGCACATCCGGGTGGTGAATGATGGGCGCTGAAGCTTTGATAGAGCCGTCCACCGGGCGGCTTTGCACACGCTCACGCGCGTAGTGCACCGCTTTTTGGTAGGCACGGTCAGCCACGGCAATGCCTTGCACGCCCACCGCGTAACGGGCGGCGTTCATCATGATGAACATGTATTCCAAACCCCGGTTTTCCTGACCCACCAGAAAACCGGTGGCACCACCGTGGTCGCCGTATTGCAGCACCGCGGTTGGGCTGGCCTTGATGCCCAGCTTGTGTTCGATGCTGACGCAATGCACATCGTTGCGTGCGCCCAATGAACCGTCTTTGTTCACCAAAAACTTGGGCACGACAAACAAGCTGATGCCTTTGATGCCTTCGGGCGCGCCGCTGACGCGCGCCAGCACCAGGTGCACGATGTTGTCGGCCATGTCGTGCTCGCCGTAGGTGATGTAAATCTTGGTGCCGAACACTTTGTAAGTGCCGTCGGCTTGCGGCTCGGCACGCGAGCGCACCAGTGACAAATCGGAACCTGCCTGCGGCTCGGTCAGGTTCATGGTGCCGGTCCATTCGCCGCTGACCAGTTTGTCTAAGTATGTGGCTTTCAATTCGTCGCTGCCCGCGGTCAACAAGGCTTCAATCGCGCCGTCGGTGAGCAAAGGACACAAGGCAAAACTCAGGCTGGCGGCGTTCAACATTTCCACGCAAGCCGCGCCTATGGTTTTGGGCAAGCCCTGACCGCCGCAATCGACCGGGTGTTGCAAACCCTGCCAACCGCCTTCTGCATATTGTTTGTAGGCCTGCTTGAAACCGGGCGCGGTAGTGACATGACCGTCTTTCAAACTGGAAGGCTGCTTATCGCTTTCCCAGTTCAGCGGTGCCACCACGTCCTGGTTGAAACGTGCGCATTCTTCCAACACCGCTTGCGCGGTTTCCAAACCGGCATCTTCAAAACCGGGCATAGCGGCAATGCGCTCGATGGCGGCCAGATGCTGCATGTTGAACAACATGTCTTTCACGGGTGCGGTGTAGCTCACGGTCAATCTCCAAAATCTGAAACAAAAAAAGGCACCCATGGGTGCCTTGGTACATAACGCTTAAAGGGCGGCGACCAACTCGGGCACAGCCACAAACAAGTCGGCTTCCAAGCCGTAGTCGGCGACGCTGAAAATCGGGGCTTCCGGGTCTTTGTTGATGGCGACGATGACTTTGCTGTCTTTCATACCGGCCAAATGCTGAATGGCTCCGCTGATGCCGCAAGCCACGTACAACTGGGGCGCGACGATCTTGCCGGTTTGACCGACCTGCCAGTCGTTGGGCGCGTAACCCGCGTCCACCGCAGCGCGGCTGGCACCCAAGGCAGCACCGAGTTTGTCTGCCAGCGGTGTGATGACTTCGTTGAATTTTTCTGCACTGCCCAAGGCACGGCCACCGGACACAATGATTTTGGCGGCTGTGAGTTCGGGCCGGTCGTTTTTGGCGATCTCGCTGCCCATGAATTGGCTTTTCGCATCAGCGGTACTGGCTTGAATCACCTCCACTGCGGCGCTGCCGCTGGTAGCTGCCGCGTCAAAACCGGTGGTGCGCACGGTGATGACTTTGGTGGCATCGGTGGCTTGCACGGTGGCCATGGCGTTACCGGCGTAAATCGGGCGCTCGAACGTGTCCGGGCTGTCCACACGTGTGATGTCGCTGACTTGTGCGACATCGAGTTTGGCTGCCACGCGCGGCGCGATGTTTTTGCCGCTGGCGGTCGCTGCAAACAAAATATGGCTGTAGCCGGAGGCCAGTGCCAGCACTTGTGCGGCCATGTGCTCGGCCAGACCGTGGGCAAACACATCGGCTTCGGCATGCAACACCTTGGTCACACCGCTGATCTGCGCTGCTGCTTGTGCTGCTGCGCCAGCATCAATGCCTGCCACCAACAAATGCACCTCGCCGCCGCAAGCGATGGCGGCGGTCACGGTGTTCAAAGTCGCCGGTTTCAGGCTGTGGTTATCGTGTTCTGCAATCACTAAAGAGGCCATGTCAAATCACCTTTGCTTCGTTTTTGAGTTTGTCTACCAAGGTGGCCACGTCGGCCACTTTGATACCGACGCTGCGCTTGGGCGGCTCGCTGACTTTCAAGGTTTTGATGCGCGGCGTGACATCCACACCCAGGTCTTCGGGTTTGAAAATATCGATTTGTTTTTTCTTCGCCTTCATGATGTTGGGCAGCGTGACATAACGCGGCTCGTTCAGGCGCAAGTCGGTGGTGATGACAGCCGGCAATGACAGTTTCAAGGTTTCCAAACCGCCATCGACTTCGCGCGTCACATGCAAATTGCCGTCGACCATCTCTACTTTGGAAGCGAATGTGGCTTGCGGCCAGTCGGCCAGCGCGGCCAGCATTTGGCCGGTTTGGTTGCAATCGTCGTCAATCGCTTGTTTGCCCAAAATGACCATGCCGGGTTGCTCTTTGTCAGCCAGCGCTTTGAGCAACTTGGCCACCGCCAAGGGTTGCAGTTCTTCAGAGGTTTCCACCAGAATGCCACGGTCTGCGCCTATGGCCATGGCAGTGCGCAAAGTTTCCTGGCACTGGGTGACACCGCAAGACACAACGACCACCTCGGTCAATATGCCTTTTTCTTTCAACCTAACCGCTTCTTCCACAGCGATTTCATCGAACGGGTTCATGCTCATTTTGACGTTGGCGATATCGACGCCGGTCTGGTCAGATTTGACCCGGACTTTGACGTTGTAATCCACCACGCGCTTGACGGCGACCAATGCCTTCATGGGTTTGCTCCAAGAAATAAATATAGGTTAAAAGTCTTGACTTCCAAGCATGGAAGTTGACGTGCACGTCATTCTAGACGAATCGCATTGTTTTTCAGAACGGTCGTGCTTTTTTACCCGTCCTGCCGGCTTAAACAGACCAGAAAAGGCTGCCTGCCGGTCAGCGGCTTTCGTCGCCTGTCGACGTAGAGAGGTTGGCTATGGCCTTGGGCGGCGGTAATTTGATTCCTGCGCCGGACAAAGCTGACCAGACGGCTGAATTCACACGAGACAACACCGCCATGCGCGTATGCAACTGGTTTGCCACCCAGAAATTCAAAGTCATCTCCAGACCGTCGGCACTAAAGCCACTGAAAAACACTTGCGCTGGCGGCTCAGGCAGCACATCGGTGACTTTGCCGAGCGCGTCTTGCAACACGGATTGCACTTGCGCCGCGTCGTTTTCTACCGCGACCAGCACCACGGTCTGCAAAGCCACCGCCGCATCGCTGAGGGAAAAGTTGTCTACCCGCTGCGTGATCAGCATGTCGTTAGGAATGATGGACTCGCGCCCGTTGGTGTCGCGCAGCAGCGTGTAACGGGTTTTGATGTCGGTGACCTGGCCTTCCATGCCGTCGACCCGGATATGGTCGCCGATGCGCACCGAGCGCTCTATCAGTACCACAAAACCACTGACATAGTTCGCCGCCAGTTTTTGCAAACCCAAACCCAGACCGACACCTAAGGCGCCGCCCAGTACCGACAAGGCGGTCAAATCCACGCCGACAGCCGATAAGGCCAGCAGCAAACCGATGAGCAGCAACACGGCGCGCAAAACATTCGCCGCCACTTTGCGCATGGACAAATCGTTGACGGTCTGGCTGAGCACTCGTTGCTCTATGACTGCCGACAACCACAGGCTGAGCATCAGCACCAAACCGGAAGACAACACGCCTTCTAATATGGTGCGCAAGTCCAGCCTGACCTTGCCGAAATTCAAATGGATTTGCTCCATCTCCTGCAACACCAAAGGCAGCAAATCGGTGATCCACAACACTGCCATGCCCCAAGCCAGCCAGGAAATCAGCCGTTCGGTCAAGGCGGCGGCACCCGAGCGCGGAAATACGGCCATCAACACGCGCGCGCACAAACGAATAAGCGCCAGCGACAAAAGCACGGGAATAGCAATTTTGAACAGCAGCACCGGTTGCTGCCGCTGCAACCAGGACTGGGCAATGTAAGCAAACAGCAGTGCCATCAGAGGAAACAGCAAGCCGTCTATGACTTGCCTGCCGAACAGCACGGATTCGTTTTTGCTATGGCGACCCAGCGACCATGCAGGTAACCAAGCCAGCGCCAGCGCCGCGCACAGGTAAGCAACTTCTTTCAAGAGCGCCGGGGACAAGCCTTCGTGGCTCCAAGCGGAGAGTAAAACTGTTAAATTTTCCATCGATGTTGATTATCACGCCTGAGAGGTTTGACAGGCCGCACTGATGGCTACACTTGTCAACAATGAATCACCCGGCTCAACGCTTCAAACTCTTTTTCTCATCCGCATTTGCTTTGGCGGTTTGTCTGTGTGTCACGGCGTTTCTCACTCCCGTGGCCTTGGCGGTAGAACGAAATGCTGCGGTCAACAAGACCAAGACGACAGTTGAAAAGCAAAAAAATACCGCCGCAAAAGCTGCTCAGCGTAAAACCGGTCAGCGAAAAAAACCGGCCACGACCAAAGTGGTCACCGGCAAGGCTTTTGGTAACAGCAGCGCGGTAAAGCAATTGGCGCGCGAGATTGCGCAAAAACACAAACTGCCACCGGCCTGGGTGCAACAACAAATTGCCGGGGCACGCCTGTTGCCGCAAATCCTGCAACTGGTGTTGCCGCCCTCTTCACCGCAAGTGAAAAACTGGCAAGCCTACCGCGCACGTTTTCTGACTGAGAACCGGATTCAAACCGGGGCGCGCTTTTGGCGCGAACACACGCTGCAACTCGACCGCGCGTTTGCACAAACCGGTGTGGAGCCGCGTTACATCGTCGGTATTTTGGGCGTGGAAACTTTTTACGGACAGCATCAGGGGCAGTACAAGCTGATCGATGCCTTGAGCACCTTGAGTTTGAATTTTCCCAAAGAGCATCCGCAAGCCGCCGAGCGGCAAGTTTTTTTTCAAGATGAATTGGGCTATTTTTTAAAGCAACAACGTGCGCAGCCTGCCGGCAAACCCGTGCTTGGCAGTTACGCCGGTGCCAGCGGCTGGCCGCAGTTCATGCCGTCTAGCATTGCCAAATTCGCCGTGGATTTTGACGGCGACGGTCGCATAGATTTGAGCAACAGCGCAGCAGATGCCATAGGCTCGGTGGCCAACTATTTCAAAGCCTTCGGCTGGCAGCCCGGCGTGCCCACACATTTTGCGGTGGATGTGCAAACTGTCAGCGAGACAGATTTGTCTGCATTGCTCGCGCCCGATATCGTGCCGTCTTGGTCGGCATCGCATTTGGCAGACAAGCAAGCGGTATTGGAGGACGAAGGCAAACGTTACAGCGGGCCTTTGGCCCTGGTGCAATTGCATAACGCCAACGAGACGCCGTCGTATGTGGCAGGCACGGACAATTTCTTCGTCATCACCCGCTACAACCGCAGCAGCTATTACGCGCTGGCAGTGATTGAACTCGGGCTGGCTGTAGAGCGTGAAATCAAGAAGTAATTGGGGTCAGGTTCCAATTAATTACCCAAATCTTTAGTCAACAATTAAATTGGTGTCTGACCCCAATTAGACAAATTAACCACGGCAGTTGCCGCATCAGCCACTGCGAGTCTAGGTATACGTCCTAATAAAGGCGCGTTGATTCTTTGCGCGATGGCGTCTATGTTTTCCTGCTGATACAGCATGTGCGGGTCCACGGTATTCGCCACCCAGCCCATCAGCGAAAGCCCCCGTGCCGCAATCGCTTCGGCGGTCAACAACGCCTGGCTGATACAGCCCAATCGCATGCCAACCACCAACACCACCGGCAACCCCAGGTCTTTGGCCATGGCGGCCGTGTCGTAGTTGTCGTTCAAAGGCACGCGAAAGCCGCCTACGCCTTCGACCACCACCGCATCCGCTTGCGCCCTCACTTGTCTAAAGCAATCCAGCAAATGCTTACGATCAATGACCTTGTCTTCCAACGAAGCAGCAATGTGCGGCGCAGCAGGTGTTTGGAATAAATACGGTGTGGTGATCTCTTGAGGTAACGGCACCGACACACAAGCCGCCAGCGCGTCTGCGTCTTCATTGCACCAGCGGCCATCGCGCCATTCGGCACCGGCAGCCACAGGCTTCATAGCGGCCACACGCCAGCCGCGACGCGCCTGCATATGCACCAGCGCAGAAGCCACCAAGGTCTTGCCTATCTCTGTGTCAGTGCCAGTGACAAAACACGAAAACGCTTGTGTTGGGAATGACTGATTCATGAAATGCTTTCAAACGACAAAGCCCGTACCAACCGGTCAACATCTTGCGCGGTATGCGACGCCGACAAAGTGATGCGCAATCTCGCAGTGTTCACAGGAACGGTGGGCGCGCGAATCGCGCTGATCCAAATACCTTGCGCTTTCAAGTCCGCTGAAGCTTGCAACACTTGCGCGTTGCTGCCTATTACCAGCGGTTGAATCGCTGTCGTTGAAACCATGCGCTGCCAGTTGGCAGGTATGGGTGCGGTTGACAATTGTTGGATCAAGGTTTGCAAATACGCTCTGCTTCTGCGGCCTTCATCACCGCTGATCAGACGCAAACTGGTCAACAAGGCATGCGCCAGTGCCGGAGCTGATGCGGTGGTGTAGATGTAGGGTCGCGAACGCTGCACCATCCATTCAATGACATCTTCATGCGCGGCCACAAATGCACCAGACACGCCAGCCGCCTTGCCCAATGTGCCCATGTATATCAACTGCTCTGAACGCAAATTGAAATACTGCAACACACCTGCGCCGGTTTCACCCAATACGCCAAAACCATGTGCGTCATCCACCAGCAACCAGGCACCGTGTTGATCGCACAAAGCAAGCATCTCTTTCAAGGGTGCGATGTCACCGTCCATGCTGAACACACCGTCCGTCACCACCACTTTGGTGCCGCTATGACAAGACGAAAGTTTCAACGACAAGTCAGACACATCAGCATGTGCGTAGACGTGACACGACTCTCGCGTCAAGCGTATGCCGTCAATCAGTGACGCATGGTTGAGCGCATCCGAGAAAAAAGTGATGTCGCCTTTGGCCGTGTCTGTCAATGCCGTCATCACGCCGAGGTTGGCCATGTAGCCGGTGCTGAAAGTCAGCGCACGCACTGACGGCACAAATGGCGACAACAGCATGCCCAGCAATTCCTCCAAGCGTTCGTGTGCTTGCGAATGCCCGCTGATCAAATGCGATGCACCGCTGCCTGCGCCATACAGCGATGCGCCTTCGCGCAAAGCTTCGACCACCAAAGGGTGCGCGGCCAGTCCTAAATAATCGTTGCTGTTAAATGCCAGCAGTGTTTGTACGTCGACCATCAGGTGCGGTTGACATACAGATTCCACTTCATGTCTGATACGGCGCAAACCTTGTGCGTCCAGTTGATTCAAACGCGCAGTCAATGTTTGCAGTTGCGTGAAGCTCATGCGCGCATCACCTCGCCAAACACAGTTTGCAAACGCTCTGCCAGCATGCCGGTGTCTGCATCGCTTAAGACATAAGGCGGCATCAAATACACCGTTGTGCCTATGGGGCGCAACAGCAACTCGTGTTTCAAAGCGCTGGTAAAAAACCTTCGTGAAAAAGTAGCAGCTAATGACGGGTCTTCGACTTGCGCGTCAAACGCCCAGATCATGCCTTGTTGCCTGAAATGTTTTACCTTGGCATGTGTAGCTAATGGTCTGAGTGCAAGGCTCAACTTTTCTGCTCGCATCAAGTTGCCAGCCAGCACATCGTCTTCTTCAAAAATCTGTAAAGTGGCCAGCGCAGCGCGGCAAGCCAGCGGGTTGCCGGTGTAGGAATGCGAATGCAAAAAACCGCGTGCCATGCTGTCGCTGTAAAACGATTGGTAGACATCTTCGCGCGTCATCACCAGCGACAAAGGCAGATAACCACCGCTGATGCCTTTGGATAGACACAAAAAGTCCGGCCATATGTCCGCGTACTCGCATGCAAAAAATTTTCCTGTGCGACCACAGCCCACAGCGATTTCGTCGGCGATCAAATGCACATTGAATGCAGTGCATAAACGCCTCACCTCTTTCACATACAGCGGACTGTGCATGGCCATGCCGCCAGCACATTGCACCAAAGGCTCGATGATGACGGCGCTGATATGCGATGCCCGTGCTTGCAACAGTGTTTCCAATTCACGTGCGGCACGCAGCGCGACCTGGTCTGCGGTTTCACCGGGAAGCGCTTGCCTGGCATCCGGCGACATCAGGCAATGCGCGGGTTTGAGCAATGCGTCATACGCGTCGCGAAAGATAGGCACATCGGTCACACCCAAAGCGCCCACAGTCTCACCGTGGTAACCGCCTTTCAAACACACAAACTCTTTTTTATCGCCCAAGCCACGGTTGCGCCAACTGTGAAAACTCATCTTCAACGCAATTTCAATCGCAGATGCACCGTCAGACGCATAAAAGCAATGGCCTAACACGCCGTCAGTCAAGGCCGAGAGTTGCTCCGACAAAGCCACCACGGGCTCGTGCGTGAAACCCGCCAGCATGGCGTGCTCTAAGGTGTCGAGTTGCTGCTTCAAAGCGGCGTTAATGCGTGGGTTGGCGTGACCAAACAAATTCACCCACCAGGAGCTGATGGCATCCAAATAGCGATTGCCATCGTGGTCATACAGCCAAGGCCCGCTGCCATGATGAACCGCCACCAGCGGCACGGTCTCGTGGTGCTGCATTTGGGTACACGGGTGCCAGACACTGTGCAAACTGCGTTGCACCAGTTGGGTGGATAGGGTGCTCAGATAAAACCTCTTAATGAAATAACACACAGACAGATTAATCGATGATTATCCCGCGCGATGTCAACCTTAGGCGCTGTGGGAAATTGGTGGTAATTGGGGTCAGGTTCCAATTAATTGGAATTAATTG
>CAISPG010000009.1 GCA_903887325.1 uncultured Burkholderiales bacterium | reverse complement strand
TGGTGGGTGCTGACGGGCTCGAACCGCCGACCTACGCCTTGTAAGGGCGCCGCTCTACCAACTGAGCTAAGCACCCCACCGAAACCGCATCTTAGTTCAAGGCATCTTTCAATGCTTTGCCAGGACGAAATTTAGGTACCGTGGCTTCTTTGATTTTGATAGCAGCACCAGTCGCTGGATTGCGGCCATCACGCGCTGCGCGCTTAGTCACTTCAAAAGTTCCGAAGCCGACCAGAGAAATAGAGTCACCTTTTTTCAGGGTGTTTTTGACAGCTTCCAGCATGGATTCGAGGGCGCGTGTTGCGGCAGCCTTGGAAATATCAGCCTCAGCTGCGATATGTTCAATCAGTTCAGTTTTATTCACGAAGATCCCCTTGACTACAGGTGTAATTTGATTGGTTGAGAAATGAGATTGGAGACGGCACTTTAAAAGAGGCTGGTTTAAATCAAGACGCGTGCAGCGCAAGGACTTCAACAGGCTGCTTTAGAAATGCACCGGGCTCTTGTTGGCGTACTCTCTTATTCTAGTAGGTTTCACAACTCACCCGAGGCAGTCTTCACTGCTTCATATTGGCTTTGATGTGCGGTATGGCTTTTTGCAGGTAAAAAATCATGGACCAAATGGTCAGAATGGCTGAAATCCAGATCAAAATCTGGCCCCAGAACCCGGTGTCAATCGTTTGAAAAAGCACGCCGTCGAACAACAAAAAGGGGATAGCTACCATTTGAACTGTGGTTTTGACCTTGCCTATCATGTGTACCGCGACGCTTTTGTAAGCGCCTATTTGAGCCATCCACTCGCGCAAGGATGAAACGGCAATTTCTCGCCCGATGATCAACAAAGCAACGATGACATCAACCCGACTGAGATCGACGAGAACCAGCAAACTGGCACAAACCAGAAATTTGTCTGCCACCGGATCCAGAAAAGCGCCGAAAGCTGAAGTTTGATTCAATTTGCGCGCAAGAAAACCGTCCAGCCAGTCGGTCAAAGCAAACACCACGAACATACACGTGGCAATCAGGTTGCGCATTTCCATGCTGATAGGCCAGCGGAAAACCCAAACCAGAAGCGGTATGGCCAGAATTCTGGTCCAAGTCATGATGGTGGGAATATTAAAAAACATGGTTTATTCGTAAATAATCATTGAATCATCAGACGGTATGAGTTCGGTCAAAGCGGTCAACACCTCATCGGTGGGATGAATATGCGCTTTCTCGCCCAATTGAATATCAACTTCTGTTTGAGCGAGCAGCAAATGTAATCGGACAGGCAAACCATCGATTGACTTTACTTGACCAGGTTGACTGAGCGATGACATCAATTGCTTGAACAACGCTGACTGTGCAGAGTTACTTTCGCCCAGGGTAATTTTGAGGTATTTGCCGAAACGGCATCTTGCGGCGGGCAAATCAAGCGCGTCAGCCAGCGACATTCTCAAGCCGCCATTGCGCCTGTCGTTTTGAACTTTAAGCAGACAGATAACGAGTTGATCTTCACGCAGCAAAGGACGCAATCGCGTGAAAACTGCATCATCGGCGGTGATTTCCAAAGAGCAACTGCCGTCATCCAATACAAAAATATTGAGTTTCCCTTTGGCAGTGGGAATTGATCTTTCGCTTCGGACAATACCGGCAGCCCATTGCGGATCGCGGCTTTCGGTCAAGTCAGACAATCTGGTTTTTACAAATTTTCTTACCTCGGCCTCGGCTTCATCAAATAAATGGCCTGACAAATGGAAACCCACTGCAGATTTTTCAAAGGTTAATTTTTCTCGCACGCCCCATGGTTTTTGTGTGACCATGTCGGGCGCAGAAGTGCCTGATCCGTGTTCATCACCGGCATCAAACAGCCCGCCCTGGTTGGAATTGATTTCCTGAGATTGCGCAAATTCAAAGGCCAGTCCTACAGAAGCGAGCAACTCTGCGCGGTTATTCCATACACAGTCGAATGCACCGGCCTTGATCAATGCCTCGACGGTTCTGCGGTTGACCCGGCTTCTGTCTATGCGTACACAAAAATCAAACAGGCTATTGAAACTCCCGTTTTTCAACCGGTCTTCACAAATAGCCTCAATGGCAGCCTTACCAGTCCCCTTCACTGCACCCAAACCGTAACGTATCGTTGTTTTGGAAACAGGCTTGAACTCATACTCGCCAGCATTGATATCTGGATGCTCAAATGAGATGCCCATGTCTGCAGCATCGTCAAAAAGAATCTTCAACTTATCCGTATCGTCCATTTCCACCGTCATATTGGCGCTGAAAAATTCAGCTGGAAAATGGACCTTTAACCAGGCTGTGTGATAAGCCAACAAAGAATAAGCGGCTGCGTGTGACTTGTTGAAACCGTAACCCGCAAACTCCTCCATCAGGTCAAAAATGGCATCTGCCTGGTCTGTGGCGATCTGATTTTTTGCTGCGCCTTCGCGAAATACAGACCGGTGCAAGGCCATTTCATCGGCTTTTTTCTTACCCATGGCGCGGCGCAATAAATCTGCCCCGCCCAACGAATATCCACCAAGAACCTGAGCGATCTGCATCACCTGCTCCTGATAAACCATGATGCCGTAAGTCTCGGAAAGAATCGCTTCGGCCAAGGGATGCGGGTACTCAACATTTTCACGGCCGTGCTTGCGCGCAACAAAGCTTGGAATCAAACTCATAGGACCTGGTCTGAACAAGGCATTCAAAACGATCAAGTCTTCGAGTCGTGTAGGTTTGGCATCGCGCAGCATGGCCTGCATGCCCCGGCTTTCAAATTGAAACACCGCTTCGGTTTTGCCTTTGGAAAACAAGGCGTATGTTTTTTCATCGTCCAGCGCTATGGCTTCGTAGTTGAAATTGGCATGCTCTGGATACCGGTCAATCACCAGATTCTTAGCCTTCTCAAGAATGGTGAGCGTCGCAAGACCCAAAAAGTCGAATTTAACCAGGCCTATGGCCTCAACATCGTCTTTATCGAATTGACTGACAGCGGCCGGGCTGCCGGGCTGTTGGTAGAGCGGACAAAAATCTGTCAGCTTACCGGGGGCGATCAAGACACCACCTGCATGCATGCCAATATTTCTGGCCAGGCCTTCCAATTTTTGCGCCAGGTTCAACAGAATTTTGACTTCATCTTCCTGTTCATAGCGCTTTGCCAGAATCGGCTCTTGCGCCAGTGCCATCGCTATGGTCATCGGTTGACCGGGTTTGTTTGAAATCAATTTGGACAGGCCATCGCAAAATGTGTAGCTCATGTCCAGCGTGCGACCGACATCGCGAATGGCAGCGCGTGCCGCCATCGTGCCGAAGGTCACAATCTGACTGACCGCATCCCGGCCGTACTGGTTCTTCACATAATCAATGACCCGATCCCGATTGAGCTGGCAAAAGTCAATGTCAAAGTCAGGCATTGAAACCCGCTCAGGGTTGAGAAATCGCTCAAACAGCAGGTTGTATTGCAATGGATCCAAGTCCGTGATGCTCAAGGCATAAGCCACCAATGAACCGGCACCGGAACCCCTGCCCGGCCCGACGGGGCAGGCATTTTTCTTTGCCCAGTTGATGAAATCACTGACGATTAAAAAATAACCGGGAAAGCCCATTTTCAAAATCGTGGCTATTTCGAATTCCAGCCGCTCTTCATAAGTCGCAGTCTTTGCCCGGCGAACTTCCGCATCCGGGTACAAACTGATCAAGCGTTGCTCAAGTCCTTTAAAAGAAATTTCCCTGAAATAAGCGTCTACGGCCAGCGGCTGCCCATCTACAACTGGCGTGGGAAATGCCGGCAATTGCGGCTTGCCAAGGTTGAAGTTCAAGTTGCATCTTTGCGCCAAGGCCACGGTATTGCTGATGGCAGATGGAATGTCTTCGAACAAGGCGCACATTTGTGCTTGGGTTAAAAAACTTTGCTCTCTAGTGAAACGTTTCAAGCGTTTCGGATTACCCAGAATTTCACCATTGGCAATACATACCCTGGCTTCGTGCGCTTCAAAATCTTCAGGACTTAGATACTGAACTGCATGCGTTGCAACAACCGGCAACTGCAAACGCGAAGCCAATTCAACCGCCTGAGAGATATAGAGTTCATCATCGACGCGTCCGCAGCGCTGAAGTTCGATGTAAAAATTACCCTGAAACGCTTTTGCAAACTCCAAAGCCAAGGCTTCAGCGCGGTTCATCTGCCCGGATTTCAAAGCTGGGCCTAAGGGCCCGGCTTGCGCCCCGGACAACAGCACCAGACCATCACTGAGGTTTTTGAGATCACTCCAATTCAAGACCGCCTGGGCTTTTTCGTCCTGAACCACCCAATAAACTGTCAACAATTTGCACAGATTGTGATAACCGGTTTCATTTGCTGCAAGTAAAAGCACCCTGGAGGTTTCTGCTGCGGCATTCACGCCGGGCAGCGTTAAAGATACCTCGCAGCCGATCAAAGGCTTGATACCGGCCTTGCGGCAGGCCGAATAAAACTTGACTGCAGCAAATAAATTATTCAGGTCAGTGATGGCCAATGCGCCCTGCCCGTCGCGGGCGGCGGCCTCGACCACTTCATCAATCCTGCAAGTACCGTCTACGATAGAAAATTCAGTGTGAAGGCGCAAATGTGCATACATAAGGCCATTCTAGGTAAAGAATCCGTAAATTCTTGCAGCACCCGGCGAATTCAAAAATTATTCTAGAATCGACTCAAATAAGGATCAACCACCATGGCCAGCGAACTCATTCAACACATTTCTGATACTACTTTTGAATCAGTTGTTATCGAATCTAAAGGGACAGTGCTTGTTGACTTTTGGGCCGAGTGGTGTGGTCCTTGCAAAATGATAGCCCCGGTGCTCGATGAAGCTGCCGGCACCTACCAGGGCCGACTTCAAATCACCAAAATGAATGTCGATGAAAACAGGGACATTCCTGCCAAATTCGGCATTCGCAGTATACCTACTCTGATGTTGTTCAAAGACGGACAACTTGCTGCCACCAAAGTGGGCTCACTTAGCAAAGCCCAATTGACTGAATTCATCGAACAACAGCTTGCTTGATTAGCCGCTTTTTTTCATGCCATAATTCAATGCTGATGCCAAAATCTGCTGACTAAGGCAGACTTCATCGCTACTTCATCGCAGCCGCTTCGTCTGCACAACTCCCCTTTTTTCATGAACTCCAACCAGGAGTACCCCTATGCATCTGAATGAACTCAAAGCTCTTCACGTGTCAGAAGTCTTAAAGCAGGCTGAAGAACTCGAAATTGAGAATACCGGACGCATGCGCAAACAGGAATTGATGTTTGCCATCATCAAAAAAAGAGCGCGCGCAGGCGAACAGGTTTTTGCAGACGGCGTATTAGAAATACTTCCAGACGGCTTTGGTTTTTTACGAAGCCCGGACACCAGTTACACCGCCAGCACAGACGATATTTACATCAGCCCAAGTCAGGTGCGGCGCTTTAACTTGCACACCGGCGACATGATCGAAGGCGAAGTGCGTATTCCTAAAGACGGCGAGCGTTATTTCGCTTTGACCAAACTGGATCAAGTCAACGGTGACCTGCCTGAAAACAACAAGCACAAAGTGATGTTTGAAAACTTGACGCCTTTGTTCCCCAAGGAACAGATGCGACTTGAACGTGACATCAAGGGAGAAGAAAACATCACCGGGCGAATCATTGACATCATTGCGCCTATAGGCAAGGGTCAGCGCGCCCTGCTGGTCGCCCCTCCCAAGAGCGGCAAAACCGTCATGATGCAACACATTGCACATGCCATTACCGCGAACTACCCCGACAGCCATGTCATGGTTTTACTGGTGGATGAGCGCCCAGAGGAAGTCACGGAAATGCAGCGAAGCGTCAAAGGCGAAGTCATTGCCTCGACCTTCGACGAGCCTGCGGCGCGACACGTGCACGTGGCTGAAATGGTGATTGAAAGAGCCAAACGCCTGGTTGAACTCAAAAAAGACGTGGTGATTTTGCTGGACTCAATCACCCGCTTGGCACGCGCTTACAACAACGTGGTTCCGAGCTCAGGCAAAGTGTTAACCGGTGGTGTGGATTCCAACGCATTGCAGCGTCCTAAGCGGTTTTTCGGTGCCGCCCGCAAGGTTGAAGAAGGCGGTTCTTTGACCATCATCGCCACCGCCTTGATAGACACAGGCAGCCGCATGGACGAAGTGATTTTTGAAGAGTTCAAAGGCACAGGTAACTGTGAAATCCACCTTGACCGACGCTTGTACGAAAAACGGGTCTTCCCCGCGATTCAACTCAACCGCAGCGGTACACGCCGCGAAGAACTCTTACTCAGCCCTGAAATATTACAAAAATCGCGCATTTTGAGACAATTTATCTATAACCTGGACGAAATCGAGTCTATGGAATTGATGCTCAAAAACATGAAAGCCACCAAAACCAATGTCGACTTCTTCGACTTGATGCGTCGCGGCGGCTGATGAAATATCTGGCATAATGTTGGGTTACGCGAAAAGTGCAGGAGATCGGCTCTTGTGGCTGTCGAATTGAAAAGGATAAATCATGAAACAAGGCATTCACCCTGAATACCGCGAAGTCTGCTTCGTTGACCTCTCCAACGGCTTTAAGTTTGTCACAAGAACCTGTGCAAATACCAAAGAAACCGTGAAAATGGACGATGGTCGCGAACTCCCTTTGTTCAAACTTGATACTTCCAGTGAATCCCACCCGTTTTATACGGGCACACAAAAATCTGTGGATACCATGGGTGGACGTGTTGAGCGATTCCGCAACAAGTATGGCAAAACAGCCGCGAAGTAAACTGAACGGCACAGACAAAAGCAGCTTAACCAGCTGCTTTTTTTTGGCATATCAAAAATGACACTACCTTATCAATAGGCACAAGTGAAAGCACCTACGCCAGCCATTGTTTCAAGCCAGGCAGTGCTAAGACTGCCTCAATGGTCGTTGCTGATTTTGTGCATTTTGTACGTATTGGCAGGCACTATAGGGCGAGATCCATGGAAAAGCATGGATATAACTTCTCTGGGCTATATGCTCAGTTTGGCCGAGGGACAGTCCAATCTGCTAAACCTGCAACTTGCAGGTATTCCTCCGGAACTCGATGCTTATTTACCTTATTGGATGGGCTCTTTCGCCATTCAATTTTTGCCTTTTTTAAGAGCAGATCTTGCTGCCCGACTGCCTTTTGCCCTCAGTTCACTGTTTGGCATGCTTTGCCTTTGGCAAGCCATTTATTTTCTGGCTAGAAACCCGCAAGCACAACCTGTTGCGTTTGCCTTTGGTGGTGAAGCTAATCCTAAGGACTACGCAAGATCATTAGCTGATGCAGGCTTGCTCGGGTATTTGGCTTGTCTGGGCCTGGCTTTGCCTAGCCATGAGTTGACACCTATGGCTATTCAGTTGCAAACAGTCAGCCTGCTTTTTCTGGGTTCAGCCATATTGCCTTTTTATCCTCTGAAAGGTATTTTGGCCTGGAGTCTTGGAATATTACTGCTGACCCTGAGCGGAGCGCCTACGCTGTCCGTGGTACTGGCGCTGGGTACCTTGTTGATCTGGGCCAGACATCCCCAATCAACTAAAAACCAGATCGTCATTTTGAGTCTGGTGTTTAGTCTGGCTGTGGTGCTTTCCTATGTGCTGGATTTATGGCACTGGCGTCTCTTGCCCGCGTCCCAGCTGAATCAGCAGTGGGGACAATTGTTTGAATTGCTGGTGTGGTATTTGTGGCCGGCCTGGCCACTGGCTGCCTGGACTATCTGGCGCTGGCGTGGTCATTGGACACATCAAATTTGGAGCCAGCATCTGATGCTGCCGATTTTTCTCTTTATCAGCACATTAATAGCTAGTTTGATGACTGAAAATCCGGACAGAACATTGCTGCTGTCATTGCCGAGCCTGGCTGCACTGGCTGCGTTTGCATTACCGACTTTCAGCAGAACAGCAGCGGCTCTTGTGGATTGGTTTACTTTGCTATTTTTCAGCACGGGAGCTTTAATCGTCTGGGTAGTCTGGATTTCTCTTGAAACAGGTTTTCCCGAACATCCCTCAGTGAATGTTCACAATCTCATTCCCGGCTATGTACATCGCTTTGATTTGCTGTCCTTTTGTATCGCAGTCGTTTCAACCATCGTATGGATCAAATTGGTTCAATGGAGAGTGGGCAGACATCCTGCCGCCATTTGGAAAAGCATGGTACTGCCCGCCTCCGGCGCTGTAGTTTGCTGGATTTTGCTCATGACTTTATGGTTACCTTTTATCGACCGGGGCTTGAGCTACAGAGCCTGGTCTGATGAAATCACCCAATTGATCGGTAGCCCGAAATGCGTCCATTATTTTCAGCTTGACCGCAACCAGATTGCCGGTCTTGGCTTCCATTTAAATCTTAAATTTTTGCCCCTGAACGTATCGTCTCCGGTCTGCGAATGGTTGATGGTTAAAGACAAGGCTGCAGAAGAATTCAAATCGTTCCCTGCTCAAAACCTCTGGTCGCTTTCACAAACGCTACAAAGACCAGGGGATAAAAAAGACCGTATTTATTTATTCCAATTAAAAAGCGCAAATCAGCATGACTGAAAGAAAAATCATTCTTAAACACGCAGGCACTGTGCTTGCAGGTCAACTTGCGGTTGTGGCTTTCGGTGTCACTGACACTTTGATCGCCGGGAGATATGACTCGCACGCACTGGCGGTTCTGTCGGTCAGTTCAGCCATTTACATCACTGTTTACGTGGCTTTGATAGGGGTGATACAGGCCTTGTTGCCTCTGTTCGCAGAGCTTTACGGCGCAAAGAAATTCGAAAAAATAGGGGCTATTTTTCGCCAAACACTGTACGTCTGGCTATGCATCAGCGTGATCGGTTTTCTCATACTCATCTCGCCTTATTTCGTCTTGCAGTGGACCAAAGTGCCCACAGAATTGCAACCAGATATTCAGTCTTACCTGGGTTTATTGGCGCTGGCTCTACCCCCTGCGCTGTTCTTCAGACTATATAGCTCATTCAATCAGAGCATAGGAAAACCAAGATTGGTCACGTGGCTGCAGATTGGCGGTTTGATTGTCAAAATTCCTTTATCAATACTGTTTGTTTTCGGATGTTCAGTCATACCAGAAATGGGCTTAATGGGCTGTGCGCTTGCCACTGTAGTGGTCACTTTCGGCATGGCGTTGATTGCGATTGTGTTGATGAAGACCAGCCCGCTTTATGAGCGATTTGTTTTGTGGAAAAACATAGAAGCCCCGGATTGGGACCAGCTCAAGCAAATGGCGAGACTCGGTATTCCCAATGGATTCAGTGTTCTGGTGGAAGTCACCTCGTTCACCTTGATGGCCTTGTTCATAGCCAGATTGGGGACTGCAGCGGCTGCCAGCCATCAAATCGCGGCCAACATGACTGCCCTGCTCTACATGATTCCACTGTCTTTCTCTATAGCCATCAGTGCCAGAGTCAGTTACTGGATTGGTTCAGGCAATTTGCTCAAGATGCGAGAAGCCATAGTCACAGGTTTTCAATTAATCGGCCTGGAAGCCATAGTGATGGCATCTGTTCTTTGGGTGTTTTCCCGTGAAATTGCGCTGCTGTACGCAAAAGATCCCGAGGTCGCGGTCATTGCTGCAGAGCTTTTGATCTTGGTCGGCTTTTATCACCTGGGGGACGCCTTGCAAACGCTGTGCTTTTTCATTCTCCGCAGTTTCAAAATCACCTTGGTGCCCATGCTTTTGTACAGTGTGATGTTGTGGGGAGTGGGCTTAAGCGGAGGATATTTGCTCGCCTATCATGGCTTCTTTGGCATTAGCGCCATGCAGTCACCGCACGCGTTCTGGTTAATGAGTTTATCGGCGCTGACTTTGGTCGGAGCAAGCCTGCTTTATCTGGTCTGGCGTAACACCGAAACCAAAGTCAATCAGATCACTTCAGTTTGATCTGAGCTTTCTATTTCCGGCGAACGGCAACGCAAAGCCGGAAATTGCAGGGAAAATTTTGAACCGTGATTCAATTTACTTTCTATATTCAATGTTCCGCCGTGGCGTTGAATCACGTGCTTGACAATGGCCAGCCCCAGCCCGGTACCGCCCGTATCACGTGAACGGCTTCTGTCAATTCGGTAAAAGCGCTCTGACAATCTGGGAAAATGCTCAATTGCAATGCCAGGCCCGGTGTCCTCCACACTGAATACAACAGCTTCAGAGGTTCGATTCCATTTCACTGTGATTTGACCCCCTGCCGGGGTATAGCGTATGGCATTACTGATCAAATTAGAAAATGCGCTCGTCAACTCTGATCTTGAGCCGGCTATTTCATCATCTTCAAAGACCATAGGTAAATCAAACGTCAGTACCTGCGCTTTCTTGGCTGCAGGGTGTAAGCGTTCTGATAAGCCTCTGGCTTCTTCTTCGCATGCTTTAAAAAGTTCTTTAACCGCTATCCAATCACGCTGACCTGGAAAAGGACTGCCTTCCAATCTTGAAAGAGTCAATAAATCGTCTACCAATGATTTCATACGGTTGGATTGATGCTCCATGAGCAATAAATATTTTTCCCGTTCTTCTTCATTCAGTGCCAGCGTTTGCAGTGTTTCTATAAATCCTGATAAGACAGTCAATGGTGTACGGATTTCGTGTGAAACATTCGCCACAAAGTCCCGTCGCATGGTTTCAGCCTGCTCAATCAATGTCACGTCCCGGGACAGTAAAAGCATTCTTCCATCGCCATACGGAAATAATTGAATACCGAGCTTATGAGGTCTGTCAATGCGGTGCAAGCGGCCTTCAATGATGACCTCCTGATCAAATGATTTAGAGTGAACATACTGGCTGAAAGCAGGACTTCTCAGCATATTGCCTATCAATTGCTGAACATCGATTTGTGGATCAAGCCCCAAATGCCTGAAGGCCGTCTGATTGCTCCACTGAATACGGGAGTCTTTGTCAAGAATCACAACACCGTGTGGAGAAGCTTGTATAGCCGCCAGAAACTGACGCAAACTTTCTTCACTTATCTGTCTCTGGTTGTCCTTGAGTTTGATCAAGCGCATGATACGGTCGCCGGTATCGCCCCATACACCACTGAAATGGGTGTTTGAATTAAGTTCTGTCTGGCGCAGCCATTTCAGCATTCTGCTGCCCTGCCACACGTTACAAATGTGGAGCCCGGACACAGCCAACAACATTCCTATCAATGAATTTTGCAAGCTTTGACCACCGGCGGGCAAGGCAACGCCTGCTAATGCGCCTAGCAGTATCCAGAAAAAAAAATTGATAAGTCGACCAATCATGGTGGACAACACATAGGGTTAATTAGAAGGATGTTGAGTAAATCGATAACCTACACCCCGGACAGTTTCAATCATATTACCAGCATCACCCAGCGCCTCACGCAGACGCTTGATATGGACATCAACAGTTCTTTCTTCGATGAAAATATGGTCACCCCAGACCTTATCCAGCAGTTGTGATCTGGAATGAACTCTTTCCGTATGGTGCATCAAAAAATTAAGTAATTTAAATTCAGTCGGTCCCATTTTCACTGGCGCACCCTGCCAACTGACTCTATGGGTAGCTCCGTCGATGATTAGATTTCCAATGGAAACAGAATCTTCAGCTTGCTGCGGAGCACGTCTTCTAAGTACAGAACGGATACGCGCCATCAACTCCTGGGTTGAAAAAGGTTTAGTGATGTAATCATCCGCACCTGCATCAAGACCTGCAACTTTGTCAATTTCTTCGCTCTTGGCTGTGAGAAAAAGAATGGGTACTGTTTTGGTTCTGACATCATTGCGCCATTTCCTGGCCCAGTAGATGCCGCTTTGCCCCGGGAGCATCCAATCCAGCAAGATGACGTCCGGCAAAATTGCATCAATTTCAATCTGTGCTTTTTCACCATCTTCCACATAAGTTGGCGATAAACCGTTGTGACGCAAATTAATGGCGATCAATTCAGCAATGGCGGGTTCATCTTCGACAATCAATACACGGGGTAAATGACGCATATACGAGTGTTATTGGAGAGTAGATTCAATTTGTTCAATGGAAGAGTGCCTGATGTCTTCACCCTTAACAATATAAATAATGAGTTCAGCAATGTTTTTAGCATGATCGCCAATGCGCTCAAGGGCCTTGGCAACAAACAGCAGATCCAGACTTGAACTGATTGTTCTCGGGTCTTCCATCATGTAAGTGATGAGCTTGCGAACAAAGCCATCGAATTCTTTGTCAATCAAATCGTCTTCTTTCAAAATAGTAAGCGCAGTAGCCGTATCCAACCTGGCAAAAGCATCTAAAGATTTACGCAGCAAACCACTGGCCATTTCCGTGGTTAAACGCAACTCGGAGGAAGGCAGTGAGCGAAAGCTCCCGCTGTTCATCAAGGATTTGACCATTCGTGCGATTTTGTTGGCCTCGTCACCCGCTCTTTCCAAGTTGGCAGTGGCTTTGGAAATAGCCATTAAGAGGCGCAAGTCTTTGGCTGTGGGCTGACGACGTGCAATGATGGTAGAGAGTTCACGGTCAATTTCAACTTCCATGGCATTGACTTGTGTTTCTGTTGCGATGACCTGGTCAGCCACATCCTCAACAAACAAAGACAAAGCATAAACAGCTTGCTGAATCTGCGATTCAACCAAGCCACCCATTTCCATTAAACGGGAAGAAACAGCGTTCAGTTCGTTGTCAAACTGTGAAGATAAATGTTTATCTGGCATACAAATCCTTAAGGTATGAAAATTAACCGAACCTGCCGGTGATGTAGTCTTCAGTTTCTTTGCGTTTAGGTTTGAAGAACACTTGTTCGGTTTGACCGAATTCAACCAAATCGCCCAAATACATGTAAGCAGTGAAATCTGAAACGCGCGCAGCCTGCTGCATGTTATGGGTAACGATAATGACGGTGTATTCGTTTTTAAGGTTTGAAACCAACTCTTCTACCTTGCCGGTGGAAATAGGGTCGAGCGCAGATGTAGGCTCATCCAATAGCAAAATTGATGGCTTAACTGCTATGCCCCTGGCAATGCACAACCGTTGCTGCTGTCCGCCGGAAAGCGACAATCCGCTTTGAGTCAATTTGTCCTTCACCTCATTCCAAATGGCTGCTTTTTGCAATGCCCACTCTACGCGGTCGTCCATTTCACTTCTGGACAAGTCTTCGTAAAGACGAACCCCGAAAGCGATGTTGTCGTAAATGGACATAGGGAAAGGAGTGGGTTTTTGAAAAACCATGCCGATACGGGCACGCAGTAAATTCAAATCCTGCTTGGGGTCAAGAATATTCTGGTTCTCGAAAATAATCTCACCAGTGGCTTTTTGACCGGGATACAAGTCATACATTCTGTTGAAAGTACGAAGCAAGGTCGACTTGCCGCATCCTGAAGGTCCGATAAACGCTGTGACAGTGTTTTGCTGAATTTCAAGATTGATATTTTTCAAACTGTGAAAGTTACCGTAATAAAAATTCAGATCACGGGTAGTGAGAATATTTTTAACAGTGCTGTCGGCAGGCAAAGTGGTAGTGGTCATTTGGGTGTCCGTAAAAATAAAAGTTTACTGGCTTACTTTGTCTCTGAAGTAAACGCGGGCAAGAATATTCAAACCAAGCACGGCCAATGTGATCAATAAAGCGCCGCCCCAGGCCAGATCAACCCAGTTTTGATAGGGGCTCATGGCAAATTGGAAAATAACAACAGGCAGGTTAGCCATTGGGCCATTCATGTCGAATGTAAAAAACGGGTTGTTCAAAGCTGTAAACAATAAGGGCGCTGTTTCACCGCTGATACGTGCAAGCGCCAGCAATATGCCTGTCATTACTCCGCTTCGGGCCGCCCTGAGTACAACGGTCAAAGAAACTTTCCATTTAGGTGCACCCAAAGCAAACGCCGCTTCGCGCAGACTCACTGGAACAAGATTGAGCATGTTTTCAGTGGTTCTGACAACCACGGGAATAGCAATCAAACTCAAAGCCACGGTTCCAGCCCAACCGGAAAAATGCCTCGCGTTCACCACGACCAAGGCATACACAAACAAACCGATGACAATAGAAGGCGCAGACAACATGATGTCATTCAAAAACCGCGTCACTCCCGCAAATCTGCTGCTCTTGCCATATTCAGACAGGTAAATACCAGCCATCACGCCAACCGGTGTGCTGATCATTGTGCAACTGATCACCAGCATCAGACTTCCCAGAATGGCATTGCCTAAGCCGCCGCCATCACTATCAGGGCCAGGTGTTTTGTTGGTAAATAAATCCAGACTGAAGACATTAAAGCCTTTGTAAAAAAGCAATCCCAGAATCCAGAAAAGAAACACAAGGCCCAAAAACATAGCCGTCATGGACAAAGCCAGTCCAATAAAGTTTTTCCGTTTACGCTGGGCGTAAATAGATGTATTGAATTTCGGCTGATCAAGCAGAGTTTGAGATGAATCAGACATGGCCATTTCTTTATGATGGTTATTAGTCATGGAAGGCGAATTCATGTTTTCAGACCTTTTTTAGCTTCGGCTCTGAGCAACATCCATTTAGCCAGAGAAAGCACCACCAGGGTGATCAAAAACAAAGCCAAGCCTAAGGCAAACAATGAAGAGTAATGCAAACCAGGTTCCGCCTCTCCGAATTCATTGGCCAAGGTCGATGCAATGGAGTTGCCCGGAGAAAAAAGAGACGGTGACAGCTTATGGGCATTTCCAATAACAAAAGTGACCGCCATGGTTTCACCTAGAGCTCTTCCTAGACCCAGCATGACACCACCAACCACCCCGGCTTTTGTATATGGCAACACCACTCGGGTCACCACTTCCCACGTGGTGCAACCCAGACCGTAAGCAGATTCCTTCAAAACGGCAGGCACAATTTCAAACACATCGCGCATCACAGAAGCAATGAATGGAAGAATCATCATGGACAAAATAAGACCAGCCGCCAGAATACCGATGCCATTAAAAGCACCTTTGAACATGATGCCTATCAAGGGTAATTGACCAAGCGTTGAGAACAGAAACGGCTGCCCGTATTCTGCAAACAACGGGGCGAAAACAAATAAACCGAACATGCCGTAAATGATGGAGGGCACTGCGGCCAGCAATTCAACGGCAGTACCCAAAGGGCGACGCAGGTTCTTGGGACAAATTTCAGTCAGAAAAACTGCGATACCGAACGCCAGCGGCAAAGCAATCAAAATTGCAATCAACGCGGTAGCAACTGTTCCGAAGATAGCAATCAAACCACCGAATTCAGAATTGATAATGTCCCATTCGATGGTGTAGAAAAAAGGCAAGCCGAAAGCCTTTAACGCGGGCCAGGCACTCACGCCCAAGGAAATAATAATGCCAAGCAAGGCTACCAGCGTAGTGGTTGCAAAAACAAGTGTGAGTTTTTCAAATGCAAAGTCCTGTAGACGCAATAAACGTGTTTTGCGGATTTGATTGAGTTGAAGACTCTCTACACTGTTCATTTTTTATATCGCCTTTGGTTAATGAATCCTGAACCAGCAACCCCTTGGTTGCTGATCCAGTCTTGAAAAGCTACTGCTTTTTATTATTTGTTATCGATTTGCGTCCAAACGTGCTTGCGAATAAATTCGGTCGTCACGTCGGGCAATGGTACATAGTCCAAATCTTGGGCCAATTTTTTGCCATCCTTGAAGGCAAAGTCGAAAAACTTCAAGGCTTCAGCTGAGGTCACCTTGTTGGCAGGTTGTTTATACATCAGGATGAATGTGGCTGTAGTAATGGGCCATGACTTGGCGCCGGCTGCATCTGTCAAAGAAGCTGCCATGGCCGGGAATTTAGACCAGTCTGTGCCAGCAGCAGCAGCGGCAAATGTCAGGTCATCAGGCTCAACAATTTGACCGTCTTTATTCTTCAAATTGATGTGTGAAAGCTTGTTTTTCTTGGCATATGCGAATTCCACATAACCGATCGAGTTTTTCACCCGGCTGACATTGGCGGCTACGCCTTCGTTACCCTTGCCGCCCACAGATGTTTCAGCAGGCCATTTAACGGCAGCGCCGGATCCAACCTTGTCTTTCCACTCGGGGTTGACTTTGGAGAGGTATTCAGTGAAAGTGAAAGTCGTACCTGAACCATCGGCACGGTGAATCACAGTGATGGACTCATCAGGCAATTTGACGCTGGGGTTCATTTCCTTGATCTGCTTGTCATTCCATGTGGTGATAGAACCCATGAAAATTTTGGCCAGCAAATCGCCGCTCAACTTGATGTCGCCGGGCTTGACGCCACTAAGGTTCACAATGGCAACCACGCCGCCGATAACAGCCGGGAACTGAACCAGGCCTTCTTTTTCAGCTTCGTCAGCTTTCATGGGCGCATCGGTTGCACCAAAGTCAACGGTCTTGGCCTTGATTTGCTTGATACCGCCGGATGAACCGATGGATTGGTAATTCACACCTACGCCGGATTTATCCTTGTAGGCTTCGGCCCATTTGCTGTAAACAGGAAATGGAAATGTGGCACCCGCACCGGTGATATCAGTAGCGAATACTGATGTGGAAACAATGGCTGATGCCACTGCGGTCATGACGGCTGTTGAAAATTTCATGGTTACTCCTGGGATGAAAAAATCTTATGAAGCCACCTTTTTGGTGACTTTTGACTAATATATGCCTGCTATATGACAGTTTGATGTCTCTATTCTCTGTCTACGGTGTTTCAACATCTTGCGATAATCACATCAATCGGATCGGATTCATCAACTCTAAAGATTACTAAAATATTCATTTACATGCTGCATTTGTCAAATAACATAGAATTTTCCCCCTTCAAATGAAAAACGGAACCTTGCTGGCAGCCATAGACCTTGGATCAAACAGTTTTCGCCTGGAAATTTGTCGATTTAGCAATGGGATATTGCAGCGATCAGAGTACATCAAAGAGGCGGTCAGGCAAGGCAGCGGGCTGGATGAAGACCGCAACCTGAGTGCAGTTTCCATGGAAAAAGGATGGGAGTGCCTGTCTCGCTTTGCAGAACGCCTGGCGGGTTTTCACTCCTCACAAGTCCGCGCAGTGGCGACTCAAACTCTCAGAGAAGCCCGTAACCGCCATGTGTTTCTGGAAAAAGCGCATCAAATTCTTGGCTTTCCTATCGAAGTGGTGTCGGGCCGGGAAGAAGCCCGGCTGATTTACCAGGGTGTGTCGCAATTACTGCCCTTTTCGCCCGAAAGACGATTGGTGATTGATATCGGCGGACGGTCTACAGAATTCATCATCGGACAAAATAAAAACGCATTGATGCTGGAGTCCTACCGCGTCGGCAGCGTAGCTTCGAGCATGAAATATTTTCCCAACGGCGAGTTGACAAGCGCGGTTTTTCAAAAAGCCGAGGTGGCTGCCAAAGCGGTACTGGATGAAGCATTCACTGTATTCAACCGGTCTGAATGGGACACGGCCTACGGCTCTTCAGGCACGGTAAGCGCTGTTGCAGAGGCACTTGAACATGCCGGCTGGCCTTCGGAATACATCACCATGGAGAGTCTGCTTTGGCTCAAGACTCAGCTTATTCGCTTCGGACATATCGACAAATTGCGGCTTGAGGGTATGAAAGATGAACGCAAAGCTGTCATCGGCGGCGGCTTAAGTGTGCTGATCGCCTTGATGGAATTGTTTGAAATAGAGCGTTTACAAGTCACACCAGGCGCATTGCGGCACGGTGTCTTGTATGACCTGGTTGAACGTGAAGACGATGTACGCGACATACGTTCGCTGACGGTCAATGGGTTGCGAAAAACCTTTAAGGCGGATGCCGCACAAGCAGCCCGAGTCAGTCGCATCGCTTGCTACTTTTTACAACAAATACAAGACCAGTCCGGGCTGGATTTGAATTGGCCCCGCTTGATGAAAAAACTGGATTGGTCAGCCCAACTTCATGAAATCGGCGCAGCCATTTCACACAGCGATTCACATAAACACGGCGCTTATATTCTCGACAACACAGATACACCCGGGTTCGTACAACATGAGCTGCACAGGCTGAGTTTGTTGGTACTTGGGCATAAAGGCAAATTACGCAAACTGGATGTTGACTTCGACGATGATTCGTTTATTTTTCAATTGATCAGCTTGCGTCTGGCAGTGATTTTGTGCCACGCAAGAAGAGATCCTGAATACGCAGTTTTTCAGCTGGGAATATCTAAAACCGAATCCCAGTGCTTTGAATTAAAAATGGAACCGTTGTGGTCACAACGGTTCCCTCAGTCCAACCATTTATTGCAGCAGGAAGTGATTTCCTGGCAAAAAACCCGCTGGCAATTACATCTGGTTCAAGCGGCTTAACGAACCACTGCGATAGTGATTTTTTTACCATCCTTGAAGCTGTGCAAAGTCAGTGCGCCGTTTTTGATATCGCCTTTTTCATCAAAGCTGATATCGCCGGTCACACCTTTAAATCCTGTTGTTTTGGCCAGCACAGGCAGGTATTTGGCCGGGTCGGAAGAATTGGCTTTGACCATGGCATCAACCAACACGTTGACCGCGTCATACACATAAGGCGCGTAAATCTGCACATCTGCATTGAAGCGCTTTTTGAATTTGGCATTGAAGTCAGCCAGAATCATTTCCTGAGGACCTTCTACACCACCGGCTTCAGCACAGTAGACCTGCTCATCAGCAATCGTATCGCCCGACAATTTGAAAAGTTCACCGGTACATATGCCATCCCCGCCCATGAATTTGGCATTCAAACCTAATGCCTTCATTTGCTTGATCATGGGACCGGCAACCGCGTCCATGCCGCCGAAGAAAATAACGTCCGGTTTCTTGCCTTTGATGGTGGTCAAAATGGCGGTGAAGTCGGTGGCCTTGTCAGTGGTGAATTCGCGGCCAATGATGGTGCCGCCTGCTGCCTTGGCTGCTTTTTCAAATTCATCTGCCACACCTTGACCATAGGCTGAGCGGTCATCAATCACTGCAATATTTTTTGCGCTCAATTTCTCAATGGCGTAGCGACCTAAAGTGCCGCCCAGGTGGACGTCATCAGCCACCACGCGAAACGTGGTTTTATAGCCCTGGCGGGTGAACTTGGGATTGGTGGAAGAAGGGGAAATCTGGGGAACACCAGCATCGCTATATATTTTGGAAGCCGGAATGGAAGTGCCCGAATTCAAGTGCCCAACCACTCCGTTAACTTTTTGATCAATAAGTTTTTGCGCGGCAGATGCACCTTGTTTGGGATCGGCAGCATCGTCTTCAGCCAGCAATTCGAATTGGACTTTTTTACCGCCGATGGAAATGCCTTTTGCATTTAATTCTTCGATGGCCAGACGCGCGCCATTCTCATTGTCTTTTCCCAAATGGGCAATGGCGCCGCTCAAAGGTGCTACATGGCCGATTTTTATGACTTCCGGTTTCTGTGAACAAGCGGTTGCAATAATTACAAAAGCTAATAGGCTCAATTGTTTTTTCACTTGAAGCTCCTTGAATAAAAAATGAAATGAAAACGATAATAGCGGACAAGTTGATTAGTGATCAATCAATGCATTGATTCATTAAAAAGAACTTAAGAATTCTTTATAAGCTGCTCCTGAGCATGTTCTTTCAACACCTGGTCTACGGATTCACGTAATAAATCCGGCATTAATTCCGTAATCCGGTTATTCACTTTTTCTATCACCTTGTCGGCCAGCGCATCCTGGTCGACGTAAGCCGGGCCCATCGCTTCCTGCACACGGGTTTTCATCTGCCAGGGAAGAATGGCCGGGCGCAAGGAATCGTTGAGCTGAATGGCTTCAGTCAAGACAGGAACCGCAGTGGCAGGCGTTGTGGGCGTGGTACTCATGCTGGGACTTTCTTTGGACTCAGGTCATGACGGACTAGCGGATAACCGCGCTCTGAATAATGTTTCCATCTTTGACGGGCGAAAGCTTTGTCTTGCTCATCAAGAGAAACTACTTCAATGACCCGCTCAAAAGTTTCAAAGCCCTTGATCAGAGATTGACCCAAATTGATCATCACCTCATGGTGCGGCAGCGATGCCGGCAAATTACCGTCTGCTGTCAGAATGACCGGGGTCTGCGCCGAAGTTTGCGCCGGTGCATCCGACAAACAGTGAGGCACAAAAGACATGGGGTCAAACGTCCACAATTGCGCATCGAGCAATTTCATTTGCTCAGCGTCCCCGGTAACAATGACCCTGGCAGACGAGGCGCAAGCTTTGCGCAGCAAGCGGCAGGCATAAGCCAGTTTGTCAACCGCGTTGAAATGAAATGCAACTTCGGTCATGGCCGCAGTGTTAAGAGCATCACTTGCGGCTGGCTTTGGCGCTTGCCGTTTTGGCTGATTTCCCCGGTTTGGCCTGATCTGCTTCGGTCATCAAAAATGTCAGCAATGAAGGCACCGGTCTGCCTGTCGCACCTTTGGCCGCACCGCTTTTCCAGGCTGTACCGGCAATGTCAAAGTGTGCCCAGGGGAAATCTTTGGCAAAACGATGCAAGAACTTGGCAGCGGTGACGGAACCGGCGGCGCGATCGGCCACATTGGCCACATCGGCAAAGTTGGATTTCAAGCCTTCAGCGTATTCCTCGTCTAAGGGCATGCGCCAGTTCAAATCCAGACTTTGCTCGCCGGCAGCTTGCAGTTTTTGCGCCAGTTTTTCATCTGTGGCGTACAGGCCGCTGCGCAAATGACCCAGCGCAATCACACACGCACCGGTCAAGGTGGCGATGTCAATCACCGCCGAGGGCTTGAAGCGTTTGGCATAGGTCAGTGCATCACACAAAATCAAGCGGCCTTCGGCATCGGTATTCAAAATTTCAATGGTTTGACCGCTCATGCTGGTGACCACGTCACCGGGCTTGAGGGCTTTACCGCCCGGCATGTTTTCGCAGGCAGGAATCAGACCGACCACGTTCATGGCGGGTTTGAGTTGCGCCAAGGCCTCGAAGGTGCCGAGCACGCTGGCGGCTCCGCACATGTCAAATTTCATTTCATCCATGCCGGCACCGGCTTTGAGTGAAATACCTCCCGTGTCAAAAGTAATGCCCTTACCGATCAGCACTACCGGCGCCTGAGAAGCAGCCGCTCCTTTGTACTCCAAGACAATGAAACGCAATGGCTGCGCAGACGCCTGAGCCACTGCTGCAAATGAACCCATGCCAAGCCGGGTCACTTCTTTCAAACCCAACACTTCACAACTGACACGAGGGTGTTTGGCAAGGAGTTTGGCGGCCTTGGCCAGGTCATCCGGGGTGGCGTGGTTGGCCGGGCGGTTGGCCCATTCACGCGCCAGGCTAACGCCTGCAACCTGCGCTTTGGCAAAAGCAAACAAGGCTTGTGCGCTGCGACTGTCAGGAACGCCGAAGCTCACATGAGAAATGCCGGAGGCCTTGGCGCTAGGTTTGGTGGCGGTATAAACGTACACCGCATCAGCGGCCGCCTGAACAGCAACGGCCATGTGCTGCACCTGGTCCTGCTGCATACACACAGTGACCTTGATGGATTTGGTTTTTTTCAAAGCCTGAATACCGGCGGTGACAGCCTGGCGGATATCCTGGGGCCTGCCTTCACCGACACCGGCGAGCACCAGCCGTTGGGCGCGCAAACCCGGCGGCTTCCACCACATCAGACATTGACCGGCGGCGGTCGAAAAATCGCCTGTTTTTTCGGCCTGGGCCAGCATATTGGCCAACAGTCCGGTATTCTTGTCCTCTTTTTGAGAAACCAGCAGGATCAAAGCATCAGCAGGCTCCGACGCAGCCCGTGCCCAGGACAGGGTTTGAAGTTCCAAGTTCATAATCAACCTTTTAGATACCATCAGGTATGTTATTCCATTCCTCCGTCAGACAAGAACTTTCCCGGTATTTCTGGGCCACGCTGGTGGTCTTGACCACCATTGTCATTACCGTCTGGCTGATACGCGCCTTCGGCGAAGCGTCTGTGGGCAAATTCGACCCTCAGGACGTGGGCTTGGTGCTGGGCTACACCACGCTAAGCAATTTGCATTCGCTATTGACCTTGAGCCTTTATATTGCCATTGTCTCGACCGTGTCCCGCATGTACGCCGACAGCGAAATGGTGATCTGGCAAGGCAGCGGCCTGAGCATTTTCAATTTGTTTCGCCCGGCTTTGCGTTTCGCCTGGCCCTGGCTGATTGCGATCGCAGTGCTGTCCCTGACCGTCTGGCCGTGGGCCAACGGACAGATCCGGGAAATGCGGGAACGTTATGAAAAACGCGACGACCTTCAACGCATCAAGCGCGGGCAGTTTCAGGAATCAGCCAATGGCAAGCGTGTTTTTTTCATTGACAACAGCAGCTTGTCGGATAAAAACGGTAACCGTATCTTTATTGTCTCCAATGAGGTCGGTAAGCAATCCATCATCACGGCGCTGACGGGCCTGCTGGAAACCCGCGAACGCGAACGTTATCTGGTGCTGAAAAACGGTCAACGGGTTGACATTTCAACTGAAAAAAATGAGTTCAAAGTGATTGAATTCGAGTCTCACTCTTCCCGCATTGACTCCGTGCCGCTAGCCCAGCTGGAATCCGAAGCCCAGTCCATGCAACCCTCGGAATTGCTGGCCAATCCCGGCAACGCCAATATGGGCGAATTAGGCTGGCGAATCGGCATGGCACTGGCCGCGCTCAATTTGTTGATCCTGGCCATAGGCATACCCTTCATCAACCCGCGCAGCGGTCGCTCAGGCTCCTTGGTTGTTACCATCGTCAGCTTTTTTACCTACTACAACATGGTCAACATGAGCCGCAACTGGATAGGCGCCGGTGACATCAGCTTCACCCACATGCTGCTGGCACTGCATTTGCCAGTCTTTATCCTGGGCTGTTTGATTTTGTTCTGGCGTCAGCAGCAAGGTCTGATTTTTTACAAAACCCGACCAGCAATGGCTTCATCCGCGGCGGGCAGCGCATGAGAACACTGCGCACCATGATTTACAAGGAAGTGCTGACCAAGGTCGGACTTGCCACCCTAGGTTTTCTTGCCATGTTTATATTTTTTGATTCGGTGGACGAACTCAAACTGATAGGCAAAGGGCCGGGCGGTGCGTACACCATGAAAGTCGCGGCTTTGTATGTCGCTTTGATGATTCCCAACCATTTGTACGAATTGCTGCCCATCACTGTGCTGATCGGTACGATTTTCGTCATGGCGCGTTTCGCCAAAAGTTCAGAATTCACCATCATGCGCACCAGCGGTCTGGGCCCGTGGAAGGCGCTGCGGACCTTGCTTGAACTGGGTTTATTTTTTGTCTTGATCGCCTTTGTGGTCGGCGACTATATGACTCCCGCCTCAAGCCGGCAGGCGCAAATGCTCAAAGCTAAGTTTCTGGGGGAAACGATTACCTTGGGCAATTCAGGGGCCTGGTTGAAAGAAAACCGGGATAAGACTTCCAGCATCGTGAATGTGCTGGCACTCAGCCGCGACGGCCAATTGACCGGCATCCGAATTTATGAGTTCAACCAGAAGGGCAAAATGACTTCGATGATCAATGCTGCCAGCGGTGAATTCAGCGAGGACGGTGAAGCCTGGAACCTCAAAGAAGTGCTGCGCCAGAGCTTTGACATCAGCCTGGAACAAAACATTGACCGGGTTTCCCTGCCAGCCATGACATGGCCCACCAACCTGAAAGCGGACATGGTGTCGGTGGCACTGCTCAAACCCGAGCGCATGGCTACCTGGGACTTGTTTCATTACATACAACACCTCAAAAGCAACGGCCAGGCCTCGCACCGCTATGAAATCGATTTCTGGAAAAAAGTTTTTTACCCGCTGGGCTGTCTGGTCATGGTGGTGCTTGCCCTGCCCTTTGCTTATTTGCATTTGCGCAATGCCTCTATGAATTCCATGGTGTTCGCCGGAGTCATCATTGGCATCACCTTTGTTCTTTTCAACAACCTGTTCGGCTTTATCGGGAATTTGAACGACTGGTCGCCCTGGCTGGCGGCGGCCACGCCCGGCATTGTTTTCATGACGGGTTCGCTGGCGGTGTTTGCCCGCCAGGTGCTGAGGCATTGATGCAAGCCGTTATTTTGTTTGCCCACGGTTCGCGCGACCCGCTGTGGCATCTGCCTATGCAGGCTGTTCAGGAACGTGTGGCGCGTATGCAGCCGCACACGCCGGTCACCTGCGCTTATCTGGAACTGAGCCAGCCCGATTTACCCCAAGCGGTGGCCGGCCTGCTGGCGCAAGGCGTGAGCCACATTCGCGTCGTACCCATGTTTTTGGGCGTGGGCAAGCATGTACGACATGACTTACCGCAGATGATGGCCGAGCTGGTTCAACAGTACCCGGAAGTGGTGTTCGAGTGCCAGCCTGCGGTCGGCGAACACCCCGATTTGCTGGACTTGCTGGCGCGTATCGCCGTCGACTGACGATCAGTTACCCACGAATAAAGGCATAATGAACCTATAGCGTTATATGGATTTGTTATGAACCTGCATCAATTCCGCTTTGTCCAGGAAGCGGTCAAGCGCAACTTGAACCTCACTGAAGTGGCGAAATCTCTGCACACCTCGCAGCCCGGCGTGTCCAAAGCCATTCTGGAGCTGGAGGAAGAACTGGGTATAGAGATTTTCGGACGCCACGGAAAACGATTGAAGCGTGTCACCGAGCCCGGCGAGCATGTGCTCAAAAGCATAGACATTATTTTGCGAGAGGTGAACAACCTCAAGCGTATTGGCGAGCAATACAGCGCGCAAGACTCGGGCACCTTGTCTATCGCCACCACGCATACACAAGCGCGTTACGTGCTTCCGCTGCCGGTCGCGCAATTGCGTAGCGCTTACCCGAACGTGAATATCAGCCTGCACCAGGGCGCGCCGGATCAGGTTGCGCGCATGGTGTTGGACGAAACCGCTGAAATCGGCATTGCCACCGAGTCTTTGTCGGATTACCCCGAGCTGATCACCCTGCCCTGTTACGAATGGGAACACGTGCTGGTGCTGCCCAAAGACCATCCGCTGGCCTCGGTGGCGGACCTGCAACTCAGCGACCTGGCGCGCGAGCCCATCATCACCTACCACCCATCGTTCACCGGCCGCACACGCATAGACAAGGCCTTTGCCGCCCAGCACCTGACGCCGCGCATTGCGCTGGAAGCGATTGACTCGGACGTGATCAAAACCTATGTGCGCTTAGGCATGGGCGTGGGCATAGTCGCCGAAATGGCGGTGCGCGACATCACCGACGAAGACCTGCTGGTGCGCCCCGCCGGGCATTTGTTTGGCCGCAACTTGGCGCGCATCGCGTTCAAAAAGCAGGCGTACTTAAGGCAGTTTGTGTTTGAATTTGCGCAGCTGCTGAACCCGGAGCTGAATGCGGCGAGGGTTGCGGAGTCGATGGGGAATTAAGTGAAGAACTGGCTTGACACTTAGTTTGCCGGTTGACTTACAGACGCTTGCAAAAGGCTTTCGTAGGGGATGCGCAACCCGTCGTGAAGCCGCCTCACCATCTTCAAGCTAAGCCGGCGTTTGCGGCTCAGTACCTCAGAGACCCGACCGCTAGAGCCAATGTAAATTTCCAGGTCCTTGGGGGTGAGCCCTTGTTGCTCCATTCTGAACTTAATGGCCTCAATCGCATCGGCATGGCCCGTGTTGAAGTGCTTGTTTTCATAGGCTTCGATGAGTGTGACGAGAATTTCCATCTCGTCAGCCTGCGGTGTACCAACTGGCGCCTGAAATAGAAGCTCTAGTCGCTTGAATGCTGCGCGCAGGTCGTCATCGTTTCGAATCGGCTTAATATTCATTGACAGTCTCCACGTTGATTTGGTCGTATTGCGCGTGGGTTCCCAGGAACTTCACCCAGACTATCCCTGCCCGGTATTGCATCTCTACAACCAGGCGGTATGGGCTGCAGCCCACTCGTCGCACCCCTACTCCTTAGTAACTCTGCCCACCATAAACAAGTGAGCCTCATTAGGTGTACGGCTTTCCAAATGAGAACCAGTCCGTTTTGCGGTTCGAGGGTGCCCGCAGATAGGCCTCACTGCAAGTCCAGTCGAGCCCTGACGGCCTCTACCCCCATCTCCTGCGAGGGCCTGCCAGCCCTGGCG
>CAISPG010000008.1 GCA_903887325.1 uncultured Burkholderiales bacterium | reverse complement strand
ATACATTAAAAAATGTTGCGAAAGATTCGTTAGGTTATAAGTACGATGTAAACATAAGCAAGATAAGCGGCAAGTTTCAGTTTACACTTTATCGAAGTGCGATAAATGCGACTTATAATAATAATACATTCGGGATAACCCGCGAAACGAATTATAATGTCAACGGGTTATTCGTGGCTTATAACCAGTTTAAGCCTTATGGTAACTTTATCAATTCGAATGAAAATATAAGCATTGAAGAAAACGATAATTTTAAAACCAACAGGATAAACAGCGTTACCATTAATGCTTTTTACAATGCCACATTAAAATCATATCATAGTTATTACCTCGGATGCACGCTGGAACCGTGGGAAAGAGTTGATTATTATGAGGCAAGAACAGCAGGAAGAATTTTTATACGTGCTCCGCATTATTATGCAATAGGCGGATTGAATACTGATTCAAGAAAAAAGTTCAATGTTTCGCTTTCCGGATATTTAGGCACTACTGATTTGATAACGCCTACTATCGGGTACGACCGGTTTTATGGTTTCGGAGTAACACCGCGGTTGCGGCTGAATGATAAGCTCTCTTTCGAGCTGTCGTCAAACCTTGCGAAAGATAATGGTGATAGAGGATATGTGGATGTGGATGAATATGGAACAATTATTTTCGGGAAAAGATATTTGACCGACTGGACAAACAGTCTGCTTATTAAATATTTATTCCGGAATAATTTATCGCTTAGCTTACGTGGCCGTCATTACTGGTCGAGAGGAGAATATAAAAGTTTTTATGATTTAACACAGGACGGATATTTAATAGATGATATAAGTTATAATCTCAATCACGATTTTAATTTTAATGCCTTCAATATCGATATGCTGTTTCAATGGCAGTTTGCACCCGGAAGCTCGGTTAATCTGGTTTGGAAAAATGCAATTTACTATGTCATGAGCGTTGTAAGCCATCTCATCGGCCAGGTTGCACAACTGCGCTTCCAAAGACGGTTGTTGTCTGAGTAAAAAACGTGCGCCCACGCCGCCGGGCTCGGCGTCTTCCAACAGTTGCGCGTTGCGCTGCGAACAATGTTTCAATATGCCTTCGCGGGTTTCAAAGCACAAATTCAAACCGTCAAACTGCGGGTAACGCTCTTCCAAACTGTCCACCACGCGCAGGCTTTGCAGGTTGTGCTCGAAGCCGCCGTAAGGTGCCATGCATTCGTTCAATGCGTCTTGCCCTGCGTGACCAAACGGCGTGTGGCCCAAGTCATGCGCCAAGGCAATGGCTTCGACCAAATCTTCATGCAAACCCAGAGCACGTGCCAATGATCGCCCGAGTTGTGCGACCTCCAGTGAATGCGTCAAGCGGGTGCGAAACAAATCGCCTTCGTGGTTCAAAAAGACTTGTGTTTTGTAAACAAGGCGGCGAAACGCGGTGGAATGCACAATGCGGTCGCGGTCGCGTTGAAACACATTGCGCGTCGGTGCTTCGGGTTCGGCAAAACGCCTGCCGCGACTGTGTGAGGGCAAGCAGGCATACGCTGCCAAGCCGTTCGCGGCAGGGGCTATGTCAACAGCGGACGCATGGCTCATGCGCGGCAGCAAGCCTCGACAACCTCAGCCACCAAGGCATCAGGCGCGCCACGCACTTTCGCGCTGCCGGGCGGGTCTATCAATACAAAGCGTATATCTCCTGCCTCGGCTTTTTTGTCGACCCGCATGTGGTGCAAATACACATCAGCACCGAGCGCCGGGCCGGTCACAGGCAAACCGGCTTTGGTGATCAAAGCGGTGAGGCGCGCGACAAACGCCGCATCCACCAAACCCAAACGCTCTGACAATTGTGCGGCCATGACCATGCCGCAACCGACCGCTTCGCCATGCAGCCAAACACCGAAACCCAAACCGGCTTCGATGGCGTGACCGAAGGTGTGGCCAAAATTCAAAATCGCGCGAATGCCACCTTCGCGTTCGTCTTGGCCAACCACCCAGGCTTTGATTTCGCAACTGCGTTTGACCGCATAAGCCAGCGCTTGCGGGTCTCGTGCCAGCAATTCATCCATGTGCTGTTCGATCCAATCGAGAAACGCCATGTCGGCGATGGGGCCGTATTTGATGACCTCGGCCAAACCGGCGCTGAGTTCGCGCGGCGGAAGAGTTTGCAATGTGCCTAGGTCACACACCACGCGCTCGGGTTGGTAGAACGCGCCGATCATGTTTTTACCGATGGGGTGGTTGATCGCGGTTTTACCGCCCACCGATGAATCGACTTGCGCCAGCAAGGTGGTGGGCACTTGCACAAAGGGCACGCCGCGCATGTAGCACGCCGCAGCAAAGCCGGTGATGTCGCCAATGACGCCGCCGCCTAAAGCAAACAACACGGTTTTGCGGTCGCAGGCTTTACCGAGCAGCACATCAAAAATCTGGTTCAAGCTGTCCCAGGTTTTGTAGCTCTCGCCATCGGGCAATTTGCACACATGGATGACCGGGTAATGTGGTGACAGGCTTTTCTGAAAACGCGCCAGGTACAAAGGAGCCACTGTGTGGTTGGTCACGATGAGTGCAGCCCCTGCTTTGGGCAAGTCTTGCCAGGCGGATGCGTTGTCGAGCAAACCTGCGCCGATGGCAATGTCGTAACTGCGCTCGCCAAGGTCTATGTGTACGTTTTCAGTATGCGTCATGGGGCAGCGGTTTCTATCGGTAACAAACCGGCAAGTTCGAGTTGGGAAATGATCATGGTGATCATGGTCGGTATGCGCGGGCGGCTGGTTTCGATGACGAAATGCGCTGCCGCCTGGTAGTGCGGGTCACGCTCTTCAAACAGTTGCTTGATCTTAAGTTTGGGGTCGTCGACTTGCAGCAAAGGGCGCTGGCTGTCGTGGCGCAAGCGGCGGTAAATTTCTTCGGGTTGCACCCGCAGGTAAATCACATGGGTGCGTTCGCGCAACAGCAAACGGTTGGCTTCGCGCAATACCGCGCCGCCACCTGTGGCGAGCACGCCGCAAGCCGTGCGGGTCATGTCGTCAATGACTTGGGTTTCTATGCCTCTGAAAGCGGCCTCGCCATGGCTGGCGAAATAGTCTTTGATCGGGCAGCCTATGCGCATTTCTATGACCTGGTCGCAGTCGACAAAACCCACGCCAAGTTTGCGGGCCAATTGCCGACCGACCGTCGATTTGCCGCTGCCCGGCATGCCCACCAATGCCAACACGATAAATGCTTCCTCAAGGTGCGAAGGCACGTTGCTCCAGCATTTTAGGGCTTAGGAATATCAGCAACTCCTGCTTGCTGCGCTTGCTGGCGCGGTTGCCGAACAACCAGCCGAACAAGGGATTGTCGCGCAAGCCGGGCACGCCTGCGCGGTTGATGCTGTCGCTGGTCTCGTAAATGCCGCCGATCATGACGGTGCCGCCGTCTTGCACTCTGACCTGGGTGCTGACATGCTTGGTGTCGATGGCAAATCCGGCCGGCGTGTTTTGGCCGACGCTGTCCTTGTACACCTCGAGAAACATATTGATGCTGCCGTCGGGCGTGATGTGCGGCGTCACCTCCAAGCGCAAATTGGCTTTGCGAAACGCGATAGACGTGCTGCCGTTCGGCCCCGACAACTGGTAGGGCAATTCGGTGCCCTGCTCTATCACCGCCTTGAACTGGTTGGCGGTGACCAGTCGCGGGCTGGCCACCACCCGGCCCAAACCCTCTGCCTCCAATGCGGACAACTCCACCCCAAGGCGACGGCTGTACGCAGGGTCGAAAAAAGTAAAGCCGGCGCTCGCCGAGTCCGAGCCCAGCGCTTTCACCGCCGGCAAATTGACATTGAAACCTTCGCTTTGCGTCAGCCTGACACCGAGCGAGGCCGCAAAGTTATCCAACGCTTCTACGATGCGCGCTTCGATCAACACCTGGCGCTGCGGCACATCGATGCGCTCAATCAGTCGCGCCACCTGCTCCAGCCTGTCGTGAATGTCTGTGACAAACAACTGGTTGGTGCGCATGTCCGCCATGGCGCTGCCGCGCGGGCTGAGCAAACGCGGCGACGCACCCGCAGACACATTGCCTTGTTGCAGCAAAGTGGGCAAGAGTTCAGCCGCCTTGGCGTAGTTCAAGGCAAAGGCACGGGTTTGCAAGGGCTCGACCACTTGTATGGCCTGGCGCGTCTCCAGCCGGGTTTTTTCACGCGCCGACAACTCGGCCTGCGGTGCGACCCAAATCACGTTGCCAGTTTGCTGCTGCCCCAAGCCGCGCGTTTGCAATATGGTGTGCAACACTTGGTCCCAAGGCACATCTTGCAAACGCATGGTCAATTGACCGCTGACGTTGTCGGCCATGATGATGTTGACGCCGCTGAACTCAGCCACCAATTGCAAAGCAGTGCGCAAATCTATGCTTTGGAAATGCATGGACATGGGCGCGCCGTGAAACACCGGCGGCTCTTCGGCGTTGGTTACAGGTGTTGTGGTTTGCGCCCCCGCTTTTAAAAACCACATGGCCAGGGCCAACAACCACCAGAAACGGTTCATTTGGGATCCCCGGCGGCGATGCGTCTGATCACCGGTTGCCACTCTCCATTGGTATGCGCATGCCATTCACGCAACAACACGTGATCCCGGGCGATATCGGTCACCTCGCCCCAGTCCTGGCCGAGGTGATCACCTTTTTGAACGCTGTAAACCAGCCCGTTGAAAGCCAGCAAGCCCTGGCGCTGATCACGCCGCGACAGGCTACCGACCCAGCGCAACTGCGACACCGGATGGGTTTGCAACACAGTCCAGCCTCGTGGCTGCCTTTGGGCGACTTCGGGCGGCAAGCCGCTGCGCAAAGCTGTCACTTGGAACGGGTTGTACAACTTGGCTGATGCAGCAGCAGGCGGCGGCAAAGCGGTTGGTGCATCTACCCCCATTGCGGTTTTTTCTGCGGGGGTTTTGCTTTTGGCAGGCAAGACAGCGAGCGGGTTATCACGCGCCCGGCTCCATTGCAGTTCAAGTTGTAAACGGTCTTCGACTTGACCCGGCTTGGATGATGTAGCCTGTGTTGGCAATGCTTGCCAGTCAAAACCGCTCAAGCGCATGGCTGGAAACTCCTGAGGCACGCCGTGTACAGCCGCAAGCAAGGCGGGTAATGCGCCTCTCCATCTCACAGCGGACTCACCGGTCAAAGGCATGGCTTGTGCGGCCAGGCCATGTTGTCGGCCCCAGTTCAGCCATTGCTGCAACACCTGGTTGTCATCCGGCGGCGGTGTTTGCGGCCAAGTCTGCCAGGCGGGCACCGGCCAGCCTGAAGGATGCGGCAAAGCCTGAATTTCCTGTATGCGCTGGCGCAATTGCTTGACTTGCTGTTGGTGTCTGAGGATGTCTTCATCGAGTTGCTGCAATTGCTCGTCGGCCTGCCACCAAATCTCCCATGCTTCAGATGACCACCAGAAGCTGCCAGCGGCAGTCATGCAGACGCTGATCAGCGACAGCAACAACCACTGCGCGCCCGGCGGCCAGGCGTGCAACACCTGCCAGTGGCTGCGCCATTGCGGCCAAGGTGTGTGCCAACGAGCAGCGGTGTTCATGGCGTCGCCAGCGCAGGTGTACTCATCTGCAAACTAAATCGCTGGCGTTTGGCCGACAGCCCGTCAGACTGCAACCACTGCGCCTCTTCCACTCTGGGCCGCGCGTCACGCGCGGGCAAGCCGCCCGCCTGCAACAGCGACAGCCAGGCCTGCAAATGCCCCTCACTCAGCGTCCAACCGTTGAGTTGCAATTGCTGATCACGCCACACCAAACGCTCAATCTGCACACCGCGCGGCGGCACCGACAACAAGTGCTGCAGCATCTGCCAGGCCTGCCATTGCTGCGCGCGCCAGGGTTGCCATGCGGCCTGCACTTGTTGCGCTTGCGTCTGTCGGGTCTGCCATACAGGGGCTTGCTCCAACTCAGTTTGCAGTTCATGCAAACTTTGCTGACGCTGCGCCACCTGCGCCTGGTGTTGCTGTAACCAGACTTCCAACTGCCGGTCCAGACTCCACATGGCCGCCAGTGTGAGGCTCAAGGCAGACAGCGAGGCGAACCGCCAATGGCGCAGTCGCTGCGCGCGACGGCGTTCGCGCCAGGGGTGCAGGTTGAAGTCGCTCATGTCAGTACCACGCCCAATGCCAGTCCGCCGACCACAGCCTGCTCCTCCTCGCTCAAGCCGGCGTCATAAATGGCGGGGTTTTCCTGCAACAGTCCGACGCTGTGGTTTTGCGCATAGTTTTGCCAGCGCAAACTGGCTTGCCATGGCGGTTCCAGCCTGACCAGTTGCAAACCCGCCTGGCTGCACCATTGCTCGCATTGAGTGGCCCACTCCCTGGGCATGGCCAACACCTCTATGTTGTGCACCGGCTGCTCTTGCATGGCCTGGTTCAGCCAGGCCGGACGTCCGCTGTCAAGCTTGGCGGAAGTTTGATCCTGAGCGGCGGCCACGGTTTGAAAATCCCATAAACAATCTTGTAGCGGCCAGGGCAAACTGTCTTGCAGCCGCTCGCTCAGCACCGCACGCAGTTGACGCTGCGGTATGTCGCTGTCAATTTGCAAATGCAATGAAAACGAGAGTTCACGCGGAATGGCCATGGCCAGCAAGTGCGCTTGAAAGCCGCTGCGCTGTCTGACCTGTCTGACCCATTTCGGATCCGGCCAGGCACCGTCGGGCATCAATTCATCCGCGAAACTGCCCAGAGCCTGCCAATGCCACAAAGGCATCTCGTTGGCACTGTCTTGGCCCGGTACGGTTTGCACCATGGCCAGGCCTTGCTGCTTGATCAATAAACCCAAACCCGGTGATTTGCGGCGGGCCGTCCGGCTGGTTCGCATGGTCTTGTCCTTTCATGGCGGTTAATGTCTGCCATGGTTGTAAAACCGCTGCAAGCCGGCTCAGTTAAGCTGCACTGGCGTTTTTTTTACAATCTGCTTCCAACCTGCCATTTGGCTCAGCGCCAAACTTCTTACATGCCCCCTAAGCCAACCGCTTCCGAACGCCCTCAGGCAGATTCGCAGTCTCGCCCTGCCAACAACCTCTGGCGGCTGCTGGGCGTGTTTTTTGCCTGGGCCATTGGCTTGTCAACCGCGGGGCTGTTAACCATTTTGCTTTTGGTTGGCGTGGCGCTGGTCATGGCTTATCCGCAACTGCCGGACATTTCCGATCTGGCCGATTACCGGCCCAAGCTGTCGATGCGGGTGTTCTCGGTCGAGGGCAAGGTCATCGGTGAATTCGGCGAAGAGCGGCGCAAGCTGGTGCCGTTCAAGGACATACCCGTCATCGTCAAACAAGCGGTGCTGTCCATAGAAGACGCGCGTTTTTACCAGCACGGCGGCGTCGACTACATCGGTCTGGTGCGCGCCAGCCTGGCCAACGTCGGGCGCGCTAAAAGCCAGGGCGCGTCCACCATCACCATGCAGGTGGCGCGCAATGTGTACTTGTCGTCAGAGAAAACCTTTACCCGCAAAATTTATGAATTGCTGCTGACTTACAAACTCGAACACCTGCTCAGCAAAGACCAGATTTTTGAAATCTATTTGAACCAGATTTTCCTGGGTCACCGGGCCTACGGTTTCGCGGCTGCGTCTGAAACGTATTTCGGCAAACCGATTCAGTCGCTCAGCATCGCCGAGGCGGCCATGCTCGCCGGTTTGCCCAAGGCACCGTCTGCTTACAACCCGATCAACAACCCCAAACGCGCCCGCTCGCGCCAGCTCTACATCATCGAGCGCATGGAAGAAAACGGTTTCATCACTTCGGAGCAGGCCAAAGCAGCGAAAACCGAAGAACTGAAAATCCGCAGCGTCACCACGCCGAACACCACGCACGCCGAGTACGTGGCAGAGATGGCGCGCCAACTGATGTTTGCGCAATACGGCAACGATATTTACACGCGCGGTTTGAACGTTTACACCACCATCAAGGCCGAGGACCAGGAAGTCGCTTACCAGGCCTTGCGCCGCGGCATCCTCGACTATGAATTGCGCCAGGTTTACCGGGGGCCGGAAAAATTCATCACCATGCCTACCGAAGCGCGTGAACTTGAAGAAGCGATTGACGACGCCTTGATTGAAGCCGGTGACAAAGGCGATTTGCTCAGCGCCGTGGTGCTTGAGGCCACACCTAAAAAAGTGCGGGTGGTGCGGCAAAACGCCGAGGTGCTGGAGATCAGCGGCGACGGTTTGAAACCGGTGACATCGGGCTTGTCAGACAAGGCGCCGCCCAATATCAAACTGCGCCCGGGTGCGGTGGTACGTGTCAGCAAAAACGCCAAAGGCGATTGGAGCCTGACGCAACTGCCCGAGGTCGAAGGCGCGTTTGTGGCACTGGATCCGGCCGATGGCGCGATCCGTTCGCTGGTCGGCGGTTTTGATTTCGATAAAAACAAATTCAACCACGTGACCCAGGCTTGGCGCCAACCGGGCTCGAGTTTCAAACCGTTTATTTATTCAGCAGCGATAGAAAAGGGCTTTACAGCGGCGACGCAGGTGAACGATGCGCCGCTGTTTTTTGACGCCAGCGTCACCGGCAGCCAAGCTTGGGAGCCGAAAAATTACGACGGCAAGTTCGAAGGCGTGATGAGCTTGAAGACTGCCTTGGCCAAATCGAAAAATATGGTGTCTATCCGCATACTGCAAGCCGTCGGTCCGCAAAATGCGCAAAACTGGATCAGCCGTTTCGGCTTTGACCCGGAAAAGCACCCGGCTTACCTGACCATGGCGCTGGGCGCCGGGTCGGTCACGCCCATGCAAGTGGCCATGGGCTATTCCGTGTTTGCCAACGGCGGCTACCTGGTCAAACCTTATCTGATCACCAAAGTCAGCGACCCGCTGGGCAAGGTTTTGTCCGCTTACACGCCGATTGAACTCGACGAAAGAGCGCGGGCCATTGAACCGCGCAATGCTTTTGTGATCAGCCATTTATTACAAGAAGTGACGCGCGCGGGTACCGCCATGCGCGCACAGGCCACGCTCAAACGCAGTGATATTTATGGCAAGACCGGCACCACCAACGATTCCATGGACGCCTGGTTTGCCGGTTACCACCAGACGCTGACGGCGGTGACCTGGATAGGCTACGACACGCCGCGCAAACTCGGTGACCGCGAAACCGGCGGTGGACTCAGCCTGCCGGTGTGGATCAGCTATATGCAGCACGCGCTGAAAAATACACCAGTCAGCGGCATGCCGGTTCCTGCCGGCGTGGTGTTTGAGGGCAACGACTGGTTTTATCAGGAATACACCCACAGCACCGGGGTGACCAGCCTGGGCATTGAAGCCAAACCGGCCGAGGGTGAAGCCGTTGATCCGGAAAAGAAAAAAATAATGGAAATGTTCAAGGAATAGCGGTCACGCCTTTGCAAGGCTTCAAGCCTCAAATTGCAAAGGCCTGCCGTATTGCAAGCTGGCATCCCGGCTGAGTTGCTGCCAGAACTCTCCTTGGCCTTTGGTGTCTTGCCAGGCTGCGCCGTCAAAACGGTAGTGGTAACCGCCGCTTTGCGCCGCCAGCCAGACCTCTTGCAGCGGCTTTTGCAGGTTCACAATCAACTGGCTTTTGTTGGGAAAGCTCATGGTGACCATGCCACCCACGCGCTGGTTGTCTATGTCCAGGTCGTCCTGATCATTGAACTGATCGCACAAGGCTTCCAGTCGTTGCAACAGGGTTTCTGCATGGTTCATGAATTCGTTGTCGGTCATCTGGGCTGGCTTCAAAGTAGGCGCTTGACAGTGCAAGCTGTGACACACAAGGGGCTGGGTACAATTTCCCCATGAAAACACCGATTTTAGGCAGCTTGGCTGTGCTTGCGTTCACCTTGCTGAGCGCTTGCGGATTCAAAGGCCCATTGGACTTGCCGGACGACCCTGAATTCAAAAACCGGGCCAAATTCCCCGATGTGCTGCTGCCGTCTAAACCCGCCGAGCCACCCGCCAAGCCTTGAGCTTGTGCCATTGACAATTCCCGCCCATGAACCCTTCCGACCTGCCCGGCGCACCCTTTCTGGCTTACCGCGATCAGCAGTTGTTCATTGAACAACTGCGTTTGCAAGACCTGGCACAACAGCACGGCACGCCTTTGTTTGTCTACTCCAAGGCCGGCATGCTGCATGCGCTTAGCGCTTACCAACGTGCTTTTGCCGGGCGCAAAGCCAAGGTGCATTACGCCATGAAGGCCAATTCCAGCCTGGGTGTGTTGCAAGTGTTTGCCAAAGCAGCTTGCGGTTTTGATATTGTTTCCGCCGGTGAATTGGCTCGCGTTCTGGCTGCCGGTGGACAGGCAAAGGATGTGATTTTTTCCGGCGTCGGCAAGACCCGCGCAGAAATGCAACTGGCTTTGCAAGCCGGTATCGCTTGCTTCAACGTAGAGAGCGAAGCGGAACTGGATGTGCTTAATGAAGTGGCGCTGTCGCTGGGCAAAGTCGCGCCGGTAAGCATACGCGTCAACCCCAACGTAGACCCTAAAACCCATCCCTATATTTCCACCGGCCTCAAAGGCAATAAGTTCGGTATTGCTCACGAACGCACTTTGCAGGCTTACCGGCACGCGGCGTCGCTGCCGGGTTTGAAAGTGACCGGTATCGACTGCCACATAGGCTCGCAAATCACGACAAGCGAACCCTATCTGGATGCCTTAGACAAAGTGCTGGATCTGGTCGAGCAGATTGAAAGTGCAGGCATCCCGATTCACCACCTGGACTTCGGCGGCGGCCTGGGCATCAACTACAACGGCGACACCCCGCCTGCCGCAGATGCGCTTTGGGCGACATTGCTGGCGCGGCTGGATGCGCGCGGCTTCGGCGACCGTCAATTGATGATTGAACCCGGGCGTTCGCTGGTGGGCAATGCAGGCGTGTGTTTGAGCCAAGTGCAATTTCTCAAACCCGGCGAGCAAAAAAACTTTTGCATCATCGATGCCGCCATGAACGATTTGCCGCGCCCGGCCATGTACGAGGCCTACCACCAGATAGTGCCTTTGACGCTGAGCGATGCAGCCACTCAGGTGTACGACGTGGTCGGCCCGGTGTGTGAAAGCGGCGACTGGATAGGCCGCGACCGGGCTTTGAATGTGCAGGCGAGCGACACACTGGCGGTGCTGTCAGCCGGGGCGTATTGCATGAGCATGGCCAGCAACTACAACACGCGTGGTCGGCCTGCCGAGGTGCTGGTTGATGGGAACAAAGCGCATGTGATTCGCACGCGCGAGACAGTCGCAGATCAAATGCGCGGTGAGTGCCTGGTTTAGGCAGGGAATTTTTTCTGTAGCCAGTGCCAAACGCGATAAGCCAACAAACTGCCGAGCACACAAGCATAAGCCCACACCTCTGCAAAATTGTTTTTGCCAGCGCGCATCCAATAAAAATGCAGCAAGGAAAACAAGGGCAACAGGTAGACCAGCCGGTGCAGTTGCTGCCAGCGTTTCCCACCCATCCACCGCACTGCGGCGTTGCTTGAGGTCACCGCCAACGGCAACATAAATACAAAACCCAGCATGCCCAGCCAGATGAACGGCCGCTTGACCAGGTCTTTGGCGATGTCATTGAGCTCAAAACCTTGGTCAAACCAGGCGTAGCACAGCAGGTGCAAACAGGCATAGCAGAAAGTGGCCAGCCCCAGGCTGCGGCGAAACCTTATCAACTCAGGCGTGCGTATGAACCGACGCAAAGGGGTGACTGCCAGCACCAGACACAAAAAACGCAAAGTCCAGTCACCGGTGGAACGGCTCAAGGCCTCAGCAGGATTGGCACCCAGAGCGTCATTGAACAAGGCCCACAGCAGCCAGATGAAGGGCAGCGTCAACAAGCCGTGAAGCAGGCTTGTCGCATGCGGCCAAAGGAGGAACCTGCGCCATGGCATGGGATGTCGCGGGCTCAGAAATTCTTGGTCAGGTCCATGCCGGCGTACAACTGCCCGACCTGGGCTTCATAGCCGTTGAACATCAGCGTTTTGACTTTCTTAGCCAGAATGCCGCCGTCGCCTATGCGCCGCTCGCTGGCCTGGCTCCAACGCGGGTGGTCCACATTCGGATTGACATTGGAATAAAAGCCGTATTCGTGTGCCGCCGCTTTGTTCCAGGCAGTTGCCGGTTGGCTTTCAGTGAAGCGGATTTTCACAATGCTTTTACCGCTCTTAAAACCGTATTTCCAAGGTACGGTCAAGCGCACCGGTGCGCCATTCTGGTTAGGCAGCACTTCACCATACATGCCGAAGCTGAGCATGGTCAGCGGGTTCATGGCTTCGTCCAGGCGCAAGCCCTCGGTGTACGGCCAACTGAGAATGCGTGAGCCCACATAAGGCATGGTCTTGGGGTCGGCCAGGGTGATGAACTCCACGTATTTGGCGCTGCCCAGCGGTTCGACGCGTTTAATGAGTTCAGACAATGAATAGCCTACCCAGGGAATCACCATGGACCAGCCCTCCACACAGCGCATGCGGTAAATACGCTCTTCCATGGCGCTGAGTTTGAGCAAATCTTCTATGTTGAAGCGGCCCGGTTTTTTCACCAAACCCTCAATCTCCACGCTCCAGGGCCGGGTCTTCAAAGTGTGGGCGTTTTCCGCGGGGTCTGACTTGTCAGTGCCGAACTCATAAAAATTGTTGTACGTGCTGGCGTTCTTGTACGGGGTTGGTGTGTCGGAAGCCTGAGTGCCAGCTAAAGCGGAAACCGTGGCATTCAAGGGGGCCAGTTTGCCGGGGCGCGTTACCGGGGATTGCGCCAAGGCAACGCCGCCGCCGGCCAACCAACCTGCCGCCGCCATGCGCTGCAAAAAATCACGCCTTTGCGCATACACAGATAGCGGCGTGATCTCGCTGGAAATATTGTGATTGAAACCACGGTCAGTACGAAGCAACATGTGACAGCTCCTGAAAATAAAAAAGGCTGACACACTGCCAGCCTTGACAAGGTGAGAAGACGGTTGATCAGTTCAAACCGGCGATGTAGTCAGCCACTGCCTTGATTTCGCGATCATTCAATTTAGCAGCTACCTGGCTCATTTGCAGGTTGTTTTTGCGAATGCCGTCACGGAACTGGGTCAATTGAGATGTGGTGTAGTCTGCATGCTGACCGCTTAAACGGGGGTATTGAGACGGGATGCCCGCGCCGTTAGGGCTGTGGCAACCGGCACAAGCCGGTATCTGGCGATCGGCAATGCCGCCACGGTAAATTTTTTCACCTAAAGCGGCCAGGTCTTTGTCTTTGGAGAAACCTGGCTTGGCTTTGGTGCCGGCCAGGTACGCGCCAACGTTGCGCATATCTTCTTCACTGAGGGCCGCGGCAAAACCCATCATGACCGGGTTGGCGCGCTTACCGGATTTGAATTCAGCCAATTGCTTGGCGATGTATTCCGGGTGTTGCTGGGCCAGCTTGGGATTGATGGTGATGGCTGAGTTGCCCTCGGCGCCGTGACAGGTCACGCAGATACCGTTGAAAACGGTAGCGCCTTTGGCGGGGTCGGCTTTGGCGGGAGCGGGTGCAGCGCCTTCGGCGTGCACAGTCAGGAGAAAGCCCGTCAAACTGACGGACAACAGCATACGGACAAGAAAAGTCATGGCAGTCGGGTCTGAATAGGTCAATAGGTAATTCTACAATGCATGCCAGCACCCGACGGGTTGCATGTAAAGAAAAACCATGGTTCACCCCCCTATTGCAGTCGATACCGGCCACGCAGACCGCGTCAAACAAGCCGTCGGCTGGCTGCACACCGCCAGATTTCTCACCACAGCGGCCCAGTTACACCATTTGCCCGCCTATGACCAGCCTGAAATTGCTTTCGTCGGCCGCTCCAATGCCGGCAAATCCACTTGCATCAATGTGTTGACACAACAGCGCCAGATGGCCTATGCCTCCAAAACTCCGGGGCGCACCCAGCACATCAATTTGTTTGCCCTGGGCCGCCAGAACCAGACCGACACGGTGCTGGCCGATCTGCCCGGCTACGGCTATGCCGCCGTTCCCAAGTCCGACAAAATCCGCTGGCAGCGGGTCATGGGCAATTACCTGATGACGCGTGACAACCTCAAAGGCGTGGTGCTGATGTGCGACCCGCGTCTGGGCGTGACCGAACTCGACGAAATTTTGCTGGAAGTGATTCGGCCCAAGGTGGAAGAAGGTCTGAAGTTCCTCATGCTGCTGACCAAAGCCGACAAGCTCAACCGCAGCGAAGCCGCCAAGGCCTTGTCGATCGCCAAACTGCAGTCCGGCGGCGGCGAAGCGCATTTGTTTTCCTCGCTCAAAAAACAAGGCGTCGAAGACGTCAGTCTCAAACTTTGGGAATGGAGCCACCCGGTCCCGGCAACACCATGATCCGCTTTGAACGCATAGGTTTACCGCACGGCATCTCGCTGGACTGCCGGCTGGCCGGGCACGCCGGGCAACCAGTCATGCTGTTCTTGCACGGCTTTCCGGAAGCCAGCTTCGTCTGGGATGAACTGCTGACGCATTTCAGCCAGCCAGAAAATGGCGGCTATCTCTGCGTGGCGCCGAATATGCGCGGCTACGCCGGTTCCTCTGCGCCGCTTGATGTCAAGGAATACCGCGCCAAGGAATTGGTGAAAGACATCAGCGCCTTGAAACTGCAACTGTCGCCGGACGCGCCGCTGGCCGCCCTGGTGGCGCACGACTGGGGCGGCGCAGTCGCCTGGAATGTAGCCAACCAGCAACCCGGCCTCATGCAAGGCCTGGTCATCATCAACTCGCCGCACCCGGGCACTTTTTTGCGCGATTTGAAAGACGACCCGGTGCAGCAGGCGGCGAGTCAGTACATGAACTTTCTGATCCGCCCGGATGCAGAATTATTGTTAGCGGCAGACGATTACAAAAGACTGTGGACTTTTTTCACCAACATGGGCGCCGAAGACGGCCCGCACGCCTGGTTGAACGACAAAGTGCGGGATCAATACGGCGCGGTTTGGCAACAGGGTTTGACCGGTGCCTTGAACTATTACCGCGCCTCGCCTTTGCGTCCGCCTCGCGCCGACGATCCGGCGGCGCAATCCATCGTCTTGCCAGCGGAGATGTTGCGCATTTCTGTGCCCACGCTGGTGATCTGGGGCATGCAAGACACCGCCCTGCCCCCCGGTTTGGTGAACGGCTTGCAAGACTATGTGCCCGATCTGCAATTGCACCGTATCGCCGACGGCAGCCATTGGCTGGTGCATGAACAGCCATCGCTGGTGAGCAGCATTATCGGCAACTGGATCCGCAGATAAAGGTGTTTTCTTCCGTTATTTAGCCCCATGGGTTTACAACACGCCATGTCTTATTAAGAGGGGCTGACGGCCCCCTTTTCCACCATGGCGACTTTTCTGCATGTAGGCTGCGGCAACAAACGCAAAAATTCCACCACCCGGGCGTTTGACGATGCTCAATGGCAGGAAGTCCGTCTGGACATAGACCCGCGCGTCAAGCCGGATGTGGTCAGCAGCATCACGCGCATGTCTGAGGTGCAAGACAGCAGCATGGACGCCATTTTTTCCAGCCACAACCTGGAGCACCTGCATGCGCACGAAGTACCCGCAGCAATGAACGAATTTGTCAGAGTGCTCAAACCCGAAGGCTTCATGGTGATCACCTGTCCGGATCTGCAAGCCATAGCCTCGCTGATTGCCGAGGACAAATTGATGCAAGTGGCCTATACCTCAGCGGCCGGGCCGATCACGCCGCTGGACATGGTCTACGGTTTGCAAAAAGCGCTGGCCAGAGGCGATATGCACATGGCGCACCGTTGCGGTTTCACCCAGAAAGTACTGGTGGCAACGCTCAAGGGTTGTGGCTTTGCCGCCGTTGCATCCATACGCCGACCGAATGTGTTTGACCTGTGGGCGCTGGCCAGCAAAAGTCCGCGCACGGCTGAGGAGATAGAAGCCATGGCGCTGGCGCATTTCCCGGCGGGAATCACTGCCAGCGGTAAAGCGCAGGCTGTCCCGGCGGACGCGTCTTGAATCTTTTGTGCACCCAATAATATTGGGCCGGTGTCTCCATGACACAAGCCTCTATGTGTTTGTTCATGGCATCTGTGTCCGCCTGCAAACCGCCTTGCGGATAGTCCGGCCACAGCGGTCCGAGTTCTACGCTGTAACCGGTTGGCGTGAGTCGTGTGACCAAGGTACACACCCGGGCACGCGCCAACTTGGCCAAGCGCGGCAATGAATTGGTGGTGGCTGCAGCCACACCGAAAAAATCCGACCACACCGCACCTTGAATACCGAAGTCCATGTCCGGGGAGTAATGAAGACGCATGCCGTCGCGCAGTATCTGCAACAAGGGTTGAGCGCCCTCGTTGCGCGCCACCGAGCGCACCCGCCCGGAGCGGTTGCGGCCTTGCATCATCCATTCTTCGAAATATGGATTTCGCAATGGCACGTAAACGCAGGCCATGGGAATCTGCTTTAACAAGGTCATGGCCACGCCACCGGCATCCAGACCGACAAAATGCGGGGCCAGCACAATCAAGGGCGAACTGTCGTCAAACACCGAGAAGTCACCGCTAAAGCGTATACGCTGATTCAACACTTGCTCAGAAGCGTGCCACAACCAGGCCCGGTCCCAAAGAGACTGCCCGAGCAGCACAAAATGCGCTTTGGCCAATGCGCGCAATTGCTGTTCATTGAGCTCTTTGAAACACAAACGCAAATTGGTCAACACCACATTGCGCCTGCGCGCCGACACCAGATAAAACACATGGCCTGACAACCAGCCCAGCCAACGCAAAACGCGCAAGGGCAAAAACGACAGCGCTTGCATGCTGCGGGTTACAGGGTTGAACACAGTCAGGCCTCGTGTCGCGGTTGTTTGAAACGGGCATAGCCCCAGAGGTATTGCTCAGGGCATTGTCTGATCAATTGCTCCATGGCGCGGTTGATTTGCAGCACCACTGCATCAACATCACCAGCCAGCGCTTCTTGCATAGGCTCAACGTGTATGCAATAGCCTTTGGCATTTGGTAAGCGCTCGCCCCAGGCCAGGATGATGCTGGCACCGGTTTGCATGGCCAGTCTTGCTCCCAGCGTCATGGTGTAAGCCGGGCGTCCCCACATGCTCGACCAGATACCCATGCCCTCGGGGGGCACCTGGTCGGGCAACAAACCCACCGCTTCACCGCGACGCAATGACTTGAGCATTTGACGCACACCTTCCATGTTGGTCGGCACGGCCTTGAGGTAAGGACGGTCGCGCGCTTGCAGCAGCAAGTCGCGCAGCCAAGCCTGACGAGCCGGCCGGTAAAGAATAGTCATGGGCCCGTGGCCTGGACCGAAGGTCAGCGCCTGCGTAGGTGCAGTGATTTCAAAACAGCCCAGATGCGGGGTTAAAAATAATATGCCTTTGCCTGAAGCAAAAGCCAACTCAATGTGTTCTTTGCCCTGCCATTGCACAGGCATGTCGCCGCCGAACCAGACACGAAAGGCTTCCAATGCCTGACAACCGGCGGCACCGATGGCGGCACGCACCTGCGGCTCGCTGTAACCCGCTTGCTGTGAATGCTGCTTGAATTGCAAACGGTAACGCGCCGATAGCCACCAGGTCAGCCAGCCCAAAGCCCAGCCGATACGCTGTACCCAGAGCAAGGGCAAGACCGACAGCCAGCGCATCCAAAGAGCCATAAGTTTTTGTCAATACTTGTTTAGAATAGCTATTGTCGCTGAGTTAATGAAGCAACTTGCAGGGCGACACACTCGAAAGAGTCGGCTGTTCATCAGCCATCTGCTAAAGCGTTCGCCAGGCTCCCATGGAATGGCAACGCGTCAACCATCAACTGGAGTATTTCATGGCGAACGATTATCTTTTCACATCCGAATCTGTTTCTGAAGGTCACCCCGACAAAGTCGCTGACCAGATTTCAGATGCCATTTTGGATGCCATCTTCAAACAAGACCCGCGCAGCCGGGTGGCAGCCGAAACGCTGACCAACACCGGTCTGGTGGTGCTGGCTGGCGAGATCACCACCAATGCGCATGTCGATTACATACAAGTCGCGCGCGACACCATTCAACGCATCGGCTACGACAACACCGAGTACGGCATTGACTACAAAGGTTGCGCCGTCATGGTTTGCTATGACAAACAATCCAACGACATCGCGCAAGGTGTGAACCACGCGTCAGATGACCACTTGAACACCGGTGCCGGTGACCAAGGCCTGATGTTTGGGTATGCTGTCAAAGAAACTCCCGATTTGATGCCCGCGCCTATTTACTACGCGCACCGTCTGGTCGAACGTCAGGCGCAACTGCGCCGCGACGGCCGCATGCCGTTTTTGCGCCCGGACGCCAAAAGCCAAGTGACCATGCGCTATGTCGACGGCAAGCCGCACAGCATTGATACTGTGGTGCTGTCTTCACAACACAGCCCCGACCAAAGCGAAACGCCGACCAAAATGAAAGCCTCTTTCATTGAAGCCGTGATCGAGGAAATTATCAAACCCGTGCTGCCTAAGGAATGGCTGAAAGACACGCGTTACCTGATCAACCCCACCGGACGTTTTGTCGTCGGCGGCCCGCAAGGCGATTGCGGTTTGACCGGCAGAAAAATCATTGTGGACACCTACGGCGGTGCTTGCCCGCACGGCGGCGGCGCATTCAGCGGCAAAGACCCGAGCAAGGTGGATCGCTCAGCGGCTTACGCAGCGCGCTATGTCGCGAAAAACGTGGTGGCCGCAGGCCTGGCCACACAGTGCCAGGTGCAGGTGGCTTATGCCATCGGTGTGGCCAAGCCCATGAACGTCACGGTCAACACGCAGGGTACGGGCGTGATCAGCGATGAAAAAATCGCAGCGCTGGTGAACGAGCACTTTGACCTGCGTCCCAAAGGCATTATTCTGATGCTGGACCTGTTGCGTCCTATCTATGAAAAAACCGCAGCCTACGGCCACTTCGGACGCGACGAACCTGAATTCACGTGGGAGCGAACCGATCGAGCTGCAGCACTGCGTGCAGCGGCCGGGCTGTAAGCACGGCACCCGCTATGCGGGTCTGGCAAGAAAAAAGCCTTGTGCAGTGAATGCACAAGGTTTTTTTTGATGGAAACAAAGCGGTATCAAAGACACCGCACGGGGAATGACAGTCAGTTCAACCCGGCAATGTAATGGCCCAAATTTTCAATGTCTTCATCACTCAAAGTGCTGGCCACGCTGGTCATATTGCCTGCATCGTTGGTGCGGTTTTTGGCTTTGAAATCCTTCAGGGTTTTGATCACGTAATCATAATTTTGACCCGCCACCTTGGGGATTTCGTTTTGTCCTTTGAACTCGCCTAGGTGGCACATGGCGCACAGGGTTTCATCCGCCTTGGCAAAACCTTTTTTGGCTTTGTCAGGGTCTGAATTGAAATTCTTGCTGGTGAGTGTTTGTTTAGAAAAGAAGTCGGCGATTTCGCGCATGTCGTCGCGGGTCAAACCGGCGGTCATAGGCGTCATCATGTCGTTGTGACGGCGGCCTTCCTGAAAATCACGCAATTGCAAATAAATATAGCGGGCGTTTTGCCCGGCCAGGCTCGGCGTATTGGGCATGCTGGAATTGCCGTTTGGACCATGGCATGCCATACAGGTTGCGGCTTTCTCAGGCGCTTGAGCTTGAGCCAGCGCAGGCATAAAAGACAACAGCACAAGCATTGCAACAGAAGAAAAGAGTGAGAAGAGTTTCATACGGTTTTCAAAGGTCAGGTGTTAAAAAGGCCTGGGTGCATTTGCATGCACACAGGCCTCGGCTTAACGCTCAGTCAGCTCAGGGCAGTGCGAACACCACTACTGAATTGCCGCGCTTGGCATCGATCTGGTTGTTACCACCAGCTGCCACTGCAATGTACTGCTTTCCGCCCACTGTGTAAGACACGGCAGGTGCATTCACGCCTGCGCCAGTCTGGTATTCCCACAGTTTCTTGCCGTTCTTGGCATCGAATGCGCGGAACAAGCCATTGGCTTCACCGTTGAACACCAGGCCGCCGGCAGTAGCCAGCACGCCGCCGATCAAAGGCTCGTCAGTGTCGAATTTCCATGCCACTTTGCCGGTGTCAAGATTGACAGCAGACAAACGGCCGGATTGCTTTTCGCTAGGGATGGTTTTGAAAGCACCGCCCAACCACAGCTTGCCACCAGGGTACTTGGAAGCTTCGACGTGGTAAGTCATGGGTTGCAGCAGGTTAGCGGCATACACCATACGGGTTTCAGGATTGATAGCCATCGGGCTCCATTCCACACCACCGTTAGCACCCAACATCATCTTGGCGCCTTCTTTGGTAGGCAGGGTCCACATGCCGTCGATTGGCACCATGGGCTCAGACAAACGGATCAGCTCGCCGGTGGCGCGGTCGTGGACATACACAAAACCAGTTTTGCCGCCGTGGATAGCCACTTTGACCATCTTGCCGTCTTTGCCCTTGGCTTCTGTCAGGATGACAGGAGACACGGCGTCAACGTCCCACAAATCGTGAGCAACGTACTGGTAGTGCCACTTGTACTTACCGGTGTTCAGGTCAACCGCGACGATGGAGTCTGTGTACAGGTTGTCTCCAGGACGCTCAGCACCGTACAAATCGGGGCTGGGGTTACCGACCACGAAGAATGCAGTGTTGCTTTCCAGGTCAACTGCAGGTGTCATCCACACGCCGCCGCCCAGGGTTTTGTAGAAGTCACCGCCGTGTTTGGCGAGTTGGTCTTTTTCTGCAGCAATATCGCGGTGCATGTTGCGGCCGCTGGCATCGTTCACAGCCCAGACGCCTTCATGGCCTTTTTCCGGAATGGTGTAGAAAGTCCACTGGAGCTTGCCGTCTTTGGCATCAAAAGATTTGACGAAACCGCGGATGCCGTATTCGCCGCCGTTGGTACCGATCAGGATGCGGCCGTTGACAGCCACTGGTGCCATGGTTTCTGAATAGCCCAACTCGGGATCAGCAATCTGTGTGTCCCAAACCAGCTTGCCGGTTTTGGCGTCCAGAGCGACCAGTTTGGCGTCCAGGGTACCCATGAACACATGGCCGCCGGAGATGGCGACACCGCGGTTGTTAGGGCCGCAGCAATAAGTCGTGACCGGACCCATTTTGTGTTTGTAATGCCACTTTTGCTTGCCGGTGACAGGGTCAATGGCGTACACGTGGTTGTAAGAAGTGGTGATGTACATGGTGCCATCAACAACGATGGGTGCTGTTTCCATGGATTCCAGAACTTCGGTCTGGAATGTGAAAGCAGGACGCAGTGAGGCTACGTTAGCGGTAGTGATTTGCTTGGCAGCGTAATAACGGCTGTTGGCGTAATTTGCATTGGAGTGCAAAAAGTTGTTACCGTCTTTGTCAGCCGCATTCAGTTGTGCCTGGCTGACATCCGCCTGGGCGAACCCAGCTGACAAAACACCGACTGCGACGCAGGCGATGGTTTGGGAAATTTTCTTTCCAAATTTGTGCATTTGTGCTCCTTATGCCTTGCGGCAATGATTGAAAAACCAGATAGAAATGAAAATAAAACTCTTTCAATCCGTGTCCAGAAGTCTGGGTATTCAACTTGAGATAACCTTGTGCTGTGAGAACACGAATTACCGTCAAGGAAAAATTCCCATGTCTCATCTTAACCATGCAGTATGGATTTGCACCAGTTTGAAACATTCGACAAGGGAAAACCCTTAAGATTTCAACAGCCTAAGCTTTTTACTTTCACAGCCCATTGATCATGCCAAAACAGACTTTATTTCTCAAATTGTTTACTATTGGATTCGCTTTGTTTGCCAGCTTGTGTATGCCGGTTGCTGCACAAATCAGTCCGCACCAATCTGTCAATGCACAGTTGCTGGTGGCGGCCCGCCAAGTTGATATGGATGGCATACAAAAAAGCCTGGACCGAGGCGCTTCGCCGAACTCACGCAACCGCGAAGGCAAGACCGCGCTTTTTATGGGCATTGAAAAAAACCAGATCGCCATTGTGCGGACGATGCTGACCGCCGGTGCCGATGTGAACCTGGCTTCGTTGGAGAAAGTCACGCCTTTGATTGCGGCCGCCTATGCGGGCAACGCGGAGATAGTTGGACTGTTGCTGGACAAAGGTGCCAAACTTGAAGTGCAAGACCGTCTGCACAAGTCGGCCCTGGTCTACTCTGCCGGCATGGGGCACACAGGTGTTGTCGAGCAACTGCTGAAGGCAGGCGCATTGACAGATGCCGCTTACGCTGACGGGCTCACGCCGCTGATGTGGGCGGCCGGACAAGGACACGCAGATACCGTCAAACTGCTGCTGGCCAAAGGCGCGCAAAAACAGTTGAAAGACGACAGAGGATTGAGCGCGGCGGACATGGCCAAAGACGCGGGGCACATAGCGATTGCTGATTTGTTGCAATAAGCTGACAAGCTACGCAAAACTGCTGATAACCCGCCGTTCAAAGGGTTTTTAAGGTTCAAAAATCTGCAGACCCTGTGCCATTGCTCTCAACGCAAAGGCAGCAAAACCTTTATTGGTTAGGTTCGTTGAAACAGCTTTTCTCCACCTCGTCGTACATGGCGGCGCGCTGTGTATCGCTGTGGTAAATCTTCCAGATCTCATCTGCAATGGCCCGGGTGATCTGCTTGAACTCCGGGTTGCAATGGTGTTTGAGATGGTCTTGAAACGTGGCCTGGCCGTAGTGCCAGTGGTTTTCACGCAAGATAAAAACGTAATGCACCAATTCATGTCCTACGCCCCATGACACCATTTCCTTGCTGTACTGCTCAATGGTTCGCGGCGCAATGCTGATCTGCATTTGATACTCGGGAAATTTGTCGGTCGGGTACTGAAAACCCATGCGCGCAAACGGCGGCACATGCCAGTCCAGCACCAGTCTGGGCGGCGGCAGATCGCGGGGCGCATGAGTGGTGTGTTTGACAAAATCCCACATGCGGTTGATCACGTCATAGTCAATCTCAGGAGGCGTGTATTCGATCTGCTGAAAATCATCAGCAGCCAAGGCAGCGCAAGACAGCCAGACGCCTGACAATGCAAATAAAACAGATTTAAAAAGCATTCATTGACCCGAGATTGAGCGTCAAAGTTAGCACCAAGCCACCAGAACTGAGCAGCGTACCGGTCAATCCCCTAGATGCTGCGGGGTGGTGCAGGGCTTAAAGTTTGTCGCGCCTGGCCAGCGCCGGAAACAGTTTTAACCAGCTGACCGCTATCAACACAGTGCCGACTCCTCCCGCGACGACCGATGCCACCGGCCCCCACAAGGCTGCGGTCAGACCTGATTCAAACTCGCCCAATTCGTTGGAAGCGCCGATGAATACACCGTTGACCGCAGCCACACGTCCGCGCATCTCGTCCGGTGTTTCCAGTTGCATCAAGGTCAAACGCGTGACCACGCTGATGTTGTCAGCCGCGCCTGTGACCGCCAGCGCCGCCAGCGACAACACAAAACTGTCTGATACGCCAAACACAGATGAAGCCAGGCCGAAGACCGCCACCGCCGCCAGCAGCTTGTAGCCAACCCGGCGTTGAATCGGCCAGCGGGTGATGATGATGGACATGCACAAAGCCCCGGCTGCAGGTGCTGCACGCAGCAACCCTAATCCATCCGGCCCCACATGCAAGATATCTCTCGCGAAAATCGGCAGCAAGGCTGTGGCGCCACCCAGCAGCACCGCAAACAAATCCAGAGAAATCGCGCCGAGCAACACCTTGCGTTCCCAGACAAAAGCCACGCCTGCAAACAGCGACTGCCAGCTCAGGCTGTTATGGCGCACCACGTGCTCGTAACGCACCCATAAGGTCAGCAACATAGACAAAGTGAACAGCACCGCACACACGCTGTAGACGGTCAAAGCGCCGGACAAATACAGCACACCGCCGATCGCTGGACCGCCAATGACAGAGACTTCAACGCCGGTAGAACTGAGCGCAATCGCGCGTTGAAACAAATGTTTGGGCACCAGCAGCGGGGTGATGGCTTGTTGCGCAGGCATTTGAAAAGCCCTTGTCAAACCCAGCACCCAGGCGACAACAAATATCAATTCTCTGCTGGCTTGCCCGCGCAAGGTAGCTGTACAAAGCAACACCGCAACCAATGCCAGCACCAGCATGCATGTGGCAAAAATACGGCCCCGGTGCAAACGGTCGATCACGTGACCGGCCGGCAAAGCCATGACCAGCGCCGGGATGAATTGGAACAAACCGACCAGACCCAGATCCCAGGCGCTGCCGGTCAATTCATACATGTGCCAACTGATGGCCAGCATCAGCATCTGATGAGCAGAGACGCCGAAAATACGCGCCAGCCAAAACCGCATGAACTGGCGCTGCGCCAGCAATTCAGAGAAAGATGAAGTCATGCAGGCATTGTCAGGGCAAAGCGTGCAGCGGCTGAGTTCAAATCGTCATGCCGCCGTCCACCGAATACGCGTTGCCGGTAGCGAAGCGGGATTCATCAGATGCCAGAAACACGACGATGGGGGCAATTTCATGCGCTTGCGCCAAACGGCCCATGGGTTGTCTGGCGATGAAATTTTTACGCGCCTGCACCGGGTCGGCCTGGCTGTTGATGCGGTCTTGCAGCGATGGCGTATCCACTGTGCCGGGGCAAATCGCATTGCAGCGTATGCCTTGTGCCACGTAATCGGCCGCCACAGCTTTGGTCAGGCCGATCACCGCCGCCTTGCTCACACCGTAAACAAAACGGTTAGGCAAGCCTTTGAGGCTTGAGGCCACGCTGGCCATATTGATGATGCTGCCCCCGCCTTGCGCCAGCATCTTAGGCAGTACCGCCTGGATCATCCAGAACTGCGAACGCGCATTCAAATTCATGGCGAAATCCCATTGCTCGTCGGTGGCGTCCAGCGCGGTGTTGCTATGCACATAACCGGCGCAATTGAACACGGCATCTATTTTGTCTATGCGCTTAACCAGCGCGTGTATGCCGGCTTTGTCCATCACGTCGAGTGTGGCGGTGTGAATGTTGGTGTGACCGGCGAACGACTCGAGCAATGCCGGTTTGACATCGGTAGCCCACACGGTCGCGCCTTCGGCGGCCATGGCCATGACAGCAGCATGACCTATGCCCTGACCGGCGGCAGTAACGAGAACGGTTTTGTTGGCGAGGCGCATGGCTAATCTCCTGAAAAACCAATAGCTTAATCATTTCATAGCAGCGCCTAACGCCACGGGTCGCCTGCGTGCAGACACAAGACTTATTGGACCAGTGCCACCGCCTGATCGACAAAACGGTAAATCTCGAGCGGCAGCTTGCCGTTGGGGCCCAGTGTTTTCTTGTCCCTGTGCTGACCGGTGCGAACCACAACCAGCTCCAGCGACGGCACCACGATCACATACTGGCCTTCGTGGCCCTGCAACAGGTAAAAGGGATGCTTGTACTTCCAATCCATCCATAAAGAATGGCCGTAATACGCTTGCAGATCCGGTTGGCGCAGGCGGTCGATGAAGGGCTTGTCCAGCAGCGCTTGGCCGTTCCATTGACCGTCCTGTAACAGCAACTGTCCGAAGCGTGCAAAGTCACGGGCACTGGCAAAAATACAGCAGTAAGTACGTTCCATGCCGCCCTCGGCTTCAGACCTGTCCATGGTGTAAACCGCATCGTTTTCCATGCCCAACGGCTGCCACAGGCTGCGGGATAAATGTTCGCTGACGGTCAACCCAGGCTCTTTGGCCTGCAAGGCGCGTTTGAGAAAAACACCCAGTAACTGGGTGCTGCCGCTGCTGTATTCGTATTCACTGCCCGGTTCACGCTCAAAGCCGCGCGACAACACCAGTGCCTCAGCATTTTTCCCGAAGTACAAATCGGTGGTCATGTTCAGCGGCAGGTCATAGTTTTCCTCCCAGTCATGGCCGGACTTCATGGCCGACAGTTGCGCAATCGTCGCCTTTTGTCCGCGCGGGTCGTTGGCGTATTCCTTGAGTTGCTCGGTCAGCGGCGCATCAAAACTGCTGATGAAGCCTTGATTGACAGCCAGCCCTGTCTGCAAAGTGGTGATGGTTTTCGCCATAGAAAATGAGTTGGTCAGACTTTGCGCGTTGTAAGGCGAGAAATATTCTTCATGTACCAAAGCGCCTTTTTGTACCACCAAAAACGCGGCGCTGCCGTATTGCTTTAAATAATCCAGCGTGGCGGCATCCAAAGGCTTTTGGTTGTAGCGGGCGTCCTTCTGCCAAGGGGAAGACGTTCCCTTTGAGATGACGCGCTGATCAAAGTTTCTTGCGTCATCAATATAAGCGGTGCGGTGCCCTTGCAAATAGGTGCCAGCCAATGCCCGCCAGATATAGCCGTGTCCGCTCAACTGCAAGCCTGCGGCTATCAGCAACAACACGAGAGCGGTGATGGTCAAAGTTTTTTTCATCGCATTCCCTTTCTTCTCAAAACACCACTTTAGCCAAAAAGAAAATTTTGGCGGGATTTTTAACGCCTGATAATGCCGCCATGGACTTTCAGGAATTCTCATCCACGCTGGTTTACCTGACCTACAGGCTGGCCAATTTTGTCAATAACAGCTTGTTGGATGACCCGGCCTATCTGGCCCTGATATTCACGTGATAAGCACCACGCATGTGCTTTACCTGCACGGTTTTCGCTCAAGTCCGCTGTCTGCCAAAGCGCAGTTGACGGCGCAATGGCTGGCAAAGCAGCATCCCGGTGTGCAGTTGGCCTGTCCGCAATTACCGGTGTCACCGCTAGAGGCCGCTGAACTTATACGAGACATTATGAGTGACTGGCCTTCCGGTAGCTGTGCAGTCATTGGCTCTTCGCTTGGCGGTTTTTATGCCACCTGGGCAGCAGCAGAACACGGCTGTGCTGCTGTCCTGCTCAATCCTGCGGTACACCCTGCCCGCGACCTGTCCGGCTACGTAGGCGTTCATCCGTGCTGGCATGACCCGTCCCAACATATTGAGGTCAAACACAGCCATATCGAGGAAATGAAATGCTTGTATGTCGGTCGAGGTCTTGACTGTTTGTCTGAGACTGACAGGTTCATGGCTCCCGCCTTGGCTGATCCCGAACGTTTGCTGGCTGTCATCGCCAAAGGCGATGAACTGCTGGATTGGCGCGAGATGCACGCCCGCTTTGCGTGGGCGCAAACCTATGTGCTGCAAGCATCAGACCACGGCATCAGTGACTTTTCTGAGCACCTGCATGTGTTATCAGATTTTTTATTCGATCACAGTGATTAAATACCTACAGACCGTAGATGCCTCCTTGCTCTCTCGGTTCTTTTATCAGTAGCTTTGAGTGACCTGTGCTTTGCGAATGAGTAAGTTCGACTGATACCTATTCAGGCTTGCTGTGTCTACAGTGTCAGGCATGAACAACCGGTTAATCAACAGCGAAAAAGCGTCGCCTCAAGACTTGCAGGCGGTTGAATGGCTGACGCAGTTGCTGCTTAAGGGATTGGAACTGCAAGCCTCCGACATACACCTCGAGCCCTTTGACAGCTTGTTGCGGGTGCGGGTACGCCGGGATGGTGTGTTGTATGAAATGCCGTCGCCGCCTGCGGCTTTGCGCGAACAAATCATCTCCCGCATCAAGGTGCAGTCGCGTCTGGACATTGCCGAGAAACGGTTGCCGCAAGACGGTCGCATGCAACTCCCGCTCAACCAGCGCATGGTGGATATACGGGTCAGCAGTCTGCCTACCTTGCATGGTGAAAAAATTGTGTTGCGGATTCTGGACCAGAAGTCTCACCAACTCGGCTTTGCTGCATTGGGTCTGCCGGACACCGAACTGGCGCATGTGATGCAAGCGATTGCCAAACCCAATGGCATGGTTTTGATCACCGGGCCGACAGGATCGGGCAAAACCGTGACCCTGTACACCTGCCTGAACCACTTGAACACGCCGGGCGTGAATATCGCTACGGTCGAAGACCCGTCTGAAATTGTCTTGCCCGGCGCCAACCAGGTGAATTTCAACGAGCGCATAGGCTTGACGTTTGATACCGCGCTCAGGGCTTTGCTGCGCCAGGACCCGGACATACTCATGGTCGGTGAAATCCGGGACCAGGCGACGGCAGATATTGCGGTCAAGGCATCGCAAACCGGTCACCTGGTGCTGTCCACCCTGCACACCAACGACGCCCCTTCCACGTTGACACGCCTGAACCACATGGGCATCGCAGGGTTTAATTTGGCCAGCAGCGTCATTCTGATTTGCGCGCAACGCTTGCTGCGCCGCTTGTGTGCGGCCTGTAAACAAGCGCTGCCTGACGGCAGCGGCTGGCGTGCCGTCGGCTGTGCCGCTTGCCTGAACGGCTACAAAGGGCGGGTGGCCATACACCAGGTCATGCCGGTCACCCCCGGCATACAGCAATTGATACTTCAGCAAGCCAGCGCCCAGGCATTGGCAGAACAAGCGGCGGCAGACGGCGTGCGCACCCTGCGCCAAGCCGGTCTGCTTAAAGTGAGTGCCGGTGAAACCACCTTAGAAGAAGTGCAGGCGGCAACCCATGGCTGATGCAATACCGGGCTCACGCCGTTCCTTAGCTACCGGTGAATCCAGTCGCCCACGCAATTTGCGGGTCAGTGCCGCGCAACTCTGCGAATTTACCCGCCAACTCGCCACGCTGGTCGGCGCAGGTGTTCCCTTGTTGCAGTCTTTGGACACGATTCAACAAGGCGTCAATGCCCAAGCCATGGGGCCGGTGGTGCAAGCCTTGCGCACGCAGGTTTCAGCAGGTAAGTCATTAGAAACCGCTTTGCAGCAAACCGGCGTTTTTGACAAGCTGTACTGCCAGATGGTGGCGGCCGGCGAATTGGCCGGTAACCTGGACGACATGCTGAACCGCCTGGCCAGCCACACCGAACGCCAACAGCAACTCAGACGCAAAGTCAGCATGGCCTTGGTCTACCCGGTGGCGGTGTTGTTCATCGCGGCGCTGGTGGTCACCGTCATCCTGGTCTGGGTGGTGCCGGTGTTTGAATCCATATTTGCCTCTTTCGGCGCACAACTGCCTGCTGCCACGCGTTTCATACTTGGCCTGAGTGCGGGGCTGCTGCACTGGGGCTTGCCGGTGCTGGCGCTGACCGTGCTGACTGCAACCGTTTTACGCAGGCAATACCGCCGCAATGAAACATGGCAATGGCAATTCGCGTTGCGGGTTTTGTCAATGCCATTGGTAGCAGGGCTGATTCGCAGCGCTAATCTGACGGCATGGACGCGCTGTCTGTCCATGCTGACCCAGTCAGGCGTGCCGCTGCTGGAAGCTCTGGAAGTGCTGGCCGGTGTTTGCACAAACCAGGTGTATGCCAGGCTGTGTCTGAATATCAGGCAATCGGTATTGCGCGGCAGCAGTCTGGCCTCTGCCATGCGCAGCGCGTCCGTTTCTGTAGGGCTCAAGACCGGTTTGTTCCCGCCTTTATTGATTCAAATGGTGGATATCGGCGAGCAATCCGGCACGCTGACCGTGCTGCTGTCCAGAGCGGCAGATGCGCAGGATGAAGCGCTTGAACAGCAGGTGCACGGCTTGACGCAATTGATAGAACCTTTGCTGGTCGTGGTGCTAGGCGGTCTGGTCGGCGGCATGGTTGTGGCTTTGTATTTGCCGGTGTTCCAGCTCGGGCAAGTCTTGTAGCGCGGCAGTCTTATAGACTCCAGCCCATGAACACACCGGAATTCAGACGCATAGGCTTGACCGGCGGCATAGGCAGCGGCAAATCTACTTTGGCCCGTCTTTTGGCTGAAACAGGCATTGAAGTCATAGATGCTGATGCGATTTCCCGCCAACTTACCGCTACCGGCGGCGCAGCCATGGCAGCCCTTGCCCGGGACTTCGGTGCTGACTTTGTCGCCGCCGACGGCAGCATGAACCGGGAACGCATGCGCGAGCTGGTGTTCAGCCAGGCAGATGCCCGGCTGCGTTTACAGGCATTGCTGCACCCGCTGATTTCGGCAGAGATTCAATACAGAGAACAAGAAATCCGCCATAAAAATGTCTCTTTAGTAATCATTGATATTCCTTTGTTGATTGAATCTTCGTATTGGCGTCAACACGCCGACCGGGTGCTGGTGGTCGATTGCGATGAGAACACCCAGGTGCGCCGCGTGGTTGAGCGAAGTCAATTGAAGCCCGAACAGGTACTTGACATCATGGCGCAGCAGGCAGGACGCGCGCAAAGATTGGCTGCCGCAGACTGGGTGGTCAGCAATGATGTGGAAGGTATGCAAGCACTGCAAACACAAGCCAGTGCGATTCAACTGCATTTTTAGCCTGCATAGATTGTCATAAGGTGCTTGTCAGCGGTTATCATTTCCGCTGTTTCAACCCCTTCAGGCGTCTGCTTTTTTGTGATCCTCTACGAGCACCCATTTAACGAGCGTATTCGCAATTATCTGCGGTTGGAATATTTGCTCGGACGTTTTGAACATTTGTTGCTCAGATCCTCGGAAATTGATCACCATTTTGCCCTCACCACATTGTTTGAAATTGTCGATGTCGGCGGCCGCTCCGATTTGAAGTCGGATATTTTGAAAGAACTCGAGCGGCATAAACACCAGTTCAACAGTTACCGCGGCAACCCATCAGTGGCGCACGCGGTGCTGGATGAATTGCTAGGCAATATTGACAAATGCCTGCAAGGTTTCAACACCCAAAGCGCGCGCATCAGCAACTGCGTGACTGACAGCGATTTCCTCAGCAGTTTGCGCAACCGGGTTGCCGTGCCGGGTGGCACTTGCGCCTTCGATTTACCCAGTTACCACGCCTGGCAACAACGCGACGCTGATGTCCGTCGTCAGGATATTTTGAAATGGTCGGAGCCCTTGAAAGCCTTGCACGACAGTGTCAGCCTGCTGATGCGGCTGTTGCGTGAAAGCGGCTCACCGCAACGCGTGGTGGCTCAGCAAGGGCAATTCCAACAGGCTTTGCCGCAAGGCCGTTTTCAAATGATGCGTTTATTCATTGATGAATCTTTGGGTTTGGTCCCCGAGATCAGCGGCAACCGCATGATGGTCTGGGTGCGACTGATTCACCAGACTTGGGAAGGCAAGCCTCAAACCGCAGTTGGCAACGCCGAATTTGAAATAGAGCTCTGCGCCTGAGCCAACCACTCCAACACCGGAACCGTACCCGCCAGTACAGGCTGCACCTGAACCGGTAACTGCTGCCAGGCAAACTGCTGACCTTCTTTCATTTGCAGCTCGCCTTGCCACTGGTGCACCTTGCAAAAATGCAATTCAACCAAGGCATGCGGATAGTCGATGCGCTCAGTACGCCAAGGTTGCGGGTCTAAGACAGTGATGCCGATTTCTTCTTGCAATTCTCGGATCAAGGCCTGCGCCAGCGTTTCACCTGGCTCGATTTTTCCACCCGGGAATTCCCAGTGGCCGGCATAGGCTTTGCCAGGCGGGCGGGTGGTCAGTAAAAATTGACCTTGTGCATTGAACAATACGCCGACTGCCACCTGGGTCAAAGGACGCTCAAGACCCCCAGAGCGCGGCAGATTGGCATCCACTTTCAGCACGGCAGGCGACCTTGTGTCTGCCATGTTCAAGCCGTATCTAGGCGACCGGCGAAATCGCGCGCGAACTGGTAAGCCACACGGCCACTGCGTGACCCGCGCTCAAGCGCCCAAACCAGCGATTCAGGATGCGCCTGCTCCCATTTGTGTTGAGGCACCTTCAATGAAGACAACCATTGGTCAACAATGTGCAAATACTCGTCCTGACTGAACGGGTAAAAACTCACCCACAGACCGAAACGCTCGGACAAAGAGATTTTTTCTTCGATGACTTCACCGGGATGCACTTCGCCATCGTCGGTGTGCGTATAGCTGAGGTTGTCCTTCATGTACTCGGGCAACAAGTGGCGGCGGTTGCTGGTGGCGTATATCAACACATTGGCAGTGGCGGCGGCCACCGTGCCGTCCAGAATCGACTTGAGCGCTTTGTAGCCGGGCTCGCCTTCGTCAAAGCTCAAGTCATCGCAAAAAATAATGAATTTTTCAGCACGTTCAGCCACCACTTCGATGATGTCCGGCAAATCCGTCATGTCCTGTTTGTCGACTTCAATCAAGCGCAATCCGCGAGATGCATAGGTATTCAAACAAGCTTTCACCAAAGACGATTTGCCGGTACCACGTGCACCAGTAAGCAAGACGTTGTTGGCGGGTTTGCCTTCAATGAACTGCAAGGTGTTGCGCTGGATTTTTTCTTTTTGCTGATCGATTTCTTTCAAATCGTCCAAAGACATTTGTCCGATATGTCGCACCGGTTCGAGCACGCCGTGGCCGCTGCTGCGCTTGCGGTAACGAAAAGCAATGCCTGCTTTCCAGTCGGGGGCGTGCAGCGGTTGCGGCAACACCATTTCTATTCGCGCCATCAGCATTTCTGCGCGGTGCAATATGCGTTCTAAAGATTCATTCATGACTTAGCTGCGGTAATCCGCGTTGATGGTGACGTATTCATGGCTTAAGTCACACGTCCACACTTGATCTTGCGCCTGGCCGCGTCCGAGCAACACACGCACGGTGATTTCGTCTTGCTTCATCACGCGTTGCCCGTCTTCTTCGCGGTAGTCGGGATGACGGCCGCCACGCGTTGCCACGTGCACATCGTCCAGGTACAACTCAATCAGCGATTGCTCCAGATCTGCGATGCCTGCATAACCCACGGCTGCCAGTATCCGACCGAGGTTAGGGTCGCTGGCGAAAAAAGCGGTTTTCACCAAAGGCGAATGCGCAATCGCATAAGCCACCTGACGGCATTCGGCGGTGTCGCGCCCGCCCTCAATGCTGACCGTGATGAACTTGGTGGCGCCCTCGCCATCACGCACAATCGCCTGCGCCAGCCAACGTGCCACATCCAGCAATGCCTGCTTTAACAAACGCGCGCTGTCGCTGTCCCAATGGCTTATTTCGGTAGTACCTGCTTTGCCGCTGGCTATCACCACGAATGAATCGTTGGTCGACGTGTCACCGTCAATGGTGATGCGGTTGAACGAGGCTTCAGCCAGTTCATGCGCCAGTGCTTTCATCAAGCCGGGAGCGATGGCCGCATCGGTGGCCATGAAGCCCAACATGGTGGCCATGTTGGGGCGAATCATGCCGGCCCCTTTTGACATACCGGTGATGGTGACTGTCTTGCCGTCAATGCTGATTTGACGGCTGGTCGCCTTGGGCAAGGTGTCGGTGGTCATGATGGCTTGCGAGGCCAGCGTCCAGTTGTCAGAAGTGCTGGCAGCAAGCGCTTTGGGCAAGCCGTCCACAATGCGCTGAACCGGCAAGGGTTCCATGATCACACCCGTGGAAAAAGGCAGTATGTGTTCCGGCTTGACATTCAACAAACCAGCTGCGGCCTGGCATACGGCAAACGCATGTTGCAAACCGGCTTCCCCGGTGCCTGCATTGGCGACACCGGTATTGATCACCAGAGCGCGTATGTCATTGCCCGCAGCAAGATGCTGCTTGCACAATTGCACAGGCGCTGCACAAAAACGGTTTTGCGTGAAGACGGCACCGACAACAGCGCCCGGCTCCAGAGTGATGACGGTCAGGTCTTTGCGATTTGCCTTACGTACACCGGCCTCGGTCACGCCTATGGACACACCGGCGACCGCATGCAAATCCTCAGGGCGGGTGACGTGTAGATGTACCGCCATGGCTCAGGCCAGCTTGCCGTGGCAGTGCTTGTATTTTTTACCGCTGCCGCAAGGACAGGGCTCATTGCGACCAACCACCGGCACTTGCTCGGCCGCCGCCGCCTGACCTGCACCAAACAGCTGGGCTTGTCCAGTTTCATCCGGCGCTGAGTAAGTGAGATTGGTGACGGCATCCGCACGTTGCTCTATATTTTGGGCCGCCACTTCAACCTGGCTGGCTGTTTCGATTTGCACCGTCATCAAAATGCGTGTGACTTCGTTTTTCACCATATCCAGCAATTGACCGAACAACTCGAAGGCCTCGCGCTTGTACTCCTGCTTGGGTTGCTTTTGCGCATAGCCGCGCAAATGTATGCCTTGGCGCAAATAGTCCAGCGAAGACAAATGTTCACGCCAGTGGCTGTCAATGTTTTGCAGCAGCACGGCGCGCATGAACGGCGTGAATTCATCCACGCCCACTGTTTCAATTTTGCTGTTGAACGCTGCGTTGGCTGCATCGACCACCAAATGCAAAATATCTTCATCGATGATGGCCTGGGCTTTTTCAACGTGTTGCACCAGCGGCAAATCTATGTGCCAGTCATTGCGCAAAAGGTTTTGCAAACCAGCGATGTCCCATTGTTCTTCCACCGATTCTTCGGGAACGAACTGGCGTACCAGATCGGTGAAACATCCCTCGCGCAAACTGGCGATTTGTGCCGTCAGATTGGAAGCGTCCAGAATGTCATTGCGCTGCTGGTAAATAACTTTGCGCTGGTCGTTAGAAACGTCATCGTATTCCAGCAATTGCTTGCGGATATCGAAATTGCGCGCCTCGACTTTTCGCTGAGCGCTTTCAATGCTGCGCGAGACCATGCCGGCTTCAATCGCCTCGCCCTCAGGCATATTCAACCGGTCCATGATGGACTTGACGCGCTCACCCGCAAAAATGCGCATCAGAGAATCATCAAGACTGAGGTAAAAGCGTGAAGAGCCGGGGTCTCCCTGGCGACCGGAGCGGCCTCGCAACTGGTTATCGATACGGCGCGATTCGTGGCGCTCGGTAGCGATGATGCGCAGGCCACCGACAGACTTAACAAACTCATGGTCTTTGGCCCAGGCTTCGCGCAGCTGAGCAGCTTTGACCGCTTTGTCGCTTTCGCTCTGGGTCTCGTCTTGCATCAATGTGTCGACGGCTTTTTCTACGTTACCGCCCAACACAATGTCGGTGCCGCGACCGGCCATGTTGGTGGCAATGGTGATGGACTTGGGCGCACCGGCTTGCGCGACGATGTCAGCTTCGCTGGCGTGTTGTTTGGCGTTGAGCACCTGGTGCTTCAAACCCGCCTTCTCCAACATGCCTGACAGCAACTCGGACAATTCAATCGATGTGGTGCCCACCAGTACTGGTTGACCACGTCCCTGGCATTCGATGATGTCGTCTATGGCGGCTTTGTATTTTTCCTGGGTTGTTTTGTAAACCCGGTCCAGTTGATCTTCCCGCTTACTGGGTTTGTTCGGCGGAATGATGACGGTTTCCAAGCCGTAAATTTCCTGGAATTCATAGGCTTCGGTGTCGGCGGTTCCGGTCATGCCGCTGAGCTTGTCGTACAAGCGGAAATAGTTCTGGAAAGTGATGGAGGCCATGGTCTGGTTCTCCGCCTGAATGGCAACACCTTCCTTGGCTTCGACGGCCTGGTGCAAGCCATCGCTCCAACGACGACCGGACATCAAACGGCCGGTGAATTCATCCACGATGGTGATTTCACCGCCTTGGTTGACGTAATGCTGATCCAGGTGGTAAAGATGGTGGGCGCGCAATGCGGCATACAAATGGTGAACCAGCCCAATATGCAATGGGTCGTACAGAGAAGCACCAGCGGGCAGCAAACCCATGTCGGAGAGAATTTTCTCCGCTTTTTCGTGACCAAGTTCTGTCAGGTACACCTGATGTGATTTTTCATCCAACGTGAAGTCGCCGGGGGTAATCACACCTTCACCGGTGCGCAAATCCATTTCGCCTTCTTGGCGGGTCAGGTGCGGCACCACCTGGTTCATGGCCAGATAGGTTTGCGTGTGGTCTTCGGCCTGCCCGCTGATGATCAAAGGCGTGCGCGCCTCATCAATCAAGATCGAGTCGACCTCGTCAACAATGGCGTAATTGAGTTTGCGCTGCACCCGGTCGGCAGCTTCGTACACCATGTTGTCGCGCAGGTAATCAAAACCGTACTCGTTGTTGGTACCGTAAGTGATATCGCTTTGGTAAGCGCTTTGTTTTTCTTCGCGCGTCAGTTGCGACAGATTGACGCCGACACTCAAGCCGAGAAAGTTATACAGACGGCCCATCCATTGCGCGTCCCGGTTGGCCAGGTAGTCGTTGACCGTCACCACGTGTACGCCTTGGCCGCTGAGCGCATTCAGATACACCGCCAATGTGGCTGTCAGTGTTTTACCTTCACCAGTGCGCATCTCGGCGATCTTGCCTTGGTGCAAGGCCATGCCGCCTAGCATTTGCACATCAAAGTGACGCATCTTCATGACGCGCTTAGAGCCTTCACGCACAACAGCAAAGGCCTCGGGAAGCAAATCGTCCAAGGTTTCACCTTGCTGGCAACGTTGCTTGAATTCATCGGTTTTGGCTTTCAAGGCCTCGTCGCTCAAGGCTTCCAAAGGAACTTCAAGGACGTTGATGCGCTCCAGCGTTTTACGGTAAGTCTTGAGCAAGCGGTCGTTGCGGCTGCCGAAAATATAGGTCAGTGGATTGAATGCCATACAAGCAAAACGCCCATGCCTTGCCGGGTGGCTGGCCATGGACGCCGGTTCCTTTGTCGAAGCTCTCCATTTTACCTGTGTAAACGAACATAATCAGCCATGCACCGACCGCCTGCCCCGCCAACTAAACAGACCAGTGTGATGGATGCCATCGAACACTCCGACACCTTGTCCTCGATGTTAAGTTTGCAGCGCAGATCCATGTTGTATTTGAAAACCATAGAACCGGTTCTTCCTCCCGGTTTGAGCGAGCAAATGCTGGCCGGTCCTATTGAAGATGATGTCTGGTGCGTGCTTGTGAAACACAATGCAGCAGCGGCTAAATTGCGCCAACTGTTACCGGCCATCTGCGCGCATTTACGCAACAAGGGCCATAACGTGCAACAGGTAAGGCTCAAACTCATGTCACGCAAGCCATAAAAAAACCCGCCGGTTTCACAACCGCGGGGTTTTAAATGGTGCCGATTATCGGATTCGAACTGATGACCTACCGCTTACAAGGCGGTTGCTCTACCAACTGAGCTAAATCGGCACTGTGCTTATTCTACCCAAGCCTGAGCGCTTGAATTGAAAACCTTTCATTTGACACGTTTGAGTTGCGGACGCGTTCCGCCGGTAGGACTGCTTGCAGGCGGCTCTGGCGGAATGTCAGACGTTCCAGGGACGGTGACAGCAGCTTCTGTTGGGGTCGGGGCAGGTGCAGGAAAAGCCATTCCTTGACCGTTTTCTTTGGCATAAATAGCAATCACCCGACCCATGGGAACCACTATTTCACGCGCTACCCCGCCGAAGCGCGCTTTGAACTGAATGAATTCGTTGCTCAATTGCATGCCACTGGTGGCATCGAAACTGACATTGAGCACGATCTCACCGTTGTTCACATACTCGCGCGGCACTTGCACTGTTTCGTCCACCAGCACAGCCACATACGGCGTGAAGCCGTTGTCTGTACACCATTCGTGCAAGGCCCGCACCAGGTAAGGCCGGGTAGAGGTTGACTGCGAAATATTGATCATGCGGTTTATTTACGCATGACCTTTTCTGAAGGCGTCAACGCCTCAATGTAGGCCGGGCGCGAGAAAATGCGTTCAGCGTATTTGAGCAGAGGGGCTGCATTTTTTGATAACTCAATACCGTAATGGTCGAGACGCCACAACAACGGGGCAATGGCGACATCCAGCATGGAGAAGTTATCGCCGAGCATGAATTTGTTTTTCAAAAACACAGGCGCCAGCTGAGTCAATCGGTCACGGATGTGGGCACGCGCTTTTTCCAGCGTTTTCTCATTGGCCTTTTGGGCTCTGGACTCCAGAGAAGTCACATGGGTGAACAACTCTTTTTCGAAATTCAGCAGGAACAAGCGAACACGGGCACGGTCTACCGGGTCGCCGGGCATAAGTTGCGGATGCGGGAAACGCTCGTCTATGTACTCGTTGATGATGTTGGATTCATACAAAATGAGGTCGCGTTCAACCAGTATCGGCACCTGACCATAAGGGTTCATCACGCTGATGTCCTCGGGCTTGTTGTAAAGATCGACATCACGGATTTCAAAATCCATGCCTTTTTCAAACAAGACAAAACGGCAACGGTGAGAGAAAGGACAAACTGTCCCAGAGTACAAGACCATCATGAGCGTAGCTCCTGAAATACGAAAGGTTTAACGGGCCGGAAATGGCCCATTGTAAGAACCCGCCTGGGCGGGTTACTGTGTATCCGCTTAGCGAATTTCTTTCCAGAACGCGGCATTCAAACGCCAGGCGATGAACATGAAAACCAACAAGAACATCAATACCCAGACGCCAATTCTGACGCGCGTGTTTTGGGCCGGCTCTGACATCCATTGCATGTAATTGACCAGATCGGCAACCGCTTCATCGTACTCGGCAGGGTTGAGCTTGCCGGGGGTGACTTGCTGCCAGCCTTTGAACACATGGGTTTCATGCCCGTGCGATTCGACTGTGTCATACAAGGGCTTGCGCTCGCCTTGCAGTTCCCACAGTACATGCGGCATGGCAACATTCGGGAAAGCCAGGTTGTTCCAGCCGGTGGCTTTGCCTTCATCGCGGTAATACGTACGCAAATACGTGTACAAATAATCAGCGCCTGTGCCGCCATGGCCCGAACGCGAACGCGCGATCACGGTCAAGTCGGGCGGGTTGCCGCCGAACCATTCCTTGGCCTGTTTCGGGTCCATGGCCACTTTCATGGTTTCACCGACCTTGTCTGTGGTGAACAGCAAATTGTCTTTGATGTCCTTTTCGGTCAAACCAATGTCTGTCAGGCGGTTGAACCGCATGTAAGACGCGGCATGGCAATTCAAACAGTAATTGACAAACAGCTTGGCGCCGTGCTGCAAAGCGCCCAGGTCGTTAAGTTTGTTAGGCGCTTTGTCCCAGACAAAGGCGTCGGTGTTAGCGAAAACCGGCAAACTGCTGGCCAGACTGATCAACACGCTGAGAATGATTTTTTTCATGTTTGTGTGCTCCGTGCTGGTTCAGTGTGCGGCAAAGTTGACGCGGTCCGGCACCGGCTTGGTCGCTCCGAGACGGCTCCACCAAGGCATCAGCAGGAAGAAGCCGAAATAAAACAAGGAACCGACTTGCGATACCCGTTCACCGATAGCAGACGGGGGTTGCATTCCCAAATAACCCAAGATGAAAAAGTCAATCACAAAAACAGCGTACAAATATTTGTGCCAGGCCGGACGGTAGCGAATGGATTTGACCGCGCAATTGTCCAGCCAGGGCAGGAAGAACAAAATAATGACGGCACCGCCCATGACGACCACTCCCCAGAATTTGGCGTCGATAGCAAGCATGGCTCCAACCAAAACGACAGCCCCGCCAATGATGGCTGCTTTAAGTGTGCTGCTGATGGCGGCACGCGTTGCACCGAGGTAGGCAGCAGCAATCACACAGACGATGAGCGCATACATCATCTCGCTGGTGATAGCGCGCAGCATGGAGTAATACGGCGTGAAATACCAAACCGGCGCGATATGCAGCGGGGTTTTCAGCGGATCGGCTGGAATGAAGTTGTTGTATTCCAGGAAATAGCCGCCGAACTCGGGAGCGAAGAAGATGATGGCCGTGAAGACCAGCAAAAAGCCCATCACACCCATGATGTCGTGAACCGTGTAATACGGATGGAAAGGAATGCCGTCCAAGGGTTTGCCGTTGACGTCTTTGTGGGCTTTGATTTCAATGCCGTCAGGGTTGTTAGAGCCGACTTCGTGCAAAGCAATGATGTGCGCGACCACCAGGCCCAGCAGCACCAGCGGCACTGCAATCACGTGGAAGCTGAAGAACCGGTTCAATGTCGCATCGCCGACCACGTAGTCGCCGCGAATCAGCAAAGCCAGGTCAGGTCCGATGAAGGGAATGGCAGAAAACAGATTCACAATCACCTGCGCGCCCCAGTAAGACATCTGGCCCCAAGGCAGCAAATAGCCCATGAACGCCTCGCCCATCAAGGCCAGGAAAATGGCGCAACCGAACAGCCACACCAGTTCACGCGGCTTGCGGTAGGAACCGTAAATCAGGCCACGGAACATGTGCATGTAAACCACAATGAAAAACGCTGAAGCGCCGGTGGAATGCATATAACGGATCAGCCAGCCCCAGGGCACATCGCGCATGATGTACTCGACAGACGCGAAAGCAATGGCTGCATCCGGCTTATAGTGCATGGTCAGGAAAATGCCGGTCAGGATTTGAATCACCAGCACCAGCATGGACAGCACGCCGAAAAAATACAAAAAGTTGAAATTCTTCGGTGCGTAGTATTCGCTCAAATGATCTTTGTAGAGTTTGGAGAGCGGGAACCGGTTGTCCACCCAGTTCAGGGCTTTTTCAGCCAACGGGGCGTTCGGGGAAATCTCTTTGAAATCAGCCATGGTTTTGCCTTTAAGCCTTTTTGTCTTCGCCGATCAGCAAACGACTGTCTGAAAGATACATGTGGGGGGGAACTTCGAGGTTGTCCGGCGCGGGTTTGTTTTTGTAAACACGACCGGCCATGTCGAAAGTGGAACCATGGCAAGGGCAGAGAAAGCCGCCCTGCCAGTCATCCGGCAGAGAAGCCTGCGGACCCGTTTGAAATTTGTCGCTTGGCGAACATCCCAAGTGAGAGCAAATGCCGACGCCGACAAAAAACTCAGGCTTGATGGAACGCACCTTGTTACGGGCATAAGCAGGAGTCAGCTCGTTTGGATTGCGTTTGGACTCCGGATCTGCCAATTGGGCTTCAACTTTTTTCAAAGCCTCCAATTGCTCAGGCGTGCGGCGGATGATCCACACCGGTTTGCCACGCCATTCGACCGTGAGTTTTTCACCGGGCTTGATGGCGGAGATGTCTACTTCTACAGCTGCACCGGCGGCCTTGGCGCGCTCGGAAGGGCTGAAAGTGCTGATGAACGGGACGGCAACTGCTGCGCCCCCGACTGCACCTGCACAACCTGAGGCGATCAGCCAGGTACGCTTGCCGGTGTCTATTGTGGTTTCACTCATGAAAGGCCTCTGAATTTCATTGCGAATATCGAAAACCCTCAATTCTAACCGAGCAGAATAAGTAAAAACCAGTGGTTTGGTGTCAAAGGGTATTAATCAGCCGCTTGCCCCCCGGATTCGAAAGCATTTCCAATAGCCGCCATGGCCAGCCTAAGGACTGCTGCAGGCGGCGCGCACAGCCGCCAGCAAGCTGGAGGGATCGGCCAAACCTTGTCCGGCAATGTCAAACGCCGTGCCGTGGTCTGGGCTGGTACGCACAAACGGCAGGCCCAGCGTCTGGTTAACGCCGTGTTCTATCCCCAAAAACTTCACCGGGATCAGACCCTGGTCGTGGTACATGGCCAAAACCACGTCAGGCACGTCTGCACCGCTTGCCTGGTGCGCCTGCATGAACACAGTGTCCGGAGGAAACGGCCCGCTGACTTGCAATCCTTGCGTATTTGCCAAGGCAATAGCAGGCGCAATCACTTGTATTTCCTCAAGTCCGAACAAACCCTCTTCACCGGCATGGGGGTTCAATCCCGCCACCCAAATGCGCGGATGCCGCCCGTGCATGGCGGGCCAACTGCGGTGAATGATTTGCAGTGTTTGCAGCACATTGGCCTCGGTCACCGCGTCTATGGCCTGGCGCAAAGACACATGAATGCTGACCAGAACCACCCGCAAACCCGGGCTGCTGAGCATCATGCGCACCGGCAGATCGGCCACCGGCAGGCTTAGGTGTTCAGCAGCCAGCGCTTGCAGCATTTCTGTATGCCCGGGGTATGTCACACCGGCCAGTGACAAAGCTTTTTTATGCAATGGTGCAGTCACCAGAGCGTTGAATTCGTTACGCAGCACAGCCCGCGCTGCCCAATTCACCGCATCCGCCGCCATGCGGCCGGCCGCTGCTGAAACCTTGCCAGTTTCAATGTCTGCATCCGGCGTGACATTGATCACCGGCACATGACCGGTGGGCACGCGCAGCGCATCCGCAGGCGTCAAGACCTCGTGACACTGAATGCCCGAGGGCAAATGCGCGGACAACTGAGCCAAGTGGTGTTGCATCACCGCCAGATTACCGATCACGCACACAGCTTGCATCTCAGCGGCATGCCCGGCAAAGGCTTTGAGAATGATTTCCGGCCCGACGCCCGCCGGATCCCCCATGGTCAGGGCCATAGGCAAACGGTCGTGTGACAAAGCCATGCGTTTGATCAACCTAGGCCGGGTTGCTGATGTCTATGAACTGATGCGCTACGCCCAAAGCGGACGCCACATGCTCGGCCAATGCCGGTGCGCCGTAACGCTCGGTCGCATGGTGGCCGCAGGCAAAAAAGGCCACGCCGGTTTCCCGCGCAAGATGCGCCTGGGGCTCGGAAATCTCGCCGGTGACAAACGCATCCGCGCCAGCCGCGATCGCGTCTTCGAACCAAGATTGGGCACCGCCGGTACACCAGGCAATGCGTTTGACGGGCCGGGCTGCATCTGGAATCACAGCCACTGCCGCGCGGCCCAACTTGTTTTCAAGCTCTGTTTGAAGAGCAGCCGGGTCAGTCACACCATTGAGCGGTGAACCCAGCCAACCCAGGCGTTGATCGCCAAAACGCTCCAAAGTTTGCCAGCCCATGTGCTTGCCCAGCATGGCGTTATTGCCCCAATCTTCGTGCGCATCCAGCGGCAAGTGGTAGGCCAGCAGATTGATATCGTGCGCCAGCAACAGCGCGAGTCGCTGCTTCATCCAGCCGGTGACGCTGCCGTCCTGGCCGCGCCAGAACAAGCCGTGGTGAACCAGCAAAGTATCTGCGCCCTCTTGGATGGCTGCTTCAATGAAAGCCCGACTGGCAGTCACGCCGGAGATGATTTTTTTGACCTCTGAGCGTCCTTCCACCTGCAAACCGTTGGGGCAGTAGTCCTTGAACAACTGCGGTTGCAGCAACTGGTTGCACAGGCTAAGGAGTGCTTGTCGTTGTGCCATGTCAGCGAGGCGGGACTTTGGCCTTGGGGCGTTGTCCGGGCGTGATGGTCAAATCGATTTGATCGCTTTGGCGCAACACCGTCACACGCGCGGCTTGACCGGGCTTGAGCGCCGACACACGCGCCAGCAATTCGGCCACGCTTTTCACCTGCTGGCCTTCGACCGCCAGCAACACATCGCCGGGACGGACACCGGCCTTGAATGCCGGGCCGGTTTGCAACACCCCGGTGATGATGACGCCGCTGTCGCGCTGCACATTGAAAGTCTTGGCCAGATCAGGCGTGATTTCAGTCGGTTCTAAGCCTATCCAGCCGCGAACCACCTGCCCTTCCTTGACGATGCCTTCAAGCACCTGGCGCGCGGTGCTGACCGGGATTGCAAAGCCTATGCCCATGCTGCCGCCGGACCGTGAATAAATAGCGGTATTGATGCCCAGCAGATTGCCTTGCACATCGACCAAAGCGCCGCCCGAGTTACCCGGATTGATGGCGGCATCGGTTTGTATGAAATTCTCAAAGGTGTTAATGCCCAACTGGTTACGCCCCAGCGCCGACACAATGCCGCTGGTCACTGTTTGGCCGACACCGAAGGGGTTACCTATGGCCAACACCACATCGCCGACCTGCAACTGATCGGAATCGCTCAAAACCATGACAGGCAAATTGTCCAGTTTGATCTTCAATACCGCCAGATCCGTGTCCGGGTCGGTACCCACCAGCTTGGCGCGGGTGCTTCTGCCGTCGTTCAGAATGACGGTGATTTCATCGGCGGCTTCAATGACGTGGTTGTTGGTCAGTATGTAGCCCTCGGGGCTGACAATCACCCCGCTGCCCAGACCGGCATTCGGCGAAGCATCGTCCTGGTCGCCGAAGAAATAACGGAACCACGGGTCTTTGGCGTGATCCGGCAAATTGGGCTTGCGCGAAGAGGTGTTGATGCTGACCACCGAAGGCGAGGCTTTTTTGGCGGCCATTCGCAAACTGCCTGAACCACCGGATCTGCCCGCGTCGCTGTCGGGCGCTTGCAGCACGTGCAAGCTGGAATTCCACTGGGAGGGACGTTGCAACCACTCTGGCTTGAGTGTGATCAGGACAAACCAGACCGCGACCAGAATGGTCACTGTCTGGGAAAACAACAACCACAGTCTGCGCATGTTCAAGTCCCGTCGGCAGGCTTGTCTTCGTCTTCAGGCGCCTTGGTGTGCTTCATGAATATTTGAGCCGCCCAAATGCCGATCTCGTAAAGAATCACCATGGGAATAGCCAGTGCCAACTGCGACACCACATCCGGCGGCGTCACGATGGCGGCAATGATGAATGCCAGCACAATGAAATAAGAGCGGAAGGCCTTGAGTTTTTCAATGGTGACCAAACCCATGCGCGCCAGCACAATCACCACAATCGGCACCTCGAAGGCCAAGCCGAAAGCGATGAACATGGTCAACACAAAACTCAAATAGGCTTCGATGTCAGGCGCGGCTGTGATGCTTTTCGGCGCAAAACTTTGTATGAACTTGAACACCTGCCCGAACACAAAGAAGTAACAAAACGCCACTCCGATAAAAAACAAGATGGTGCTGGACACGACCAGTGGCATCACCAGGCGTTTTTCATGGGCATACAAACCGGGCGCGACAAAAGCCCAGGCCTGGTACAGCACCACCGGCAACGCCAGCAGAAAACCCGCCATCAACATGATTTTGAGCGGCACCAGAAACGGCGAAATCACCGAGGTGGCGATCAATCTCGTGCCTTCCGGCAGTTGCGCCACCAAAGGAGCGGCTAACAGGTCGTACAACTGGGCCGGGCCGGGAAATATGCTGAGGATGGCGCACATCACCGCAACAGCGATGAAAGACTTGACCAGACGGTCACGCAATTCTTTGAGGTGTTGAACAAATGGTTGTTCGGAAGCTTTCAGCGTATCCGTGTCCTGCGAACCTGAATCAGACATATGTCATCAATCCCTGTTCGAACCTGTTGCGGACGGACGGAAGCGGGCAACACGCGCGGCACCCGACAAGGCCTTGGTGCGCACGCCCTGGCGCGCTTTGTACCACTGAGGCATGGCCGAACGCTTGAGGCGCCAGTTTTTGCCGGGGTGCTTGTACTCGGGTTGTTGCGGCTGCCAATAGGGAAGGAATGCGTTGTTATTGTCAGACGCCGGCGCTTCCTGACCAAGCTCTGCCATGCCCTGGTTCAGCTGCGTGGTGGCATTCAACACGCTGGACTGCACATCAGTCATGGCCGAGTCCATGGTTTCTTTCATTTTCTTCAGGTCTTCCATTTCCATGGCGCGGTTGACTTCTGCCTTGACATCAGATACGTAACGCTGCGCCTTGCCGAGCAAGGTCCCGACGGTACGGGCTACGCGCGGCATTTTCTCCGGACCGATGACGACCAGCGCTACCGCGCCTATCACCGCCAGTTTGGAGACGTCTAAATCAAACATGGATCATGACTTGCTTTTGGCTTCCACATCAATGGGTGCCTTGTCAGCTGCGTGTGCAGGCGCTGCGCCGGCGACTTGCTGCGCAGGTGCGGCAGGTTTTTCTTCGGTAGGGGCGGCAGCGCCGTCCTTCATGCCGTCTTTGAAGCCTTTGACAGCCCCGCCCAGGTCACCGCCCAGGTTTTTCAATTTTTTGGTACCGAAGACCAAAACCACGATCAATAAAACAATTAACCAATGCCAAACAGAAAATGACCCCATGGGATGCTCCTCAATGAACTGAGGGAATTCTAGTCTTAGCCGCGCAACCATGGGCGCGGACCGCCCATGACATGCCAATGCAGGTGGTGAACCTCTTGTCCACCCTCTAAGCCGGTGTTGGTTACCAGACGAAAACCACCCTCGGGGTAAGGGTTGACACCTTCTTGCAAAGCCAGTTGCGGCACCTTGATGAGCATGCGCCCGAGCAAGGCTGCGTGCGCTTCGGTAACCTGCGCCATAGAAGGGATATGCAGTTTCGGTATCACCAGAAAATGCACCGGCGCCCAAGGGTTGATGTCATGAAACGCGAACATGTCGTCGTCTTCATAGACTTTGCGTGAAGGAATCTTGCCCTGGATGATTTTGCAAAAAATGCAGTTCGGGTCGTGCGTGTCGCTCATTCAATCTTCTCCTGCTTCACGCTGCAAGGCTTTGCGCAAGGCTTTTTCTTCCAAGCCGCCCAAGCCTTCGCGGCGCGCCAATTCGTTGATCACATCTGCCGGACTCAGGTCGTAATGCGCCAGCGCCACCATGCAGTGAAACCACAAATCGGCCATTTCATTGACCAGGTGTTCAGCATTCGCACCATGACTGACATCCTTGGCGGCCATCACCGTTTCTGTGGCTTCTTCACCAATTTTTTTCAAAAAAGCATCCGGGCCTTTTTTTAACAGCCGGGCCACATAACTGGTGTCGGGGTTGCCGCCATTGGCCGCTTTACGGCTTTCAATGACAGCGGCCAGGCGCATCAGAATATCGTTTGTATTCATGGGTTTTTCTTGTAAATAAGAGCGGGATCCTGCAACACAGGTTCGGTGCTCAGCCACTGACCGCCGTCCGGGCCGGTTTGCCAGCGCTGGTAAAAACAACTGTGACGCCCGGTGTGGCAGGCGATGCCAGGGTCGTGGCCGGTTTGCGTGACGGTCAGCAAAACCACATCGTTGTCGCAATCGAGGCGGATGTCGTGCACCAGTTGCACATGGCCGGACTCCTCGCCCTTGAACCAAAGCTTGTTGCGCGAGCGGCTGAAATACACGGCGCGCCCTTGCTCAGCGGTTAGTTGCAGCGCCTCGCGGTTCATCCAAGCGAACATCAGCACGTCTTTGCTGCCCTGCTCTTGCGCGATGACGGGCACCAAGCCTTGCGCGTCCCATTTGATGTGTTCAAGCCAATTCATAGGGGGAGATGTTAAGGGCATCGCCTGTTGTGGATAAGCAATTGGACAAAAGCGTATCGAAAGGCTTTTATAGCTACGCTCAAGCACTTAATACTTTGGCAATCCGAGTTATTGCCAAATTTTGCCAAGGAATCTAAACTGGACGCATGAGCACAATGAATATTTCCTTACCAGACACACTCAAGGCCTTTGTAGACGAGCAGGTCAGCCAGCGCGGCTATGGCACCAGCAGTGAGTACGTACGTGAACTGATTCGCAAGGAACTGGACCGACAGCAGTTGCATAGCTTGCTCTTAGAAGGTGCCGGTTCAGAACCTACTCAAGCCGTGACACCTGCCTACTTTGACACTTTGCGCGACAAGGTGGTCAATGCAAGCAAAACTCGTAACAAGGCGTGAATTCCAAACCCATCGTCCCGCGTCAGTTTGCCAATCAAGATGTCGATGAGGCAATCGCATACTACGTGGATGAGGGCGCTACAGATGCCGCATTAGGCTTTATTGATGAATTAGAACGGGCTTATACCCACATCAGCCGCCAGCCTGCAACCGGCTCGACACGTTTTGCCCACGAGCTGAATTTGCCCGGACTTAGATTTTGGCCCTTAACTCGCTACCCACACTTTGTGTTTTATGTCGAACTGTCTGACCACATTGACGTGTGGCGTGTGTTGCACGGTCAGCGTGATATTCCTGCCATTAGCGAACCAAGCCGTGCAATGTATGTAGCCTTGTCAATACCGAGACGTGATGCCTCCTCTCCATGGCGAAAGTCTCGGAATGTTGGGTCGGTCATCCCCAGTCCGAGATCGTCAAGCTCCTGTTCAGCGAGTAATCGCAAACTTTGCGGTGGGATGGCAACCATGCGGTCATACAGTACCGGGGAAACATTCATTTCCACGAGGAAGTTCCGAATGCTTGTTTCCAAACGCCTCCGTGTCGTTGCTACTTGCTCATAGGTTTGATCATTTGATGCAATAAAAAAGTTATGTATTCCGATACCACCAAGGATATACCGCTCTACGGCGCCAGCAACGAGAAAAACACATGAACTACTACAGGTAGCCTGATTTGGCGCTCTGTATTCAACAAATACTGTGGCCTTTGCTTGCCTTAATGCGCGGCCTGCAATGAGAGCTGCATCCACTTCGCCGCCTGGGCTTTCAATCTTCACAGTAGGGCGCGTTGTCTTTGACTGCTGAGCTGATTGCCAGCGAGAAAGTAATTCAGTCAACTTTAAGACCGAAGATTGATCTATGGTTCCGCGAAAAAGAATTATTTTTTGCTTCGAGTCCTCAAACTCAACCTCTGCCGCAGTTGCTTCTACATTAGTTAACACTGCTACTAAAACGAATGTGCAAAAACACGCTAAAAGCCTAGGGAATCTCTGCATAAGTCATCCACAGCACTGACTCAAGCGTTATAGGTAAATGAAACAAACTACCTTTGCCAGCACCGGATTTGAATTGGTCACCAAACGCACACGCAAGCGTGAGTTTTTGGAAGAGATGAATCTGGTT
>CAISPG010000007.1 GCA_903887325.1 uncultured Burkholderiales bacterium | reverse complement strand
GGACGTATGCGGTATTAGCACAACTTTCGCTGCGTTATCCCCCACGACGAGGTACGTTCCGATACATTACTCACCCGTTCGCCGCTCGCCGCCAGGGTTGCCCCCGCGCTGCCGCTCGACTTGCATGTGTAAAGCATTCCGCCAGCGTTCAATCTGAGCCAGGATCAAACTCTATAGTTCGATCTTGATGTTTTTTTGCCTCTTTCGAAGCTACTCATTAAAAACGGAATTGAAGTGAACTTCACTTCTATCTTCATGAGCATTTTAAGTCTTGCGACTCGGTTACTAGAACCTTGGCAATTGCCTTAAAACGCCCACGCTTATCGGCTGTAATTTGTTAATGAACCTGATGATCTCTCATCTGCTACCACTTCGATCAGCGGAGCCTGCGATTATGACACGATTATTAATCTCCTGTCAACCTCTGGGGTTTCTCTGCTTTTGTCGCTGTTTTTTTGAAGCACTTTTCAAAAGCTGAGCCCGCTACTATAGCGCACTTTTTAAGGGTTGGCACCTATCTTCTCAATTAATTTCCTCTTGGAACGCTCTTTTTTTGTTAAGCCTATGTTTTTATTAGATTTTTCTACATAAAAAAATTTGCAGCCACATCAGCATTTGTATCTGCCGCGTGGTTTTCAGCTTCAAAAGCACGCTTTTCAGCGTTGTTTTTATGTGCAGCCCTTCAAATTGGGAGCGCTTAGCTTTTTCATTGCAGCTACTTAAGCCTTTGTTTTGCAACACCTGGTCTGATAATCCTCACATGGCCCTCATCACATTGCAGTCAGCGCAGCTGGCATTCGGCGACGTTCCCCTGCTCGATCGCACCTCTTTATCCATAGAAACCTCCGAGCGTCTCGGTCTCATAGGTCGCAACGGCACTGGTAAATCTTCATTGCTGAAGATTCTGGCTGGCAAAGAGCACCTTGATGACGGCGTGATTCAGTTTCAACAAAACCTGAACATGGCCTATGTGGCGCAGGAGCCAGTTTTAGACGCGAATGTCTCGGTATTCGAGTCTGTCAGCGAGGGACTTGCTGCTTTGAAAGCGGTTCTTGACCAATATGTTGCAGGGCAGGGCGACCTGAACCGCCTGCAAAACATCATTGAGTTGCAGGACGGCTGGAACTGGGAGCAACGCGTTACTGAAACCTTGCACCGCTTACACCTGGACGGCGGAGCCATGATTTCCAGTCTCTCCGGCGGCATGCGCAAGCGGGTGGCCCTGGGTCAGGCGCTGGTGACCATGCCGGACATGTTGCTCTTAGATGAACCGACCAACCACCTGGATCTGGACAGCATTCAATGGCTGGAAGACTTGCTGATCGAATTCAAAGGCAGCATGGTTGTCATCACCCACGACCGGACATTTTTAGATCGCGTATCTACCCGCATCGTCGAACTGGATCGCGGCCATTTGTATTCCTACCAAGGCAATTTTCAACAATACCTGCTCACCAAAGAAGCTGAACTTGCTGCAGAAGCCGTCACGCAGGCCAAGGCCGACAAACTATTGGCGCAAGAAGAAGTCTGGGTGCGCAGAGGCGTTGAAGCCAGGCGCACACGCTCTGTGGCGCGCATCGCACGCCTGGAAAAACTTCGTTCGGCCAGACAAGCGCGGCGCAACACCATGGGCCAGGTCAAGGCCAGCGTGGACGCGGGTTTGCCCAGCGGGAAAATCGTCGCCGAGCTGAGCAACGTCTCGCTGGCCTATGGGGACAAACAAGTCGTCAAGGGCTTTAGCGCGACGCTGTTGCGCGGCGACAAGGTCGGCTTGATCGGCCCCAATGGCGCTGGAAAGACCACGCTGTTGAAACTGATACTGGGCGAATTGCTGCCCGACAGCGGCAAAGTCAGACAGGGAGCCAACCTGCAAGTGGCTTATTTCGATCAGATGCGCAATGCGCTTGACCTGAACGCCACTCTCGAAGATTTCATCAGTCCCGGCAGTGAATGGATTGAGATCGGCAACCAGCGCCAGCACGTCAAAAGCTACCTGGGGGACTTTCTCTTCTCCCCGGCGCGGGCCAATTCGCCGGTGCGCTCGCTGTCTGGCGGCGAGCGTAACCGCTTGCTGCTGGCGCGCTTGTTCGCGCGCCCCGCCAATGTGCTGGTGCTGGACGAACCGACCAATGACTTGGACATAGACACACTGGAATTGCTGGAAGAATTGCTGCAAAACTATGACGGTACGGTGTTTTTGGTCAGCCACGACCGCGCGTTTTTGGATAACGTAGTCACCAGCACGATTGCCTTTGAAGGCGACGCGCAGTGGCGCGAGTACGAAGGCGGCGTGCAAGACTGGTTAACCCAATCCAACCGTGCCAAAGCCTGGGCAGCGCAAGCACAAACCAGCAGCAAGCCCTCAGACACCACAAGCAAAACCAACACCGGCGCTCAGACGCCAGCCAAAACAACTGCGGTTAAGAAACTCAGCTTTAAAGAACAACGCGAGTACGACAGCTTGCCCGGCTTGATCGAGCAACTTGAGGCCGAGCAGGCCAAGCTCAACCGTTTGCTGGCAGATGGCAGCTTGTACGTGAGTGAACCTAAAAAAGCTGCGGATATGGCGGCGCGCATCACGCAGATCGACGATGAACTGCTGAGCGCCATGGAACGCTGGGAAGTGCTGGGTCAGCGGGTGCCTGCGTGAACAGTCATGATGACGTTAGGTTTTGGATTGGCGGTGGTAGCTACTGTTTTCATAGGCCGCAAAATGCCGGTGCATTCAACGACCAAAGATTGAACCGGTCACGGGCGTGACCGGGGATTTGGGTTTTATTGGCCACAATCCCATGCATGGGAAATTTATATTTAGTGCGCCACGGGCAGGCCTCGTTCGGCGCCGACGATTACGACCAACTGTCAGCGCTGGGCAAACAACAAAGCATTCGTCTGGGTGAATATTGGCGCGAACGCGGTATGGTGTTCGAAGCGGTGCTCACCGGCAGCCTGAAACGCCATCGCCAGACCTGGGAAGGTATTCAACAAGGCTTGCAGGACACGCAGTTGCAAGCACTGGTCTGGCCCGGCCTGAACGAGTACGACAGCGAGGCGGTATTGCACAGCATTCACCCCGGGCCGCTGGCCAAACCGACCACGCCAGAACTGTACAAACACCATTTCGGTCTGTTGCGCAAAGGCTTGCAGGAATGGATGCACGGGCGCACACAACCGGTGGGCATGCCACTCTTCGTCGATTTTGTGCAGGGTATCCAAGACGCGCTGGCCCATGTGCGGCAGCACCACAGCGGCAATGTGCTGGTTGTCTCCAGCGGCGGGCCAATTGGCACGGCGGTGGGCAGCTTGCTGAACACACCGCCGGAGAGCATGATTGAGTTAAACATGCGCATGCGCAACACGGCGGTCAGCGAATGTGTGTACAACCCCAAGCGAACCACGCTTGTCAGCTTCAACACCTTGTATCACCTGGACACCAAGCCGTTCAGCGATTGGGTCACCTACACCTGAAGCCTTTTGACGACCGGCCTAGCGGTTTAAATAAGCGGCTCAAATACCAGCAGTTCCTGCAACAGCTTGGCCAATTGCACACCTGTGGCGTCCAGCAAAGCACGGCCCTTGTCGGCCGTTGCAGCCGCGGCGTTGCCCGCCGCACCGTGAGGGTTGTAGTCTTGCATATGCCAACCCAGCTTGGCGCTTTTGCCGTCACCCAGCAAGGCAAAGCGCTCGGCACGGTCTTGCGATGCAGAATGGAAATGTTGCGCCTCTTCCATGCGCACCTTGTGCGGCGCTATCGCCAGCATCAGCGAGGTTTCCATGTCGCCGCCGTGCACGCCAAAGCGCTGCTCTTGCGCGCCGAACGCCTCCCATGCCGCGCCCAAGGGCAGTTGGTACCAGTGACTGGAAAACACCGTCAGGCCGCAGTGCCCACGTAACTCGCGCGCCACCACATCCATCAAACCGGCGTTGCCGCCGTGGGCATTGAATAGCAGCAGTTTTTTGATGCCGGTGCGCGCCACGCCTTCGCCTATGTCACACCATTGCGATATGAGATGAGCCGGTGACAGGCTAAGGGTGCCGTCATACGCCAGGTGCTCGCTGCTCAAACCCACGCTTTGCGTGGGCAGCACCAGCACCGGATCGGTCGGCTGTAAATGCGCCAGCGCAGCGGCCAGCATGGCATTGACCAAATCGGTGTCCACCGACAACGGCAGGTGCGGCCCGTGTTGCTCGGTAGCACCCAAAGGCAAGACAGCCACGGTGTGTTGCGGATCGAGTTCGGAAAAATCGGTGCTGACGCAATCAGCCCAGTAACGCGGTAATACCTTCATGCACGCCATCTTAAAGGCTTGGGTAACATGGGTCGCATGCTTAATGTGACAAAGATGTTTACCCGCATGCTGCCAGTACTGGCAGTGCTTCTGGGCTGCGCTACTGCGCTGGCGCAAGCCTCCATCTCTTCCGTGGTGACCACGCCGCAAGTGCGCGCCGAGTTGATAGCGCATGCGCCGCAAGGCGTGCAAGCCGGACAGCCTCTGTGGCTGGGTTTGCAACTGACGCACCAAGCCGGTTGGCACACCTATTGGCGCAACCCGGGTGACAGCGGTCTGGCTACCCAGTTGAGTTGGCAATTGCCGGAGGGCATGCAAGCCGGTGACACCTTGTGGCCGCTGCCGCACATGATCACCGTTGGCAACATGGTGAACCACGGCTTCGAAAACACGGTGCTGCTGGCTGTGCCTGTGCAAATCAGCAAAACATTCAAATCCGGCACCACTGAAGTCAGGCTGCAAGCTGACTGGCTGGTATGTAAACAAGAATGCATACCGCAATCCGGGCAGTTTGTGCTCAAGCTGCCTGCGGCGGCCAGCATTGCCGATCACGGCTTGGCGTTTGAACAACTGCTGAACGAGCAGCCCTTGGTCTTGTCGCCGTCGACACAAACAGCACAGTTGAACGCGCAAGGGCTGGCCTTACAGATTCAAGGATTGCCGCCAGAAGTGCAAGGCCATGCACTGAAAGCCTATGCCGAAACACCCGAGGTGCTGGCCAGCGGTTTGGGCATGCAGGTCGGCGGAATTTGGCAAAACGGTGTCTGGCAAATGAACGCCCCAGTCCACCGCATGCGCAGCACTGAGCCCAAACAACTCGGGCTGTTGTTGGTCGACGACAGCCAGACACCGGCTGCGGCATGGCAGCTGAAGCTGGACATTCAAGGTAAGTGGCCCGAAGCGGCTCCCCTGACTGTCGCAGCTGAAGCACCTTCAAATGCAGCTCCACCGGCGTCGAATGTGTCGGGTTTGCTCAGCGCCATGTTTGGCGCGTTATTGGGCGGCCTGTTGCTCAATTTGATGCCGTGTGTGCTGCCGGTGCTTGCCATCAAAGTGCTGTCGCTCAGCCAACCCTCTATCAGCACCGCGCAACGGCGCGGCATAGGCACAGCTTACGCCGCCGGCGTGCTGCTCAGCATGCTGGCGCTGGCACTGCTGGTCATGGGTTTGCGCGCCGCCGGTTCGCAGCTGGGCTGGGGCTTTCAATTGCAATCGCCCTGGCTGGTCGCCGCTTTGGCACTGCTGTTCACTTTGATTGCCTTGAACCTGTCGGGCCTGCTGGAATTGCGCGGCAACTGGACCGGCAGTTTGGCGGTACAAATGGCCAGGCATCCACTGGCCGATGCTTTTCTCTCCGGCGTGCTGGCCGTGGTCGTGGCCGCTCCGTGTACAGCGCCTTTCATGGGTGCTTCTGTGGGCATTGCCTTCACGCTGCCGGCCTGGCAAGGTTTATTGATTTTTGTATGTTTAGGCAGCGGCCTAGCTCTGCCTTTCACTCTTAGCGCCTGGGTTCCCGCCGCCGCACGCTGGTTGCCGCGCCCTGGCGCGTGGATGGCGGTACTGCGTCAGGCCTTGGCGTTTCCCATGTTGTTGACGGTGGTCTGGTTGCTGTGGGTGTTTGCCAGACAAACAGGCGCTGAAGCGGCGGCCGTTTTGCTGGCGGCTTTGGTGCTTTTATGCGGATTGGCCTGGTCGCTGGGGCTGAAAGGTAAATCGGCCTGGTGGGTACGCGCTGTCTTTGTCTCAGCGCTTTGCGGCTTGCTTTGGTTGGCGCAACCGGCCATGCGGCAATTTTCAGCGGCAGACAGCGCAACTTCCGTCAGCGAATCACAGTGGCAGGCCTGGTCTGAAGAACGCGTGGGCAAGGCCTTGCAAGCCGGTCAACCGGTGTTCATCGATTTCACGGCGGCCTGGTGTGTGACCTGTCAGGTGAACAAACAAACCACCCTGCGCGATTCCCGTGTTTTGCAAGCGTTTGCAGATAAACATGTGTTGCTGTTGCAAGCCGATTGGACGCGGCGTGACCCGGCTATCACCCAAGCCTTGTCTGCCCTGGGACGCAGCGGGGTGCCGGTCTATGTATTACAGGCTCCGGGCAAACCTGCTCTAGTGTTGTCGGAATTGCTCACGCCGGATCTGGTACTCAAGGCTTTGGCTGATTTACGGTAATTGGGTAATTGGGGTCAGGTTCCAATTAATTCACGCCATGCCGGTTCGGTCGCCATGTCGTCGTCAGTTCGATATTTTCTCCGACAGCATTTCTGCGGTTCGATATAAAAGACAACATGAAAACCGAAATAGCGCTAGTACCTAAAACATCTCAGAGGCCGAATCGGAGGGGGCGTTTTTTTCGAGCGAAAGCGCAGAAAAAAAT
>CAISPG010000006.1 GCA_903887325.1 uncultured Burkholderiales bacterium | reverse complement strand
GTCGGTCTCGATATTCGAGAAAACTGAGCTTTCAAGCGCCTTGCAGCTCGATGGCAACACAATCGATAAGGCAGATGTCAGTAACCAATTGAATTTATTCGCTTTTTAACCGGACACTACTGATTTGACCTACTGGTTTCCGGGCTCACGCCGCACCAAAGTCATTGCCTTGTTCATGACGGCGATTGCCATTTCCAACGTGATCGGTGCACCGGTGTCGGGTGCCATCATGCAGTACATGAAAGGCATGGGCGGCTTGCGCGGTTGGGAATGGTTGTTCCTGCTCGAAGGCATTCCTTCCATCGTCGTCGGCTGTCTGGTGTTCGTGTTTCTGCCCAATGGACCGCGCCATGCGCCCTGGCTGGACGAGCGTGAAAAAGCGTTCATCGTTCACGAAGTTGAATTGGACGACGCCGCCAAAGAAGAACTGGGCAAGGGCCACAGTCTGTGGGACGCCTTTTCTGACTACCGTGTCTGGTGTCTGGCGCTGGTGTATTTTTCAGGCGTCATCTGTTTTTATGCCATCAACTTCTGGATGCCGACCATCATTCAGGAACTCGGTGTGGACAAAAAAGACTTCTTCAAAGTCGGCTTACTCAGCATGATCCCCTGGGGCATTTCAGCGGTGTTCATGGTGCTGTGGGGAGCGCATTCGGACAAAACCGGCGAGCGCCGTTGGCACGTGGCAGGTGCACTGTTGATCACTATTGCAGGCCTCATCGGTCTTTCGCAGGTCGGTCATTCTCCGGTCCCTTCACTGATTGCGTTGACTCTTGTGGCTTCAGGCAGCCTGGCTTTTGTTGCTACCTTTTGGTCATTGCCGACAGCATTCCTCTCAGGAACGGCAGCAGCAGCGGGTATTGCCTTGGTCAACTCGGTGGGTAACCTCGGCGGCCACTTTGGTCCGGATCTCATCGGTCGCATTCGCACCATGTCGGGCGGTGCCAGTGAAGCGGCATTTTGGGCACTGGCCGCTATTGCAGTCGTCGGTACGGTCATAACTCTGGTGCTGCCGAACACCCAGAAAAAACTGTCTTAAACCGGCCTTTACTGACTGACATAAACCACCAGGGGGAGTATGAACGACCCCTCTGGTGGTATCAATTGCCAATTCAGTGTGCCGGACTGAACATTATTGAGTTCAGATACTATTTTTCCGCTGGCCTTGAGCCCTTCGTGCCAGGCTGAATACAACACCCTGTAATAGTGTTTTTTGCAATCGACTTCGATCTGCACCTTGGATGAGCGGTACAACCTGTTGCTGTGCATCGGGGAGGGTGTAGGTTGCTTCATTTCCCGCAAAAACCAGACCGAGACATGGTCCCCGGTTTTCTTCACGGTTTGCAAGTCAATAAAAGCGGAGCTGTCAGAGGCTTCGAGTACAAAAGTCCACTCTGCCCTGGCGCTGGCCAGCGTCAGGGACAGCAACATCGACAGGCAAAGCTTTACAGGTCTCAACAGATGGCTCGATTCTTCAGTCAATGCGCTTATCAGGCGCCGGTGCCTAGGCGTTGTTTCAAACCTGGCGGATTGGAAAAGGTTTTCATGAATGCGTCTTGTCCGGTGCCGGAGAATTTCAAACCCGCTTGTTTGATGGCGTTATCGCTGACCTTGTCCAGCGGCGTGTAAAACGGATGGTGGTGGGCTATGAACGGGTTGTTTCGCGCTGCGTTATAGCAAAACAGCACCGTCCAGCGCCGATTCGGCGAGCGGTTCTGGTCCGAGCGGTGCATCACATTCGCATGAAAAAACAAGCCGTCGCCGGGTTCCATTTCCACGTACTCCAGCGGCATGCTGCGCAGCATTTCTTCGACGCGCTTGGGGTCGGCACCGACTTGCTCGCCGGGAATGATGCCGTGCTCCACCCGTCCGGCCAAGTGTGAGCCGCGCAAAACCTGTAAACAACCGTTTTCTTTGGTGGCTTTGTCCAGCGCCACCATGACGCTTGCCATGTGCGGCAACAGGCAACCGTTGTGGTACCAGTAACCGTAATCCTGGTGCCATTCCCAGGCGCCGCCGTCCAGCGGCTCCTTGGCCGTGAGTTTGGAGTGGTAGTGGTAAACCTCGCCGCCTAGCATTTGCTCCATGGTGTCGACCACGCGAAGCGACCTGGCGGCCAGCCCGTAAGCGCTGTCGCCGGGGTGGTTCCATGTTGCCATCATGGTGGCTTTGCCCTGTGCATCCTTGCGGTTGTACAAACTGTTTTGCAGGTCAGGGTCTTGTTCAATCGAGCCGCGCATCAGCGCAATCTCTTCCTGATCGAACAAACCACGGACGATCACATAACCATCCGCCTCAAAGGCAGCTTGCTGAGCAGGTGTAAATACAGAAGCCATGACAAACTCCTTTGCTGGGGAACAAAACCGGTAACAAGTCCTCAGAATAACTCAATATGCCGGCAGTTCAGGCAGCCGGTTTTAAAAATGCTGTGTCCATGCTGCGCGGTCTGTGACAAGTCTGTCACAAGTCAGATGCCTGCCTACAATGACTTTCATGGCAGATCAACTTTTATTGACCTTAACCGGCATTTCCTCCATGGCGACCAAAGCCTTGCTGACCGATTTGTGTAAGCAGTACTTGGATAAAACCGGTGTGCCAGTCCATATCGAGTCTGTCGGCGGCGTTGATGCTGCCAAACGCATTCAAGCCGGTGAGGCTTTCGATCTGGTCTTGTTGGCCGCAGACGCGATTGCGCGCTTGCAGGATGCCGGGCATGTGCTGGCTGGCAGCCGTTGCAACTGGGTGGATTCACCCGTCGCCGTGGCGGTACCGTCACAAGTCGCGCCGCCTGACATATCCTCTGAAGCCCATTTGCGCGCAGCGGTGCTGGCGGCCCCTTCTTTGAGTTATTCCACCGGGCCCAGCGGCAGCTACCTGGAAAAACTCTTCACGCGCTGGGGCGTGATGGACGAATTAAAGCCACGCATCGTGGTGCCGCCGCCGGGTACACCGGTCGGTTTGCTGCTCGCTCAGGGTAAGGCCGCTCTGGGTTTTCAGCAGCGCAGCGAACTTATGAATCAATCTGACATCACTTTGATAGGCGACTTGCCGCCGGAAGTGGCCTGTATCACCAGGTTCAGCTCAGCCTTAGGCGCTGGCGCTGCGCAGGACGAGGCAAGATCTCAGGCCGCGCGAAGATTCATGCAATTTCTGGCCTCGCCCGAACAAAGGGATTGCAAACGTCGGCACGGCATGGATTGGACTGACAGTGTCTAAAGCATTCTATTTGCTAAGCCAAGCTCTTTTTTCTGGATTGCTCGAACCATAATGAAAAAACCTGTTTGTTTGATTCTGGGTGCCGGTGCCGGTATAGGCGGCCATGTGGCCATGCGCTTTGCCTCTGAGGGCTACCACGCGTATCTGGCCCGCCGTACCGACCAACAAGGCTTGCAGCGGTTGGTTGCCGACATACAAGCCAGCGGCGGATCAGCCGACGGCAGTTTGATCAACGTGGCTGAAGAGGGCAGCATAGAAACCTTGGTGGCTCACATAGAAGCCAACATCGGGCCCATAGAAGTGGCGGTATTTAATATAGGCGCGCAAATCGGCGACCGGTCCCTGGGCAACACCTCGCTCAAGGCCTTTGAGATGGGCTGGCGTCTGGCTACCTTCGGCTTGTTCAGGCTGGCTTCGGTGCTGTTCCCCTACATGGAAGACCGCGGCAAGGGCACTTTGCTGGTTACCGGTGCCACCGCTGCGGTGCGGGGCAACGCCGGTCAGCATTCACACGCCTCGGCCATGGCGGGCAGGCGCATGCTGTGTCAGTCATTGAATGCGCAGTTCTCCATCAAGGGCATACATGTGGCGCATATCCTCATTGATGGCGCCGTGGATGCGCCGGACACCTTGGGAAAAATGCTGGGCCCGGAAAAATTCCAGCAATTGCGCCAAGACAAAGGCCTTGAAAACGACGGTTTGATACTGCCGGCCCAAGTCGCGGACACGTATTTCCATCTGGCGCAGCAACACCGGTCGGCCTGGACGCATGAACTGGATTTGCGCGCTTATTCCGATTTACCTTGGTGGAACCACGCCTCCAGCATCTACAACAAATAGCCACTTTGAAAAGAAAGACACACATGCCAAAAACCTTTGACTTTTATTTCGACTTCGGTAGCTTGGCCGCCTACCTGGCGCATACCCAGTTGCCGCATATTTGCGCTGACACCGGCGCGACTGTTCATATGCTGCCCATGCTGCTGGGCGGCGTGTTTCAGGCCACCGGTAATGCAGCGCCCATGACGGTACCGGCCAAGGGCAAGTACTTGATCATTGACATGCAACGCTATGCCAAGAGTTACGGCGTGCCTTTGAATTTCAATCCGTTTTTCCCCATCATCACGACCACTTTGATGCGCATGGTCACCGGTTTGCAAATGCGCTCAGACCCGCAATTGCAGCATTTCATGGACACGGTGTACACCGCCATCTGGGTCGACGGTATGAACATGAATGACCCGGCGGTGGTCGCCAATGTTTTGACCGGTGCCGGTTTTGCGGCTGCCGAGTTGCTGGCGCTGGCCAATGAACAGGCCACCAAGGACCAACTCAAAGCCGTTACCATGCGTGCGGTAGAGCGCGGCGTCTTCGGTGCCCCGACGTTTTTTGTCGGCGACGACATGTACTGGGGCCAGGACCGCATAGAACAGGTCAAGTCCGCGCTCAAACACTGATTTTTTCACCCATACAACTTCACTTTCCCCAATGAAAACTCTCATCACAGACATGTTCGGTATCCGCCACCCCATTATTCAAGGCGGTATGCACTATGTAGGCTTTGCCGAACTGGCTGCAGCTGTTTCCAATGCGGGCGGCTTGGGCATCATCACCGGACTGACACAGCGCACGCCGCAAGACCTGGCCAATGAAATCCGTCGCTGCCGCGAGATGACCGACAAGCCCTTTGGTGTGAACCTCACCTTTTTGCCTGCCCTCAAGGAACCCGACTACCCCGGCTACATACAAGCCATCATTGACGGCGGCGTCAAGGCGGTCGAGACCGCAGGCAATAACCCGCAAAAATATTTACCGGCTTTGCAGGCCGCCGGTGTCAAAGTGATTCACAAATGCACCTCGGTGCGCCACGCGCTCAAAGCGCAGTCCATAGGTTGTGACGCCCTCAGCATTGACGGTTTCGAGTGCGGCGGTCACCCGGGCGAAGACGATATCCCTAACTTCATCCTGCTGCCGCGCGCTGCCGACGAATTGAAAATACCGTTTGTCGCGTCCGGCGGCATGGCCGATGGCCGTTCGCTGGTGGCCGCGCTCGCCCTAGGCGCGCAAGGCATGAACATGGGCACACGTTTTATCGCCACTGTGGAAGCCCCGGTGCACGAGAAAGTCAAACAAGCCATTTTGGCTGCTACCGAGCTCGATACGCGCCTGGTCATGCGCCCGCTGCGCAACACCGAGCGCGTGCTGCGCAACCCGGCGGTCGATCGTTTGCTGGAAAAAGAGCGCGCGCTGGGCAGCAGCATCAAGTTTGAAGACATCATGGACGAGGTCGCCGGTGTCTATCCACGCGTCATGGTCGACGGCGACATGGACTCAGGCGCATGGTCTTGCGGCATGGTCGCCGGTTTGATCCACGACATACCCACGGTTCAGCAATTGATAGACCGCATCATGGCCGAGGCCGAAGGCATCATCCGCCAACGGCTTGGCGGCATGTTGAACGCCTAAGCATGTTTTGATGCCGACTGCTGACTTGCAAGCCAAGGCACAACGTTGGCTGATGGCCAGGCCGGTGCTGCTGGCCATGGGCTTGTCTTTGGGCACCATCATCGGCACCAGTCTGGTCCGGTTTTCCTACGCTTTGTTTGTGCCTGCCATGCGCGCCGATCTGGGTTGGTCCTACCTGTTGCTCGGGGCCATGAATACCGCACACGCCGCCGGTTATTTGCTCGGCGCGCTCAGTCTGTCTATGGTCATACGGCGCTTTTCCTCCTGGGGCTCGTTTGTGGCAGGCGGCATTCTCTCCAGCGTGTTTCTGGGCTTGTGCGCCCTGGTCACAGATGCTTCTTTGATCGGTTTGCTGCGGTTTTTATCCGGCTTCACCAGTGCCTCGGTGTTCGCGGGCGGCACCGTCTTGATCGCGCAATTGGCTTCGCTGCACTCGCGGCGCTCGGGTTTGCTGCTCGGTATTTATTACGCCGGTGGCGGGCTGGGCATGGTCATGTGCGCAGCCCTGGTGCCTTGGACGCTGTACCTGGGCGAGCTGGCGCAGTGGCCGCACCCTTGGCAGCCCGGCTGGCTGGCGGTGGGTGCCACCGGCTTGTTGCTGACCTTGTTGATGTGGCAACCGGCCCGGGCTGTGCCTGCCGCCCCGGGGCGCAGCAGTGCGACTGACACCACCGCAAAAGCTCGCTACAGCTATATGTTGGCCGGTTATTTTTGTTTCGGCATGGGCTATATCGGCTACATGACATTTGTCATTTCGCTGCTGCGTGAATTGCATTGGACGGCCTGGCAGACCGGTGCGTTTTATGCCGTCATGGGCTTGTGCGGCATGTTCAGTGTGCAACTCTGGTCGGGTGCGCTCGACAGATTCAAAGCCGGTCAGTGCCTGGCGATTGTCAATAGTCTGCTGGCGCTGGCTTGCGTCATCCCGGCCTGTATTGCACTTAGCGTCAGCGATTTCCATGGTTTGGATGTCGCTGCCATATTTGCTTCGGGCATGTTGTTTGGCGGGTGTTTTGCGACGGCCGTGGCATCGACCACCGCCTTCATCAAACACAATCTGCCGCCCACACAGTGGGTGTCTGTCATCACGGTATTCACCAGCGTATTTGCGGTAGGGCAGGTGTTCGGCCCGAGTTTGACCGGCTGGGTGTCAGACCATACAGGCGGTTTGCCGGGCGGTTTGTTGTTCTCGGCGGCGGTTTTGTTTTCCGGCGCCATGCTGGCCTGGCGGCAAACCCCTTTGATGCATTCACGCTGAGAATGGCTGGCAGACGCCACAGCCGACCGCAAAAAACACGAGGCCTGGGCACCAGCCTGGCGTTTCAGGTTTTCAAGGAATCTGCTTCAAGGCCTTGAGCACATCGACCACCAACCTATCCTGTTTGTATTCGATGCCGTTGGGGTCGACGCCGGTTCTGACAATCACCAGGTCATGACCGGGCACCACGGTCACGTACTGACCTTTGTTACCGAAAGTGGTGTAAGTGCCTTTGGGCACCTCGGGCATGGTGTCCAGCAACCAGAACTGCGCGCCATAACCCCATTCACCGGCCACCACCGGCCTGGCGGGTGCAGGCGTGCTGACAAACTGTATCCAGCCTTCAGGCAGCAAGCGTTTGCCTTGGTGCACGCCGTCCTGGTCCAGAAAAATACCAAAGCGGGCCAAGTCACGCGCCGTGGTGTAGACCTGACTTGAGGCGATGAAATTGCCCGCGTGGTCTACCTCCATGCGCGTGTGGTACATGCCCAGCGGGTGCAGCAATTCGTCATAAGGAAAACGCAAATAACGCAAATCGTCTGCCAGCAGATGGCGCAGCGAGCGCATCAGCAGCAGCGTGTCGTTGTTGGCGTATTTCCAGCGCGTGCCGGGTTTGACTTCCAATGGCGTGCCAGTCGCCGCGCTCACCACGTCCTGGCCGCCGAAATACACCGCTGCCGAATTCGCGCCGCCGCTGTACAAACCGCTGGACATGCGCATCAGCTGTTGGTAGGTGATTTGTCGACGCGGGTCGCCTTCGGGCCATTCAGGAATGGAGACGGGTTTGTCCAGATCCAGCAAGCCTTGTTGACTGGCAATCGCCAAAAGTGCGGCACTGATGCCTTTGGCGGTAGACCAGGTGCGGTAGCCGCTGTGTATGCCAAAACCCGGGCGGTAGCGTTCGGCAATCAGCTTGTAATGGTTTTGCTTATCGCGTTTGATGACCAGCACGGCTGTGGTGACGGTGCCCGGTACTTTGGCATGTGTCACGCCGTCAAAGGCTTTGGTCAACACCGATGCCAGTTGCGGATAAGACGGATCTACGCCATCGGCGGGTAAATTGACTTTGTCACCGGACGGAAACGCCAGCGCGCTGACATCGGGCGCGGGCGCATAAGCCACGTTAGGCAGGCGCGGCACATCACTGAGTTGCCAGTGCGGCGGCAGCAGCGTGCAGCCCATGTCCGGGCGGTAGGCGGCAATGCGCTTATAGGTGTTGTTCGGGTCGGAGGCAAGCACCAGTTGGCGTTTTTCATCAATCACCGGGTCAGGGAAACCTTTGCCTTGCACGTCTACGAGTTCGACTTTGAGTATGTCGTTCAACGGCCTGCCGGCAAAGAAATGCGCCGAACAAGTGAAGATGGCGCGGTAGCCCGCGACGATGTCCGGGGCTTCGTGGTCGGCGGCACCCGCTGGCATTTGGTAGGGCGGGGCAGCTGCTGCCAATAAAGGCAGCAAGCAGAAACACAGGCATTGAATCAGCAAGCGCATGGTTTTGATCCGTTTCAAACATTGAACTCAGCACTGACGGGCTCGGCCATGATAAGCCTGCACCGGCCAAGGCAAAATAGGCGCATGAATGCTATTGCCACTGAACACGTTTTTCTGACGGCGGCTTTTTACAAGTTTGTCGACCTGCCGGATTTCCAGGACATGAAACCGCCTTTGCTGGCATTTTGCGAAGCTCACCACGTCAAAGGCATGATATTGCTGGCTCGCGAAGGCATTAACAGCACGATTGCCGGCAAGGCGCAAGACGTGCACGCGGTGCTGGCTTACTTGCGTGCTGACCCGCGACTGGCTGATTTAGAGCACAAAGAGTCCTACGCCGACGAGCCGCCTTTTCACCGCATGAAAGTGCGTTTGAAAAAAGAAATCGTCACCATGGGTGTTGATGGCATCAGCCCGACGCGCATGGCCGGTACTTATGTCAAACCGCAAGACTGGAACGCTTTGATCAGCGACCCGGACGTGGTGCTCATTGACACGCGCAACGATTACGAAGTGGAAATAGGTACGTTCGCCGGGGCCATCAACCCGGACATACAAACTTTTTCTCAGTTGCCTGCCTGGGTTGAAAAAGCGCGTGAATTACAAACCGCTACCGGGCGCAAACCCAAGGTCGCCATGTTTTGCACCGGCGGCATACGCTGCGAAAAATCGACTGCGCTCATGCGTACCCACGGCTTTGACGAGGTGTTTCATTTGCAAGGCGGTATTTTGAAATACCTGGAACAAGTCACGCCTGAGCAAAGCCTGTGGCAGGGTGAGTGTTTTGTGTTTGACGAACGCACCTCGGTCGGCCACGGTCTGGTACCGGGCAAACTCGGCATATGCCGCAGTTGCCGTGACCCGCTGGCCGAAGGCATGACAGAGTCACCTTTGTTTGAACTCGGCGTCAGTTGCCCGCGCTGCCATGCAAACACCAGCGAAGAACACAAGCAACGTGCACGCGAAAGACAAAAACAGTTTGTGCTGGCCAAAGCGCGCGGGCAAGTGCATTTGGGCGAACCGCAAAAACAAAAAAGCATCGCAGCCTTGCTGCCGCCGGACGCACCTGTACTGTATTCATTCCGCCGTTGTCCTTACGCCATGCGCTCCCGCATGGCGCTGCTGGCCGCAGGCATACGCTGTGAAATCCGTGAAGTCGCGCTGGCGCAAAAACCGCAAAGCATGTTGGATGTGTCTCCCAAAGGCACGGTGCCGGTGTTGGTCTTGCCGGACGCAGTGATCGAGCAAAGCCTGGACATCATGCTGTGGGCTTTGCGCCGGCACGACCCGCAGTCATGGTTGCCAAATGACAGCCAAGTACTGTCTGAGCAATTGGCCTTGATCGCCGCCTGCGACGACGGATTCAAACACCACTTGGACCGCTACAAATACCCAAGCCGTTACAACCTGACCGACGGTGTCTCAAACCGCGATACAGGCGCTGAGTTTTTGCAGCAACTGAATCAACGCCTCACGCGTGCTTCGTTTCTCAGCGGGGCAAGCTGGGGATTGGCAGATGCTGCCATTGCGCCGTTTGTCAGACAGTTCGCTCACACCGGCCCTGACTGGTTCAACGCTCAAGCCTGGGTGCCATTGCAGGCATGGTTGTCTGCTTTTGAAACCTCTGCCGGCTACCAGCAATGCATGCATAAATACAAAGTCTGGTACCCGGGGCACAAGCCGCTGGCTTTTCCGCCGGTCTGAGTTACCTGTTTTTTATTCAATTCGGACTTCACCATGGAACTCACACGCAATGCACTCATCACAGGCGCTAACACCGGCATAGGCCGGGTCACTGCCATCGAACTGTCCAAGCAGGGCTACCGCTTGTTTCTGGCAGGCCGCTCATTGCAACGCACACAAGCCGTGATGGATGAGATTTGCGCCATCACCGGCCGTCAAGACGCCGCGCATTTCCTGCCCTTGCACCTCGATGATCTGGCTTCAGTCAAAGCCTGTGCACAGCAGTTTCTAGACACCGGACTCGACTTGCACTTGCTGGTCAACAACGCCGGTCTGGCCGGTAAACGCGGCTCAACGCAACAAGGCTTTGAACTGGCTTTCGGGGCGAATCATCTGGGGCATTTTTTGTTGACGCTTCTGTTGCTGGACAAACTCAAAAGCAGCGCACCGGCTCGTGTAGTCACGGTGGCAAGTCGCGCCCACCGCATGGCATTCAAGGGCGTGCCTTGGGGTAAATTGCAGCAAAGCAGCAGCAGCTTGAGCGGTGTGCCGGAATACGCGGTCTCCAAACTTGCCAACATTCTTTTCAACCGGCAACTGGCCGCGGTATTGTCCGCTTCAGGTGTGTCTTGTTATGCCCTTCACCCCGGCGTGGTCGCCACTGAGGTGTGGCGCGAGGTGCCGCGCTTTTTGCAACCGCTCTTAAGATGGCGCGGAATGTTGACACCTGAGCAAGGCGCACAAACCAGTTTGCATTGTTGCCTGACGGCTCCTGCATCTGAAAGCGGTTTGTACTATGACAAATGCCGCCCGGTATCAACTTCTGCAGCGGCATCCAATCAAGAGGCCGCACACAGGCTCTGGGACAGTTCCATGCAATGGGTGAAGGATTTTTTGTGATCCATAGCCGTTCTTACATTGAATAGCAAAAACCGCGACCGGTAAACACTGCACAATCAGCCATTGCCCCTGTCACCATCTTGTGTTGCGGGCCTCTTCTAGCGCAAAGGCCTTCATGAAAATTCTTCAATCGATACAAAAAGTGCCAGGCGGCCTGATGGTGGTTCCATTGTTCATAGGCATGTTGTTGAACACACTGGCACCCGACGCCATGAAGATAGGCGGCTTCACACAGGCATTGACCAACGTGGGCTACCCGACTTTTTTAGCCATGTACCTGTTCACTGTCGGCACCAAAATGACCTTGAACGCGGCACCGACCATGCTTAAACGCGGTTTCGGCATCATGTTTGCCAAAGTCGGTACAGCAGTGCTGGTGGCCTTGGCTGTGGCCCATTTTTTTGACGGCGATGTGTTCGGCCTGACCACGCTAGCGGTGCTGGCGGCGATGAACGATACCAACGGCGGCATGTTTCTGGCGCTGACCAGTACCTTTGGTAACAAGGAAGACGCAGGCACCTATGTGCCGCAAAGCATAGAAACCGGCCCGTTTCTGACCATGCTGGTGCTCGTCGGCGCCGGTCTGGCCGTCATCCCCTGGTTGACCATGGTCAGTGTGATCGCGCCTATCGTGGCCGGTGCCATTCTGGGTAATCTGGATGAAGACTTGCGGGACTTTTTCGGCAGCCATGAAGAAATCATCATTCCCTTCATGGCGTTCACACTGGGGCAAGGCATTAACCTCAACGCCATCACCAAGGCCGGTATCCCCGGGATTTTCCTGGGCTTGTCGGTGCTGGTGATCACCGGCATGGTGTGTATTGCGGTCGACAAATTATTGGGCGGCTCTGGCATTGCGGGTGCAGCAGCTTCAAGCACTGCTGGCAACTCCACCGGCACGCCGCAAGCCGTGGCCATGGCAGACCCGACTTTCGCTGCCATTGCCCCGATTGCCACCTTGCAAGTCGCTGCTTCGGTGATTGTGACCGCGGTATTGACCCCGTTGCTGACTGCCTTTGTTTACCGGCGTGTGCAAAAGCAAAAACAGCAACAACAAGCATGCACTGCGGATTCTCAAACCGTTTGATCGACTTGTTTGCCTTCATACAGAGAGCTTTTGCGCATGGAAAAACCGGATATTGAACCCCGTTTCGGGCTGCTGCTGCTGGTCTGTTTGTTTGTAGCCGTTTTCTGTGGCTTCATGGTTTGGTTTGCCACTACCTATTTGACAGATTGCTGCGGGCCATGAGACTCTAGCAATAATTTATTTATTCGGTCTAGCGCCGGCCGTCTGAGGAGTCTTTGCAGGCTGGTCGTGGCAACTGCCTTCATGACGTAATTTGGCACCAGCAGCCAGCATCTTGCAGCGGTTAGGGTAGGTTTGGGTGCGCGGCGAATGCATCCAGTAACCGCATACCGGTGCATATTCATCGGTGCAAGCCAAGGCTGTGCCGGATAAAAATATAAGTGAAAGCAAAAAAGCGCTACGCATGGGAATTCAAAGCTGTGAATCAAGCGTTATGGTAACCGGCGTTCTAGGTTGGCGCTGGTTCGCCCGGCAGTCAGACCATTCAAGCCATTTGCGGTTCTGCAATAGGCAGTTTTAATTTTTCAATGGCCTTTGATAAAGCTGAAAAGTATTCAACACCGGTGGCGGTGATGGTCAGCATCTTGGTTCTTTTGTCAAGACTTGAGGAAGTCAATGAAATCAGACCTGCATCTATCAATATACTGAGCTTACGGTGTAAAGTAGATCTGGAAGCTATGCTTTCCATCTCAATAGCATCCGATACCTTCAGCAATTGGTTGCGCGCCACCCCAAGCGCTATTTCTTCCAGAATCAGCTTGCAGACCGGGTCTATGTGCTTCATTGGAAATTGATCAGCGACTTGTCGTGTGGTTTTCAGGAAATTGAGATATAAATTCTTATTCATACTTTGTTTGACTTGAGTTTCAATATAAGACGTGCAATTAGATAGGAATATTACACTCAAACTGATAATTAACTATCTTTTTGAACAGCATGTGTTAAAGCACCAGCAGGGTTGACAGTGACAAGGTGTCGATGTGGTGAAGTTCTTCTTCCTCGGCGTGCATGGACGTTTTCAGCAGCAACATGCAGGCAATCGCAATGATCAAAAACAGGCTGGAATACCGGGGCGTAAAAAGCTGAGACACGGAAAACAGTTTGTGGCCATTGGGGGTGGTTTGAATTGCCGCCAACGGGGAGGCGCTGAATCCGGCTTTGTCCAGGGTGTAGGACACAAAGTTTTTCGACAAGCCCGGGCTTTTGGCGCTGCGGATCAATGACTTCAAATCATCGTCTTCGAGTTTCATGGCTTTTCTTTCAAGAGTATTTTCAAATTGGCTTTGGCTCTGTGCAACAACTGATTGGCCGCATTGACTTCGATTTGCAGTGTTCTGGCAATGTCAAGAATGCTGGCGTCGTAATACGCCCACAGACTGATGGCCAGACGCTGTCTGG
>CAISPG010000005.1 GCA_903887325.1 uncultured Burkholderiales bacterium | reverse complement strand
GGCTGACGCATCCGGCCCTAAACACTTGAACATCAAGCTCAACCGCGCCAAGCTGGAAAGCCTGGTCGACGATTTGATCGAGCGCACCATCGCACCTTGCCGCACCGCCATCAAAGACGCCGGCGTGTCTGTCGGCGACATTGACGACGTGATCATGGTCGGCGGCATGACCCGCATGCCCAAGGTGCAAGACAAGGTCAAAGAATTCTTCGGCAAAGAGCCGCGCCGCGACGTCAACCCTGACGAAGCCGTGGCCGTCGGCGCAGCGATTCAAGGTCAAGTGTTGTCGGGCGACCGCAAAGACGTGTTGTTGCTGGACGTGACGCCTTTGTCTTTGGGCATTGAAACCCTGGGCGGCGTGATGACCAAGATGATCACCAAGAACACGACCATCCCGACCAAGTTTGCACAGACCTTCTCCACCGCCGACGACAACCAGCCTGCGGTGACCATCAAGGTTTACCAAGGTGAACGCGAAATGGCCAGCGGCAACAAAGCGCTGGGCGAATTCAACCTCGAGGGTATTCCGCCGGCTTCGCGCGGCACGCCGCAAATTGAAGTGAGTTTTGACATTGACGCCAACGGCATCTTGCACGTCGGCGCCAAAGACAAAGCCACCGGCAAAGAAAACAAAATCACCATCAAGGCTAACTCGGGTTTGAGCGAAGCCGAGATCCAGCAAATGGTCAAGGACGCTGAACTCAACGCCGCCGAAGACAAGAAGAAGCTGGAAATCGTGCAGTCGCGCAACCAGGCCGAAGCGTCGGTACACAGCGTGAAGAAATCGCTGACCGAACACGGCGACAAACTCGACGCAGCTGAAAAAGAAAAAATCGAAGCCGCTGTCAAGGACGTGGAAGAAGCATTGAAAGGCGAAGACAAAGCCGCCATCGATGCCAAAAGCGAAACCTTGATGACCGCCGCGCAAAAGCTGGGCGAAATGGTTTACGCCAATATGCAAGCCGAGCAGGCAGCAGCAGCAGGCCCATCAGCCGCCGATGCAGGCAAAGACAAACCGCAAGACGACAATGTGGTCGATGCCGAGGTCAAGGAAGTCAAAAAGCCCTGACCATTCAACCCCTGCCCCGCCGCGTTCTGACCTGAAAAGGCCGGCGCGGCGTTGGCACTTTTTACAGCAGCACAGACATGGCCACTAAACGCGACTTTTACGAAATTTTGGGCGTACCCAAAACCGCCAGCGAAGACGAAATCAAAAAGTCGTACCGCAAACTGGCGATGAAATTCCACCCTGACCGCAACCAGGGTGACGCCTCTGCCGAGGTGAAATTCAAAGAAGCCAAAGAGGCTTATGAAATGCTGTCGGACGCTGAAAAACGCGCGGCCTACGACCAGTTCGGTCACGCCGGTGTGGACCCGAACATGCGCGGCCCGGGCGGCGCAGGAGCGGGCTTTGGCGGATTCGGCGAAAGCTTTGGCGATATCTTCGGCGACATCTTCGGCCAGGCACGTCGTCAGCAAGGCGGTGGCGGTCGCCAAGTGTTTCGCGGCAACGACTTGAGCTACGCCATGGAAGTCACGCTCGAAGAAGCGGCGGCTGGCAAAGAGAGCGAAATCCGCATCCCTTCTTTTGACGAATGCGACACTTGCCACGGCAGCGGTGCCAAACCCGGCACTTCGCCCAAAACCTGCGGCACCTGCCAGGGCCAAGGCGTGGTGCAAATGCGCCAGGGCTTTTTCAGCGTGCAACAAACCTGTCCGCATTGCAGAGGCACCGGCAAGGTCGTCACCGACCCGTGCTCGCCTTGCCACGGGCAAGGAAAAATCAAACGCCAGAAAACGCTGGAAATCAAAATCCCGGCCGGTATCGACGACGGCATGCGCATACGCAGCACCGGCAACGGCGAGCCCGGCACCAATGGCGGCCCACCCGGCGATTTGTACATAGAGATCCGCATACAAAAACATGATGTGTTTCAGCGCGACGGCGACGATTTGCACTGCGCTGTGCCCATCAGTTTCACCACCGCAGCCCTGGGCGGCGAAATCAGCGTGCCCACGCTCAGTGGCGAAGCCGCCATCGACCTGCCCGAAGGCACGCAAACCGGCAAGCAGTTCAGGCTGCGCGGCAAAGGCGTCAAAGGCGTGCGCTCCAGCTTTCCCGGCGATTTGTACTGCCACATCACGGTGGAAACACCGGTCAAGCTGACCGAGCATCAACGCAAGTTATTGAAAGAGCTTGATGAGTCGCTGAAAAAAGGCGGCGATAAACATTCGCCTTCGGAAGCCGGTTGGGCCGACAAGCTGAAGAATTTATTCAGCTGACCCTTAAACGCTTTATTGAAAAAACTTATGACTTCAGGTTTTGTTCAAACGACCCCGGTTCAATAAGCTTAAACACTTTCATCACCTGGTAAAGGCAAGGTGTCAGGAACAGCAGCCAAATAGCGGTCAAATTCTGAACGATTTGCTTTGGCAACCTCTTAACGAAGATAGTCAAGTGTCATGAAAGAAGCCATTTTTTCAGAGGCAGCGCTGGCAATGAACTGATTCACAGAGATCTGATCTCTTGCCGCAAGTTCCTTGATTTTTTGATGAACCGAATTGGGTAGTCTGATGGTCAGTGCTGTCATGGGTTTTTACTCCTGATCAAGCTTAAAAAAGCGGCTGGTGTGATGGCTTTGACATTTCAGAGTTTGCGACAGCGCAGGCAATGCCCAAGCACTGAATGCGACTAGGCACATGAATGAACGGATCAGTTTAAGCATATGCAGCAACTCTCAGGTCAGAGAAAACGGTCCAGCAACTTGCGGCTGTGCCGGTCAAGCGCCGGCAAATCACGGATCAAAAACTGTACGCCGTGTTCATCGGCGACGATCAGGGTTTTGCTGCTGATGCGGCGTATGTCTTCTTCGCCGCGCAACACAAACTGCGTGAAGCCGCGATGGGTTTGCACCGACCAAGTCGATGGTGTGGTGAAGCTGCTGACCGCGTCTACGCGTTTGATCTCAGGCATGAACTCGCGCGCTTGCAAGGCTGCAAGAACGGTTTCTTTTAACGCTGAAGGCAATTCAAGCGGATGTGCTAACCAAAGTAATTCATGACCTTCAGCGCTGAGTATGGACACAGCCTCGTCAGGCGCACCGATGGGAAAAGCGCGCACCACCACCACGGCGTGGTGCAGTTCGTTGTTGAGTTGCAATTGCCAATGACCGTCTGCGTCCAGTGTCAGTTCGAATGCGGCATTGGTCATACCCGCTCCTCTCTGGCCGCGCCCAGGGTCAAGCCGTTTTCTTCAGCTTCTTTTTGTCGGGCTTGGGCTTCATACAAACGCCAGTAAGCGCCTTGGCGCGCCAGCAGTTCATCGTGTTGGCCTTGCTCGACCAACTGGCCTTGCTCCATCACCACCAGCCGGTCGGCGCGACGCAAGGTAGAGAGCCGGTGCGCAATCGCAATAGTGGTGCGTCCGCGCACCAGGTTATCCAGTGCTTTTTGAATTTCCTGCTCGGTCTCGGTGTCAACCGATGACGTGGCCTCGTCCATGATGAGTATGCGCGGATCAATCAACAAAGCACGCGCAATCGAGATGCGTTGGCGTTCGCCGCCGGACAAGCCTTGGCCGCGTTCACCGACAAGAGAGTCGTAGCCTTGCGGCAAGCGCAAGATGAATTCATGTGCATGTGCGGCGCGTGCGGCAGCGACGATCTCGGCGCGGGTCGCGCCCGGTTTGCCGTAAGCGATGTTGTCGGCGATGGTGCCGAAAAACAAAAACGGTTCTTGCAACACCAGGCCTATATGACGGCGGTAATCGGCGATGCGTACATCGCGGATATCAATACCGTCTATGCGAATGGAGCCTTCGCTCAGGTCGTAAAAGCGGCAGATCAAATTGACCATGGTGCTTTTGCCGGAGCCGCTTTGGCCGACCAGGCCGATCATTTCGCCGGGCGCAATGTCCAGGGTCAAACCTTTGATGACGGCGCGGTTGCCGTACCTGAAACCGGCGTCAGTGATTTGTATGCGCCCGACCACTTCATCCAAAGCCACCGGTTTGACAGGCTCGGGCACGCTGGACACATGGTCCAGAATTTCAAAAATACGTTTGGTGCCGGCCGCAGCTTTTTGCGTGTGCGACACGATGCGACTCATCGCATCCAAGCGTGCATAAAAACGCGTGCTGTACGCCAGGAACGCGGTCAGCACACCGACCGTGACCTGATGGTGCGCCACCTGCCAAATGCCGAAAGCCCAGACCACCAGCAAACCGAATTCGGTGACCAGCGTGACCGTGGGCGAAAACAGCGACCATAAAAAATTGATGCGGTCGTTCACCGCCAGATTGTGTTTGTTGGCTTCCTGAAAACGCCGCGCTTCGCGGTTCTCCTGGGCAAACGCCTTGACCACGCGAATGCCCGGAATAGTGTCAGCCAGCACGTTGGTGAGTTCTGACCAGACGCGGTCGATTTTTTCGAAACCGGTGCGCAAGCGGTCGCGCACAATGTGTATCAACCAGGCGATGAACGGCAGCGGCAACAACGTGGCGCAGGCCAGCCACGGGTCTATGCTGAACAAAATGACGGCGGTCATCAAAATCATCAACACGTCGGTGGCGAAGTCGAGCAAATGCAAAGACAAAAACACGCACAAGCGGTCGGTCTCGCTGCCTATGCGCGTCATCAGGTCGCCGGTGCGGCGTCCGCCGAAATATTCCAGCGAGAGTTTCAATAAATGCTCATAAGCGGTAGAGCGCAAATCGGCGCCGATGCGCTCGGAGGCCAGCGCCAGCACATAGGTTTTGAACCAGCCCAGTCCCCAGGCGAACAAAGCCGCTGCCAGCAAACCGCCCAGATACATAGCGACCAAAGAAATATCGATTTGCTGACCGTTTTGAAATGGAATCAACACATCGTCCATCAAAGGCATGGTCAAGTAAGGCGGCACCAGCGTGGCTGCGGTGGAAGCCAGCGTCAAACAAAAGCCCAGCAACAACTGGCCTTGGTAAGGTTTGGCAAAGCGCCACAGGCGAAACAAACTCCAGGTGGATGCAGGCGCTTCGTCTTGCACCAGGTCGCAACTGCGACAGGTGTCGTCAGTGTCCTTCAAGGGCGCGTGACACACCGGACACCAGGTCTGCCCGGGGGCATGGCCCTGACCGGCCTGCTGTTTATCGAAACGCGCCAGCAAAGCCGCCGCTTGCAAATTACGTCCCAGGGTGAAGCGCCAGTCGGCGATTTGCTGCGAGGCACCTCGCAGGCGCAAATGCCCGACACCAGCGTGGTCGCTGAGCTCCAGCCGCCAATCGGGCTGAATCTCCAGGCTGTGCCAGGTTTTTTCTTGAGAGGGAGCGCACCAGATCAGGCGGCTGCGCGTCAAAACCAGCAGGCCACGCGCGAAATACAATCGGGCATCGAGGTCAACCTCCAGCCAGGCTGAAACGTTTTCTTCTGATGACAACTGAAGCTGCAGATCCTCCCGCCACATGGCTGGCACATCCAGCAGCACTGGCGCAACTTGAGAGGGAATATTCATTCTTATAACAATGACCTACAGTGAAACGATTCTAACCCTCTGCCCCTCGCGACCCATTCGCAGTCATACCTAATCATTCACTTTATGACCTTTCCCGATATCGCCATTTTGCGCATGCGTTATTTGCGCGGACCGAATGTGTGGACCTACCGTCCGGTCATCGAAGCCTGGGTTGATCTGGGCGTTCTGGAAGACCACCCCTCCAACAAACTGCCCGGTTTTGTCGACCGGCTCACCGCTTGGCTGCCCGGCATGGTCGAGCACCGCTGCGGTGTCGGCGAGCGCGGCGGTTTTTTGCTGCGCCTGAACGACGGCACCTGGTGCGGCCACATCATGGAGCACGTGGCCATCGAATTGCAAACCCTGGCCGGCATGCAAGTCGGTTTCGGCAAAGCGCGCGAAACCAGCCAACGCGGTGTTTACAAAGTGGTGATTCGCACGCGGCAGGAAGAAGTCGGGCGCGAAAGCCTGGTGGCCGCGCGTGACCTGGTGATGGCCGCCATCAACAACACGTCTTACGACCTGAAATCCACGGTCACCCGGCTCAAAGCCATGGTTGATCGCATGTGCCTGGGCCCGAGCACCGCTTGCATCGTCGACGCGGCCAACGAACACCGCATTCCTTCTATTCGTTTGACCTCGGGCAACCTGGTGCAACTGGGCTACGGTTCGCTACAACGCCGTATCTGGACGGCTGAAACCGACCGCACCAGCGCCATCGCTGAAAGCATTTCCAGCGACAAAGACCTGACCAAAATCCTGCTGACCCAATGCGGCGTGCCCATACCCTCGGGTGAAGTGGTGAATACACCTGAAGAAGCCTGGAGCGTGGCGCAAGACATAGGTTTGCCGGTGGTGGTCAAACCCACCGACGCCAACCATGGGCGCGGTGTGGCGTTGGATTTGCGCAAGCGCGAAGACATAGAAGCTGCGTTTTTAGTGGCGCAACGCGAAGGCACCGATGTGATGGTCGAGCGCTTCATCCCCGGCGACGAACACCGCTTGCTGGTGGTCGGTAACCAAGTCGTGGCGGCTTCGCGTGGTGAGACCGCGCGCATCACCGGCGACGGCGTGCATACCGTGGCCGAATTGATTGAATTGCAAATCAACTCCGACCCGCGTCGCGGCGAGGAAGAAGACTTTCCACTGGACACCATACGCTTGAAAGACTTGCCGACCGCCGTGCTGGAATTGCAACGCCAGGGTTTGACGGCAGACAGCATCCTCGAGAAAGACCGCGTGGCCGTGGTACAGCGCACCGGCAATATGGGCATCGATGTGACCGATCTGGTGCACCCGGAAGTCGCCGCCGTGGTGGTGCTGGCTGCGCGCGTGGTGGGGCTTGATATCGCGGGCATTGATCTGGTCGCCGAAGACATCAGCAAGCCTTTGCTGGCGCAAGGCGGTGCCATCGTTGAAGTCAACGCCGGTCCCGGCTTGCTCATGCATTTGAAGCCGGCCATCGGCCAGCCTCGCCCTGTGGGTCAAGCCATTGTTTCGCATTTGTTCGAGCCGCAGCAAGCCACACGCATACCTGTGGTCGGCATCATGGGGCGCACCCACACCACCGAGTTGGCGCACCTGGTCAACTGGCTGATTCATTTGTCGGGTCGACGCACAGGCTTGGCGTCGGCACGCGGTTTGTTCATGGACCAGCGCCTGGTCGACCCCAAAGATGCACGTGTGTTTGAAGCCAGTCAGCGTTTATTGATCAACCGCGCCTTGGACGCAGCCGTGTTTGAAAACACGCCGCTGCAAGTGCTGGACGAAGGCCTGCCCTACGACCGTTGTCATGTCGGCGTGCTGACCGACATGCCGGACAACAGCGGCTTGCAAGACCACGACATACTTACCCCCGAACAAGTGCGCAATGTGGTGCGCACGCAGATCGACCTGGTGCTGCCCGAAGGCGCTGCGGTGCTGAACGCCGAAGACGCGGCGGTGGTTGAAATGGCCGACCTGTGCGATGGCGAAGTCATTTATTACGCCGCCGATGAACACAACGACTGCGTGCAACAGCATCTGAAGAAACAAGGGCGCGCCGTGTATTTCTCCAGAGGCCAGGTGATGATGTCGCGCGGCACGCATGAACACAGTCTGCTGCAACTGGATTTCCCGGCGATCGCCAAACACCTTAGCGACGGCACGCTGAGTTTGCACAATTTGCTGGCCTCGGTGGCCGTGGCTTGGGCGCTGGACCTGTCACCCGATTTGATACGCGCAGGTCTGAAAAATTACGGGCAACCGTCTGCGATTGCCAATCTTGATCTTGCAAGGATGAAAGCCTGATGGAAGTCTCCCGCATTCGCGCCTTGCGCGGCCCCAATCTGTGGACCCGCCACACCGCCATCGAAGCCATGGTGCGCTGCGCACCCGGCTTGGAAAGCGACCTCAGCGCCGACCAGCAAGCCTTTGAAAAACGCCTGCGCCATTTGTTTCCGGGCTTAGGCCGCTTGCAACCCGGTGAACGCGACGCACACCTGAGCATGGCGCATGCCGTAGAAGCCGCGGTTTTGCATTTGCAAATACAAGCGGGTTGCCCGGTCACGTTCAGCCGCACCACGCCCACCCCCGAAGAAGGTTTGTTTCAGGTGGTGGTCGAATATTCGGTTGAGCAAGTCGGCAAACTCGCCATGCGTTTGGCCGAGCAGTTGTGTCTGGCCGCGTTTGAATCCAAGCAGTTTGATGTGGACCTGGCTTTGCATGAAATGCGCGAGTTGGATGAAGACATTCGCCTGGGCCCATCGACCGGCGCGATTGTGGATGCAGCTTTGGCGCGCGGCGTGCCTTACCGCCGCTTGTCAGACGCCAGCCTGGTGCAATTCGGCTGGGGCAGCAAACAAAGACGCATACAAGCCGCAGAAACCGATGCCAGCAGTGCCATCGCCGAATCGATTGCGCAAGACAAAGAACTCAGCAAAAAACTGTTGCTCGCCGCCGGTGTGCCGGTGCCGCGTGGCCGCCCGGTAGACAGCGCAGAAGACGCCTGGGCCGCAGCGCAAGACATAGGTTTGCCGGTGGTTGTCAAGCCGCGCGACGGCAACCAAGGCAAAGGCGTGGTGGTCAATATCCGCACCCGCGAAGAAGTCATGCAGGCGTACAACAGCGCCCTCGAATACCGCGACGACATCATGGTCGAGAGTTTTTTGCCGGGCAGCGATTACCGCTTGCTGGTGGTGGGCGACCGCATGGTGGCAGCTGCACGGCGTGAACCGCCGCTGGTGGTGGGCGATGGCAAATCGTCTGTGCGCCAGTTGGTCGACAAAGTGAATTCAGACCCGCGTCGCGGCGACGGCCACGCCACATCGCTCACCAAAATCCGCTTCGACGACATCGCCTTGGCGCGATTGAAAGAACAAGGTTTTGACGCCGACAGCGTGCCGACCAAAGGTGCGCGCGTGGTGCTGCGCAACAACGCCAATTTGTCCACCGGCGGCACCGCCACCGACGTGACCGACGACGTGCACCCGGAAGTCGCTGCGCGCGCCGTCATGGCCGCGCAAATGGTTGGCCTGGATGTGTGCGGCGTCGATGTGGTCTGCGAGTCTGTATTGAAACCGCTGGAAGAACAAAACGGCGGCATTGTCGAGGTGAATGCCGCGCCGGGTTTGCGCATGCATTTGCAACCCTCGTTCGGCAAGGGCCGCGATGTCGGCAGCGCCATCATGGACACCATGTTTTCTAATGGAAATGATGGTCGCATACCGCTGATTGCGGTCACCGGCACCAACGGCAAAACCACTACTGTTCGACTTTGCGCGCATTTGTTGCGTACCAGCGGTTTGCGCACCGGCATGACCAACACCGACGGCGTGTTTGTCAATGGCTTGCAACTCGACACCGGCGACTGCAGCGGCCCGCGCAGCGCCCGCAGTGTCTTGATGCACCCCGACGTGGACGCGGCGGTGCTGGAGACCGCGCGCGGCGGTATGTTGCGCGAAGGGCTGGCGTTTGACCGCTGCCAGGTGGCGGTGGTGACCAACATAGGCGCAGGCGATCACCTGGGCCTGAACTACATCAGCACCGTCGAAGACCTGGCCGTGCTCAAGCGCGTCATCGTGCAAAACGTCGCGCCCAGCGGCATGGCCGTGTTGAACGCCACCGACCCCATGGTCGCAGCGATGGCACCGAATTGCCCGGGGCAAGTCACGTTTTTTGCGGTGGACCCGCACCACCCGGTGCTGGCCACACACCGCGCCCAAGGCAAGCGCGTGCTGTATGTGCAAGACGGCCACATCGTGGCGCAGGAAGGCGCACAACAAGTGCGCATCTCCTTGAATGAAGTACCGTTGACACAAAACGGCGCCATCGGTTTTCAAGTGGAAAACGCCATGGCATCCATTGGTGCGGCATGGGCGGTGAATTTGTCGTGGGCGTCTATCTGCCAAGGCTTGTCCACGTTTGTCAGCGACACCCAAGGCGTACCGGGTCGCTTCAATATGTTCAGCTACAAGGGCGCGACCATCATTGCCGACTACGGCCACAACCCGGACGCCATCAAAGCCTTGGTACAAGCCGTCACCAACTTACCGGCCAAACAACGCAGCGTGGTGATCAGCGGCGCCGGCGACCGGCGCGACGAAGACATACGCGAGCAAACCCGCGTCATAGGCGGCGCTTTCAACAGCGTGGTGTTGTTTGAAGATGCGTGCCAACGCGGCCGCGCCGACGGCGAAGTCATCGCCTTGCTGCGCCAGGGTTTGAAAGACGCCAAACTGACAAGCGACATCGTGGAAATACAAGGCGAATTCATCGCCATCGACCATGCGCTTTCAAAACTCAAGCCCGGGGATTTGTGTTTGATATTGATAGACCAGGTGGAAGAAGCGCTGGCGTATATAGGTAAGCGGGTGGCGGAGCAGGTTTAAGCGGTTATAGGCTGAGGCTCAGCTAGTTTTTCGAACTCTTTTAACAGCAGATGAATACGCGTGCTTGGATCGGGATTGTCTTCACTTTCAGCTTGATTCAGGACCCAAGCAGCATGGGTGATTGCTGTTTTTAATTGCGGTTGCAAATAATCGAACAAACCAAGACTGTCTGATTTTGAGTAATTTTTCAATTCAGGAATTTGCTTGATTTTTGACAACATTCTGTCACCTGGCGATTTACCGCCCACCATCCCCGGACCTAAGGGTGAACGGTCTTGTTTAAAGTGTAAGTAAAGCCAAAACTCATAGCAAGGAAAGGATGTAATCAAAGTAATTTCTTCCCTGTAGGGTTTAGCGAGTTCGCACGCTTGATCAAAATTCTCATGTGAATCCCTGTCAATTACACAAAAGACATGGTCATATTTTTTTCTATTGATTTCAACCTTTGCTGCATTGACAATACTCAAAGGGTCGGTTTTGCCACAGTTTTGAGGCTTTACATTTGCCCTGTAATGTTTGGCGGCATCATTGAGGTAATCCAGACAGGACTTGGTGTCTTCACACAAAACCAGCACCTTGGGCATGG
>CAISPG010000004.1 GCA_903887325.1 uncultured Burkholderiales bacterium | reverse complement strand
TTTTCCAGTGTTGTTTTTCTGGTTTTGGTATCAATCTTGCAAGCTTGTGGTGGAGGTTCTTCCAATCATCCTCCAACCCAAGCTTCGGTCGTGACCAGCGGTGTAGTCACCGGATTCGGTTCAGTCGTAGTCGATGACAATGAAATCGAAGATGCCAAAGCATCAGTGGTCACAGAAAATGCCGACGGCACTTACAGCAACACCGTGTTGCAATTGGGCCAACGCATCAAAGTGAACCATGATGGCAAAGGCACAGCCAACAAAGTCACTGTAGATGCCACGCTAATCGGCGTGATCAGTGCGGTGAGTACAACAGATCTCACCCTCAAAGTAGCCGGTCAAGTGGTCAGCGTCAACAGCGATATATCGAAGGGACCGTTGACCATATGGGCCGGTGGTTACAACAGCATTGCTGACCTGGCTGTCAATCAGTTGACGCAAATACACGGCAGCCTTGTGTATGACAACGTGTCCAAGGTCTACAAAGTCACGGCCACCCGTATTCAAAAAATGGCTGCGCTGACAAGCCTCAAAGTCAGCGGAAAAATCGCTGACATCAATACAACTGCCAAAACATTCAAGCTCAATGATTTGACCATTGCATATGCCAACGCCAAAGCAAGGCCATCGGGTACCAATTTAAGCAACGGCTTGATGGTCACGGCGTTTGGCCTGGCATCATCACTCATCGGCAATACCCTGAATGCCGATTATTTGAAAATCAACAGGCTGCAAGACGCTGCAAGCCAAGACAATGTCGTACAGATAAGCGGACAGTTAAGCATGTATGAAACTGCCAGCAAAACATTTGAATTGCTTGGGATGAAAGTGGTGTTTGCCGTTAGCACCAAAATCACTCCCAGTGCCGAGGCAATCAGCAACAGTGCGTATGTGTCTGTCAGTGGATCGGTTAACGCTGAGGGCGTGATTCAAGCCTCTGCCATTCTGGTTCGCCAGCAAAGCAATTCAAGCGATTTGGCCAAAGTCAAATTGATCGGCCCCATCAGCCAATTCGTGGACAGCACCCGTTTTGTCGTGCGGGGTATACCGGTAGATGCGGGCCTTATCAATATGAACAACGCGTGCCCTGACATCACACTTGCCGATGACGTGCCAGTGCAAATATTCGCCATCCAACAAACCAATACGCCGGTGGTGCTTGCTACCCGCATGGAGTGCAAGTCCATGCCTGCGTTGGCAATGCGCACGCTCTTCGGCACGGTAAACAATGTTGATACCAATGCGAATCAATTTGTGGTGACAAAAGAGGGTGTGCCCGCAGGCAGTAAACCTGTGTTGCAGCAGGTGCTGTGGAATGACAAAACCACTTTCATGGGCATTACCTCGAATGAATTAAAGACTTCAGGCCTGACTATTCGGGTCGAGGGCTATATGGAGGCAGGCGTCTTGATTGCTCGCGTGGTGAGTAAGGGGGGAGCGGGTCTAGACGATGACAAATTCCTGAAACCCGCACAAGGCAACAACAGCGGTTGGAATGACTATCAACAAAGTAAGCAATCGGAACAGTGGGGCACAGGTCTGCCGCTGACTTTGCAATTCAATGAACTGGCCAGCGCAGCTTATGAATCAAACCGCTTACTCAATACCCCAACACCTGATTTCCAAGTGACAGGTTTGTATGCGCCACCAGGGGCAGTGCTGACAGTCAACGTGAGTGGCACGGCTGCTGCCAATAATCAATTGCGATTGCTGGTGGGTACTTATTCCAGGTACAACAATGGTGGTCGAGACCCGACACCCTACACATTGAAAGCGGGCAACAATGTATTTGTAGTCGGTAATTTCGGCGGCTTGGTCTACATTCAGTACACGGTGAATGGCAAACCAGACCCTAACAACTTGCATCCGCTGACCATTGATTTTCAGCAAGGCTTTTTGAAAACCCCGCACTATGTGCTGGGGAAAACCACAAAGACAAACTGGAAAGCTCAGTTGAGCACTTACACATCAACACCTGATGTGGTGATGGAGAGCAAGCGGGCTTTCATGGTGTTTTCCAGAGAAAACGCTTTGGCTTGGCAGGACAATGACCAGGATTTGGTGCTCAACACCGCTGATCAGATTTTGAATGCTGAAGACAATATCAGTGGCCTAGACGGAACGTCTGAAACGCACAGGCGCAATACCAACCAATTCTTGATGACCCAAGCCGAAGACGGTTGGATGTATGCCACCAACTTCCGTACCGCGTTTTCAGCTGGCGCGGCCAAATATGCATTCACACCGCTGATCACCGGCAGACTGCCTAACTCTGGTGATGCTTGGGGAATTTGGCATGAATTGGGCCACTTGCATCAACAGCCTTGGACGTGGTCCGGGCTCGGAGAGGTCACGGTCAATATTTACTCTATGGCGGCAGAAAGATCTTTGCAGGTTACGCCTGACAGGCTTACTCAAAATGACGTGAAAACAAAAGCCATGGCCTATCTTGCTGCGGCAGATGCCAACAAAAATTTCAATGCGGACAGCGTGGATGTATGGATCAGGTTGTGCATGTTTCATCAACTGTGGTTGGCCTACGGCGACAGTTTCTACCAGCAACTGCACAAGCTAACCCGTGAAGAAAAACCTGTTTTCAAAGACGATGCAGCAAGGATGCGTTACTTCATGTTGAAGGCGTGTCAAATTTCAGGCCACGACTTAACGGCATTTTTTAAAAAATGGGGTTTGCAAGCGGATAGTGTGTATGCAGAGATAGCTGCATTGCATCTCAGTCCGCCGCCCACTGACCCGAGCACACGGTTAGATTAAGGTGCCTGCACCTTGCTCAGGTTTTGTTCCAGCACATCGCCATTGCTTTGCGCAATCCTGACCTTGACCGGCAAATAACCGTAAGCGGGCGACAGCCAGACATCGGCGGTCTGGTCGTAGCTGCCTTTGAACACCCGGCTCAATTTCCAGGCGCTCACCGCGCCTATGGGCAGTTGCACGGTCTCTTGCTTGTCCACTTGGAAGGTCCAAATATCTGCGCTTTTGGCGGCCACCACTTGAAAGCTGATTTGCTGGCCGCTTTGGCGTAACTCGGGCGAACCCGCCAGCAGCGCCGGTAATTGCGCAAACAGGCTGAGCCTGTCTTGTGCTGCGGGCAACAAAGGCTGAGTGTTGCTGCTTGCGCTGAAAATCAGCTGGCCTTTGTCGCGGTCGAAATGCGCGGCCACTTCCTGCTTGAATTTGTCGCCGAAGCGCTTGGGTTGCAGGCCTTGTGCGCTCAATTGGCCGACGCTGGTTTGGGTCTTGCTGCCGAGCAGGAAATGGCGTATCTCCATGCGCATCTCGTAGTTTTTGCCGTCGTGCCGCCACAGCATGTCGCCATCGGCATGAAAACGAATGCCCTTGCTTTCGCCAATCACGTCATAAATGAACTTGGTGGACGCGGGCCAGACAAAGCGCGCCTGCGCCAGCCAAGGCGGGGTCTCGTCTGCTGGGGTGTTGGCAGTTGCTTCTTTGGTAGCTGTGTTGTCGGACTTGGGGCTGCTTGGCGGTGTGGCAGCCGCTTCAGCAGCAGGCGGGACTGTGGTTGGTGCAGGTGAGGCAGGCAGCAGAGGGGGCGTTGCGGCGGCCGTCGACGCAGGCTCAGCTTGGAGTGGTGCAGGAGGAACAGGGGGTGGCGGTAAAGGTGGTGGAGGGGCAGGCGGCGGCGGTGCAGCAGCCACACCAGGCGGCGCTTCGGGTTCGGGCAAAACAGGCGCAGCAGTTTCGGGTGGTGTTTGTTCAGGCAGTTCCTGCTTTTTTCTGGCCTCTTCGATGCCAGCTTGTATGTCTTCTTCAGGCAGATTCACCGCATGCAATCCTTGTACCGGCGCTGTTGTTTGAGCAGGTGGCGGGCTGGCTTTAGCCGTTGGGGCGGCAGCAGTTGTTGGCGGCGCGGATTCCACAGCAGGTTCGCCGGGCGCGTTGCCCGCTGTCAATTGCAAGGGGGCTGACTGACCGGGCAGCAAGTGGGTAGGCCACAGCGTCGACACGGACTGCAAGCCGACCAGGTGCAGCAACACGACCGACAACAACAGGGCCAGTGCAAACCGTGGCTTTAGATGCGATGGATAGAATGGTTGCATGAAATTAGCGACATACAAAGACGGTTCACGCGACGGGCAACTGGTGGTGGTCTCACGCGATTTGACAAGTGCCCATTATGCGAGCGGTATCGCTTCCCGTATGCAGCAGTTGCTGGATGACTGGAACTTCATTTCCCCGCAACTGCAAGACCTTTACCAAACCTTGAACCAGGGCAAAGCCAGACACGCTTTTGCCTTTGACCCCAAGATGTGCATGGCGCCGTTGCCGCGCGCTTACCAATGGGCCGACGGCTCGGCCTACATGAACCACGTGGAGTTGGTGCGCGCATCGCGCAACAGCGAGGTGCCGTCTAACTATTACGACGACCCGCTGATGTACCAGGGCGGCAGCGATGATTTCATAGGCGCTTGCGACGACATCATCGCGGTCAGCACCGACCACGGCATCGACTTCGAGGCCGAGGTCACGGTCATCACCGGCGACGTGCCCATGCAAGCCACGCCAGACGAAGCGCTGGAAGGCATACGCTTGGTGATGCTGGCCAACGACGTGTCATTGCGCCGTCTCATTCCCGGCGAATTGGCCAAGAACTTCGGCTTTTTGCAAGGCAAACCGGCGACCGCCTTCAGCCCGGCGGCGGTCACCTTGGACGAACTCGGCAGCGCCTGGGAGCATGGCCGTTTGCATTTGAGCATGCGCGTGGACTGGAACGGCAAGCGCGTCGGCATGTGCGACGCCGGCCCCGAGATGACGTTTCATTTCGGCCAACTCATTTCGCATCTGGCCAAAACCCGCAACGTGCGCGCCGGCAGCATCATAGGCAGCGGCACCGTCAGCAACAAAGCGGTTGAAACCGATGGCCGCAAAGACTGGCCCAAAGGCTATAGCTGTATCGCGGAAAAACGCGCCATCGAAACCATACTCGACGGCAAAGCGACCACCGATTTCATGCAGTTCGGCGATACCGTGCGCATCGAAATGAAAGACAAAGACGGCCACAGCGTGTTCGGCGCGATCGACCAGAAAGTCGCGCCCTTGCGCGCCTGACCCGCTTGTTCACTCGGCTTTCACGCCCGCTTAAATCGGGTGCTTGAAAGCTGAGTTTGCAGGTGTAAACCTTAGCGGCCGGACCAGGCGACTTAAATCTTCAAACCTGACCGGGGTCGGCCGTCATTTGGTCAAACTTTTTGAAATACTGACGCGCCATGGCGACCAGTTGCGCATCACTGGGGTGGTCGCTGGCCACGTTATCGACGACGGCGTGTGCAGCGCCTTTGGCATGCAGTTCGCACCAATGCTTGAACTCGGTACGCGCCGAGCCCGGGCCGGTCAATAACACCTCGTGCGTGCCGTGCAATTGCTCACTGATTTCTTTGAAAAACGAAGCCGCGTCTGCATGCTTGCCTTGGTGACTGTGGTGGCTGCGCGAATGTATGCGCTGCGCTTGCACATGCTCGCGGTCAAACATCAGCACATGGGCTTCCTTGTGGTCTATCCAGACGATGGCGTGAAAAGTGGACATGGTTGCTTTTCTCAGTGTGCAGCGTGTGCGGTTTCGAAAGTGGTTTGGCAAGCCATGCAGCGCGTGGCTTGCGGCGCGGCCAGCAAACGTTCGCGCGACTGCATGGCGCCGCACTCCACACACAAGCCGTACACGCCTTGGGTGATGCGCTTGAGCGCCTCTTCAATCGATTGCAACTGCGCAGTCTCGTTTTCGTTGATGGCAAATTCAATGTCGCGTTCGCTGTTGATCTGGCCTTCATCGTCCTGGGTATGGTCGAAATGCGCAAACGCCACCTCGGCGCGGCTGGCTTTGCCGTCGCGTTGCTGGGCGATGCGAGTCAGCAGGTCTTCACGCATTTGCATCAGTGTTTGCAAATAAGGTTGCAACTTGGTTTGTGTCATGGTGTGTTCAAGGAGTCAACAGGGTTTGATCTTGCGACCTGATGTCAAAAGCGACCTTGATCTTTGTCAACAAAGCCGGTATCACTGGTAGCCAAGGCACAATCTCTTGCATTTACCAGTGACAATCCAAAACCATGAAGCCGATTGACTACAGCATTTACGAGACTTTGAATATCACGCGTCGCGGCCCGCACGACAGCGTGCTCGATATTCAAATGAAAGCAGCCAACGGCAAACTGCCGACCGCAGGTCACCAGGGCCATGCCGATTTGTGCGAGATCTGGCGCGACATAGGCCGCGACGACAGCGTGCGTTGCGCTGTGCTGCGCGGCGAAGGGCAGGGGTTTTCCGGCGGCGGTGATTTGCAACTGGTCAGCGACATGGCGCAGGATTTCGAGGTTCGCACCCGCGTCTGGAAAGAGGCGCGCGACCTGGTCTACAACATCATCAATTGCGACAAGCCGGTTGTCAGTGCCATGCACGGCCCGGCGGTCGGCGCCGGCTTGGTTGCCGGTTTACTGGCCGATATTTCAATCGCCGCCAAAAGCGCCAAGATCGTCGACGGTCACACACGATTAGGGGTGGCCGCCGGTGACCACGCGGCCATCATCTGGCCTTTGCTGTGTGGCATGGCCAAGGCCAAATACTATTTGATGCTGTGCGAACCGGTCAGCGGCGAAGAGGCCGAGCGCATAGGACTGGTGTCGCTGTGTGTCGATGACAACAAGCTGCTGGACAAAGCGTATGAGGTGGCCGACAAACTCGCCAGCGGCAGTCAAACCGCGATTCGCTGGACCAAGTATTCGCTGAACAACTGGTTGCGCCAGGCCGGGCCTTCATTTGATACATCGCTGGCGCTGGAATTCATGGGTTTCGGCGGGCCGGATGTGCGCGAAGGCGTGGCCTCGCTCAAAGAAAAACGCCGACCCAAGTTTGACTGATTCATTGACTAGCAGCGACCGAACCTAAAAGCATGCCCGCCCTGAGACATACCCGCAGACTCGCCCGCCATGTGCTGGCTTGGTTTGTTTTGTCCCTGGGGCTGGCCATGGCCCAGCCGCTGCTGGCGGCGCCTTCCATAGAACTGGTGTGCAGCAGTGGCGGCGGCATGAAAATGGTGTCGCAAGACGCCCCTCAGAATGCGGCGCAGCACCACCAGGATTGCAGTGTTTGTATGTCGGTCGGCTTGCCGCCTGCCCCATCGCTTGGTGCGCCTGAAGCGCCGTTCGTTGAAAGTCCGTTACCTCATACTTTTTATATTTCCCGGGCAGTGGCTGACAGTGCGCCGCCCTTGCCCGCGCGCGGGCCGCCTGCACTAATCTGCGTTTAAGCCACCGCCGCCCTGTGCTCAGGGCCGTGCGTTCTCCGCTGTGCAAAACCAAAGCACAGCATCTTGGCCTGTTTGTCTGACGCCTGCATGTGTTTGGGCGCGGCATGAACCGGCCCGCTTACAGATCAGCAGGAAAAAACATGAAGACATTGAAAAAATTAGCCGTTGGCATATTTGCAGGATTGACATTCAACCAAGCCATGGCGTGCGCCAGCTGCGGTTGTTCCCTCAGCACAGACTGGCAAGGCCAGGGCATGACCAGCTCGCAAGGGTGGCACTTGGATTTGCGCCATGACTTGGTGAACCAGAACCAGATGCGTTCCGGCACCGGTACGGCGGCCATCAGCAGCGCTACCGAGCAAGAGCTTTACACGCGCAACCACTACACCAGCGTCGGCTTGGATTACAACTGGAACGAAACTTGGGGCATTCAGCTGCAATTGCCTTATATAGACCGTGACCACGCGACCAACGGTGAAGACGGCAGCACTTGGTCGGCCTCGCACACGCAAAGTCTGGGCGACATCAAACTGGTGATGCGTTATGCCGGTCTGGAGGATGACAGCATAGGCCTGCAATTCGGCTTGAAATTACCGACGGGCAGCTTCACCCAAAACTTTGCCAGCGGCAACTTGGCAGGCACCGTACTCGACCGCAGTCTGCAACCCGGCAGCGGCACCACGGACGCCATTCTGGGCGTGTACAAGACGGGCTCGCTGTCGCAAAACTGGGATTATTTTTCGCAAGCCGTGGCGCAGTTGCCGCTCAACAGCCGCGACGATTACAAGCCGGGCAATGCCTTGAACCTGAACCTGGGCTTCAGGTACATGGGGTTGGAGAGCGTGACCCCGCAGCTGCAACTCAATGCCAGGGTGTCCGCCAAGGATTCAGGCTCACAAGCCACGCCGGACGACAGCGGCGGTCAAACCCTGTACCTGAGCCCGGGTGTGTCGGTGCCGGTGAACGACAAACTCAAGCTGTACGGCTTTGTGCAATTGCCCGTGTACCAGAACCTGAACGGCTACCAACTGGCACCCACCTACACCGCGTCGGTAGGCTTGCAGCTGGCGTTTTAAGGCATGCGTAATAACGGCGTCACCAGCGTTTCCAACAGTTCGGTATGGACCTCGGGCTCGCCTTCATGACCGTTTTTGCGCAGCACGCCCTGGCGGTCAATCACAAAGGTAGACGGCAGCCGCCAAATGCGGCCAAAGTCGGGCACTTTGGCCTGGCTTTGGTGCGCGGTGAAAAAGCTGAAACCCTGCGCCATTTTTTTGACCGTGGGCAGGTATTTGGCCGAGTCCATGCTGATGGCAATCACTTGCAAACCTTCGGCCTGGTGTTTGCGGTAATACGCCTCGATGCTGGGCATTTCCGCTTGACAAGGTGTGCACCAGGAGGCCCAGAAATTGACGATGATGACTTCGCCTTTGTGCTCGGACAAGCGGAAGACGCGGCCTTGCTTGAGGTCTGTGGCTTCAAAGTCGGGCACGGGCCGCCCGAGCGCCAGGGTTTGCGCCGACACGTTGACGCAAGCCAGGACAGCAGCGGCCGACATGACAAGGGAAAAGTAAAAACGCAGCATGCACCCAGTGTAGGCGCGACCGCAAACAGTTGCCGTTACTTCATTGAGCAAAACCTGCGCGCGCCTATGTCATGTGCGACAAACCAAAGCGTGTATGCCGACCTGTCCTATAGTGCAGGTCGGCGTCAAGGCGCTGCCCTCTTTGTCCAACACTTGTCATGAACCGCCGCACCCTCATTATTCTCATCAGCGTTGTCTGCCTGCACGTGCTGGCGCTATGGGCTTTACACACAGGTTTGTTGCAGCGCATGGCACAGGTGGTGGTGCCGGTCATGTTGCTGAGTCAGACCGAACCGCCGCCGCCGCCACCTCCACCGCCGCCTGAGAAACAATCGCCGCCCAAGCCTGAGCCCAAACTTGAACCGAAATCGGAGCCCAAGCCTGAACCTAAACCTGAGCCCAAGCCCGAACCAAAGCCGGAACCTAAGCCCGAGCCTAAACCTGAGCCTAAGCCGGAACCTAAGCCAGAGCCAAAACCTGAACCCAAGCCGGAGCCGAAACCAGAACCCAGGCCTGAACCCAAGCCAGAGCCAAGGCCGGAACCGCCCAAAGCGCCGCCGCCGCCACCTTCTGTGGTGCATGAGCCACCGCCAGTGTTGTCAACGCCAGCCGCACCCGCGACTGCCAGCGTGGTGCCTGCACCGCCACCCAAACCTGCGTCACCTACACCACCAGCTCCAGCGGCACCCGTAGCCCCGCCGCCCGCGCCGCCCGCGCCGGTGGCCCCGCCCGCCCCACCGCCTGCGCCCAAAGTGGAAATGCCTTCTTCCAAAGCCGAGCATTTGCACAATCCTGCGCCAGAGTACCCGCGCATGAGCGTGAAATTAGGCGAGCAAGGCCAGGTCATGGTGCGGGTGTTCATAGGCGCGGACGGCGTGCCGCAAAAAGTCGAACTGCAAACCAGCAGCGGCTTTGAGCGGCTGGACAAGGCGGGCATGGACGCGGCCATGCGCTGGCGTTATGTGCCGGGCAAGCGCGGCGGCGTGGCCGAGGCGATGTGGTTTTTGCAACCGATTACATTCAACCTGAAAAAAGAGTGAACATGAACAACGAATTCGGACTGATCAATTTATGGGCCTCGGGCGACGGCGTCACGCGTTTTGTCGCGCTGTTGCTGCTGGCCATGTCGCTGGCTTCCTGGGTGGTGATTCTGACCAAGACCCTGGGGCTGCTGGCCGCACGCAAGCAGGCTTTGCGCGTGGATGCGTTCTGGCGCAGCGCCGACATGAGCGGTGGCGTCAAAGCCCTGGGCGACGAAGCCTTCAACCCGTTTCGTTCACTGGCCCAAAGCGGTCAGCAGGCGCTGGCGCATTTGAAAACCGATGCCGCCAAGGCCGAGTTGTCCAAGCAACTCGACACCAGCGACTGGGTGACGCGCGGCTTGCAAAACGCCATCGACGACGCCACCGCTGAACTGCAATCCGGCTTGGCCATATTGGCCTCCGTCGGTTCGACCGCGCCATTTGTCGGTTTGTTCGGCACGGTCTGGGGCATTTACCACGCGCTGATGCAAATCGGCATGGCCGGACAAGCGACCATAGACAAAGTGGCCGGACCGGTCGGTGAAGCGCTGATCATGACCGCGCTGGGTCTGGCCGTGGCGATTCCTGCGGTGCTGGGCTACAACGCTTTGGTGCGCGGTAACAAACACATCATTGGCCGTATGAACCGGTTTGCCCACGATTTACACGCGCTGCTGGTCACCGGCGCGCGCGTCAAGGCCAAGGAGTAAGCCATGGCTTTCGGCACCCAGGACGACAGCGACGAGGTGATGAACGAAATCAATATGACGCCGCTGGTCGACGTTATGCTGGTGCTGCTGATCATTTTCATGATCACCATCCCGGTCATGAAGCATTCGGTCAACATAGAACTGCCGCGCGCCAGCAACCAGCCGCAAGAGGCCAAGCCGCAAACCAACCGTTTGTCGGTGGACGCGCAAGGACACTATTTTTGGAACGATGCAGCCGTGACCGATGACGGGCAGCTGTTGCAATTGCTGACGCAGGCCGCCGCTGTCAAACCGCAACCGCCCTTGCACATCCGGGGCGACCGCGCCGTGCGTTACGAGCGCGTGGCCCAGGCCATGGCAGCAGCGCAACGCGCAGGCATCACGCAAATCGGTTTCATCACCGAACGCAACACACCTTAAAGGAGATACAGATGTACAAAACAATCACAGCCCTTATCTTGAGCTTGGCCGCTTGCTCAGCCATGGCCCAAGTGGATATCACCGACGCCTGGGTGCGCGCCACCGTGCAAGGCCAAAAAGCCACCGGCGTCTTCATGAGCCTGACCGCCAAAAAAGCCACGCGTTTGGTCGGCATCAAAACCGACGCTGCAGCAGTGGCTGAAGTGCATGAAATGAGCATGGACAAAGACGTGATGCGCATGCGGCCTATTCCCGCGCTGGACTTGCCGGCCGGTAAAACCGTCACGCTCAAGCCCGGCAGCTACCATGTGATGCTGATGAATTTGAAAGAGCCTTTGCCGGTCGACAGCCATGTGCAACTGACCTTGCTGTTTGAAGACGCGGCCGGTGTGAAATCGCAGCAGGAACTGCATTTGATGACGACTGCCAAAGCCCCCGGCGCGGATGACAAGCCCGCTGACGCTCACCATAACCACTGACTCACAAGGCAAGCCATGGCTGACACTCCCGGTTTTAACTTTGATGCATTTTTGCCCGGCTTTGATTTTTTAAAGCAATTCGCCCAGGCCAACCCGGCGGCCTCCATGCCGTCTGCCGCGCAATGGGTGACGCCGACATTGGACCCGGCTGAGTTGGACAAGCGCATACAGGAGTTGAAGTCGGTGCAGTTCTGGTTGGACCAGAACGCCAAGGCCTTGAGCGCTACTATTCAAGCGCTGGAAGTGCAGCGCATGACTTTGTCTACTTTGCAAAGCATGAACGTCGGCATGGCCGATGTGGCGGCTGCCATGAGCGGCAAACCCGCTGCGACACACGCAGCGCCGGACAAAGACAAGCAGGCTGCGCCCGCTGTCGACCCCATGCAATGGTGGGGCGCCATCGGCCAGCAGTTCCAAAGCATTGCGTCGCAGGCCGTGGCTGACATGCAAAAACACGCGGGTGCTTTCAATGCGTCTGCTGCGTCTGCGCCAAGCGCCAAGCCCGCAAAGAAAACCGCTGCCCCTGCACGCAAACCGGCAGCCAAAAAAACCAGCCGCAGTGCAAGCGCTGCACCGCGCAAAAAAGCAGGCTGATGAAACTGTTTCCCTGCGGCCATGCCACACACCCGCATTGGCAGATGGCGGCCGACATGGTGCTGGCGCAATTGCGCGCCTGCATGAAGCAAGACATGTACGCGGCCAGGCCGGGTCTGGGATTGATTTACATCACCGATCACCTGGCGCGTTATGCGCAGGATTTGTTAGACCATCTGGCCGAGGAATTGCCCGGCGTCAAGCACTGGAGCGGCACTGTAGGCGTTGGCATCTCGTCCAATAACGTCGAATATTTCGACGAGCCTGCGCTGGCCGTGATGCTGTGCGACATCGCCGAGCAGGATTACCGGGTGTTCAGCGGCGCCTCCCCGCTGGGCCAGGCCCGGGCGAGCGGTTTTGTGGCGCATACCGCGCTGGTGCATGCAGACGGCCATACCCCTGAGTTGAGTGATTTGATTGAAGAACTCGCCGACAGCACGCAAAGCGGTTTTGTCTTCGGCGGCTTGAGCTCCAGCCGGGCGGAGAACGTGCAGTTCGCGCGCGGCAACGGTCCGGCTTCACCCGTTTCGGGTCGGGGTCACGGTGTCTACCAGGGCGGCTTGAGCGGCGTGGCTTTCAGTGCCGGGGTGGCCATGCACACGCGCGTCACCCAAGGTTGCACGCCCATAGGCGAGGTGCGTGAAATCACGCAAGTGCGTGAACACGTGGTCATGAGCCTGGACAACTCACCTGCTTTGTACGCCTTGATGCAGGATTTGCATGTGCCCATAGACAACCCGCGCTCAGCCGTCGATCAAGTGCGTGAAACCCTGGCCGGTTTGTCCATGCCCGGTCAGCCGGTGTTGCGTTTGACCGGCGGTTTGGACGACGCCGTCATGGTGCGTCACATCATCGGGCTGGATCCGGTGCGCCACGGCGTGGCGATTGCCCACCATGTCCAAGCCGGCATGCATGTGGCGTTTTGCAAGCGCGACGCAGCGTCGGCCAAAGCCGATTTGCTGCGGATTGCCACCGAGATCCGCGACAGTTTGGAACCCGAAGACCAAAGCGCCGAAGAGGCTGCCCTGCTGGCTGACTCGCCGCTGAGCCAGCCGCATCCTGCGCGTCGCATCGCTGGCGCGATTTACGTCAGTTGTACTGGCAGAGGCGGCCCGCATTTCGGCGCGCCTCATGCGGAATTGCAAATCATCCGCCGCGCTTTAGGCGATGTGCCGCTGGTCGGATTTTTTGCCGCCGGTGAAATCGCCTACCGCCAGGTCTACGGCTATACCGGTGTCTTGACGGTGTTTACCACCCAGTGAAAATTTTGCTCATGATTGCTTTTTTGCTGGCGCTGTCGGTCTGGTTGGCCTGGACCCCGGACAAAACCGAACAGGTATTGCTGCAAAGCTATAACCGCCCCGGCACGGCGCGGCTCATGGTGCAACAGCAACCGGTGTTTGTGCAAGACAGCGGCCCGCGCGATGCACCTGCCATCTTGTTGCTGCATGGCTTTGGCGCGAGTTTGCAAGCCTGGGACGACTGGACTCCTGCGCTGGAAAAAAACCTGCGGGTGCTGCGCATAGACATTCCCGGCTTCGGGCTGAGCGGCCCGGCGGTGAATCAGGATTACTCGGACGCGGCAGATGTGGCCCGCGTCATTGCGCTGCTGGATCAGCTCGGGGTGCAACAAGTCATCATCGCCGGGCATTCCATGGGCGGGCGCATCGCCTGGAATCTGGCGGCGGCGCACCCTGAGAGAGTTAGCAAGCTGGTATTGCTTGCACCGGATGGCTTCCCCGACCCGAATGCCAAAAGCGACAAAACCTACGAGGTGCCGGCGTTGCTGGGGTTGCTGCCGTACAGCCTGCCCCAGTGGGCGCTGAGGATGGGCGGCGTGGCACCGGCTTTTGCCGACGGCAGTCAATTGACGCCGCAGATGATGCAGCGCTACCACGACATGATGCTGGCCCCAGGTGTGCGCACCGCTTTGCTTGAGCGCATGCGCCAGACCCGCAACAGCGACCCGGTTTCGCGTTTGCAATCCATCAAAGTCCCGACCTTGTTGCTGTGGGGCGAGAAAGACGCATTTATTCCGGTCAGCAATGCGCAGGATTACCTGAAGGCCATGCCGCAGGCCAAACTGGTGACGCTGCCCGGTGTCGGCCATGTGCTGCACGAGGAAGCGCCGCAGGTCTCGGTGCAGCTTGTGACGGAGTTTTTGCGACAGCCATAAACCTGAGACCTGTGCCTTGATGTGCACTTACCCGCCAATCAACAGCAATAAATACTCATTAAGTAATTAAGACTGTGCGTTTATATGCATTTAATAGCTACTATTGAATTCAAAGGTAAGGCATCCCCGCCTACCGAATCAATGGGAGTAGCTCATGGAGAAAATACCAGGCGCAGGCGCAACCAGCCGCTATTTATTCAATGTCCCGGCGCTGACAGTGCTGATCTGTGGCGGTTTGCAAACCCTGCCGTTGGCGGCGCAGTCGTTGGACCCAGCTGTCTCACAGCGGGACACCATCAACATCAGCAGCGGCTATTTCACCAAAGACTATGCCAACAACGTCGACTATGCACAAACCGTGCTGGACGAAAGCCGTGCAGTGGAACGCCTGTCCATGCTGGGCTATGAAAAGTACGCCGACAACCTGTCTTCTTGGGGTTCGAGAGGTATGTATTTCGTGGGGACCAACCTGGTGACCATGCTGTCGAATTTGCGTTTGACCTACCACGAGTGGGGACACGCCAGCAGGACGGTAGCCATGGGCGGCACGGCCTCGTTTTCCAATTGTTTGGGTGGCAACAGCTGGTGCGCAGCGCCTAGGGACTTTTTTGGTTATGCCGGATCGCAGTTGTTTCATTTTGGTGGCGGTGGTGCGACGCAACCCTATGGCACATGGACCGCAAATAACGACTCGGGCAAGGCGGTGGAAAACATCCTGAATGGCGGTGGTGTGAACAATGAAATGCTGGTGGCTGACAAATTGGGCGAACAGCATTTTTTGCGTGGCACCGGCAGTGTGTTCAGTCAGTGGGCACTATTGGGTCAGCAAGCCATCGTTACTTACGGTGTGGATGGTCCATCAGATGACATGACCGCAGTGGCTAGCCAATACAGGTCTACCGGGGTGGATACGCAGATTCAAAAGAGTGATTTACGCCGCATCAACCAGTTAAGCTTGATCAGCGGTTCGACGGTCACAGCGGCAATGGCCAGTTATGAGTTCATCGTCAACGGCAAAGCCAGCGTCAAGCCCTGGACCGTCGGCGGTTTTCTGGTGCCCAACCAATACAACTACATCAGCTCGCGCGGTATCACACGCAAATGGGTCAGTGGCTACGAATGGGACGACAACACCAAGCTGCTGGGCTCCTACGAATACGTGGTGCGCGGCGACAGCTTTACCGAGCCCGGTTTGGGCATTTACAAAAACTTCGGAGAATGGGACGCGCTGGTGAAAGTCAGCGGAAAGACCATGGGCTGGGCCAACATTGAAACCGCGTTCAGCAAACGGCTGAACAACAACTGGAAACTCACCGCCACGGCTTATGAATGGGATTCACGTTCGCTCATGGGCGAACGCAACAGCTTGAATTTGTCCAACAACAAAACCCGGCAGGGCAGCATAGGCGTGGCATACGAATACTGAGAAAACAAATGAAGCTTTACATAGCCAATAAAAATTATTCTTCCTGGTCCCTGCGGCCTTGGGTGTTGATGCGCACGCTTGGCATCGCATTTGAAGAATGCTTAAAGCCGTTTCCCATGGGCGGCGGCGCAACAGGTTTTGAATCTTTTTCCCCGACGGCCAAAGTGCCTGTATTGGTGGATGAAGGACTCACGGTGTGGGACACCTTGGCCATCACCGAATATTTGGCAGAAAAACATCCGCAGGTTTGGCCAACGCAAACCACAGCCCGGGCTTGGGCACGCAGCGCAACAGCAGAGATGCATTCGGGCTTCACGGCGCTGCGAACCGGTTGCCCCATGAGTTGCGGTGTGAGGATGGAATTGAATGCGCCTTTGTCCGAGGGCTTGCTGAATGATTTAGAGCGTTTGCACGCTTTGTGGGAAGAAGGTTTGCAAGGCTTTGGTGGCCCGTTTTTGGCAGGTCGTGAGTTCAGCGCGGTGGATGCATTTTTCTGCCCCGTGGCCTTTCGCGTGCAGACCTATGGCTTGAGCTTGTCCGCACCCTGCATGGCCTATGTGCAGACCTTGCTGAACTTGCCTGCCATGCAAGACTGGTACGCCGCCGCTTTGCAAGAGCCTTGGTTGGAGCCATGGCACGATGAGATGGTGCTGGCCAAAGGCAGGCTGTTACAAGACTATCGGGTTCATGCTTGAGCTTGTAGTGACTGGCAAAGCGCATGTAAAGAAATGGCTTGTATGTCGTGTCCTAGTGGATAGTTTTCTTCCCCCGGATACACCACCCATTTGCGTGTGGGTTTCAAGTCATCGCAGGCACTGTGAAAACCGCGTTCCACTTTAGGGTGGCTGCTGCGCTTTATTTCAATCGCCCATAAATCTCCGTTGGGCCAAGACAGCAATAAATCAATTTCAGCCCCGCCATTGGTGCGGTAGAAAAACCCGCTGACACCTGTTGGCGCACACGCTAAGAGGCTTTCGATGCAATAGCCCTCCCAACTGGCACCCAGAACCATGTGCGACAACAAATGCTCTTGGCTTTGAATACCTAGCAAGGCATGTACCAAACCGCTGTCGCGCACGTATACCTTGGGCGTTTTCACCAAGCGCTTGCCCGTGTTGTGGTGCCAAGCTTGCAGCCGACGCACCAACAGCAAGTCGCACAACAAGTCGACGTAGCTTTGCGCGGTTTTGGCGTCCACGCCCAAATTACGCGCCAAGTGCGCCACATTCAGCATGCCACCTTGGTGGTGCGCCAACATGGTCCAAAAACGGCGCAAAGTTTCAGCGGCAATGCGCGGCCCAAACTGCGGAATGTCTCTTTCCAAATAGGTGCGAATGAAGTTGTCACGCCAACGCCAACTGCGGGCATCGCTGGGGGCTTTGAAGCTAGAAGGAAAACCGCCGCGCAACCAAAGCGCGGGCATGGCATCTGCGCCTGTTTCCAGCACGTGCAAAGGGCCTAACTCCAAGTAGGCAATGCGCCCGGCCAATGTTTCGCCTGACTGATGAAGCACCTGCAAACTGGCGGACCCCAACAGCAAATATTGCCCGGCCTCCTTGCCCGCTTGTCTGGCTTTGTCGATCAAGCCGCGCAGCACTGGAAACAAGCCAGGTGCGCGGTGCACCTCATCCAAGATAACCAATTTATCGAGATGGCCTTCTAGGTAGAGCTCGGCTTGCGCCAGCTTGCCGCGGTCGCGCTCGGACTCCAGATCCAAGTAAACATGTGGAATCAACTTGGCGACCTGCAAAGCCAGCGTGGTTTTACCCGCTTGTCTGGGTCCAAGTAGCGCCACTGCTGGCGATGACGCCAGTTCTTCGCGCAATTGAGAGATTAAAAATCGGTTTAGCATCCTTGCAATTATGGAGTTTCATTCCATGATTTGCAAGGATAAATTGACGCGTATGTCGAGCGGGATGATTCAGTAAGCAAGCTAAGTTGGGGCATAGAATGCACAGGATTCTGTTATCTGTCCTCAAGGAGTCGGTCATGGGTTTTGCAGCCAGCAATGTCGTGCCATTCACGCAGGCACGCGCCAATCTATCCGAGTTGGCCGATCAGGCCAAGGCAGGCGCCGAAAAAATCATCACCAAGAACGGCGAGAGCTATGTGGCGCTGATTGACTCGGACAGGCTGGACTACTACCACCGGCTGGAGCGCGAACGCATTCATCTATTGCTGATCGACGATGCCAAACGTGGCTTGGCCGATATCCTTGCTGGTCGCACGCAAGACGCTGATACAGCCTTGGCAGAGATACAAAAACGGCGAAAGGCTTCTGCCAAAAAGTCCAGGACGGCCAAATAAAGCAAGCGCAAGAACATGTCCGATCAGTTGTATCAGGTTGAGCTGACCGCCAGTTTCCTGGAGCGACTGAACTCGATTGAATCGTTTCTGATTGATGCGGATGGAGGCCTCACGTTATCTCGCTGCGAAAGGCAGAAAAACATGAAGCTCACTACTACCGCCAAGTTGCCAAAGAAAACCTCGGCTAAGGTCAACGATCCAGACAATCCCGCATGGACTGAGGACATGCTGGGTGCGCCGGTGATTAAACGCGGTCGTGGGCAACAGGCCGCCCCGACAAAAATCCTCACCTCTGTTCGCATGGGCGCGGACAGTTTGGAGAACATCAACGAGCCTTGTGACAAGGTGCAATACAAACTTGACGACTTGGTGGCGGGGATGACTGCAAAAAATCGCCAAGATGAAGTGTCATTTGGTACGCCTGTGGGCAAAGAGGCGCTTTGATGGCGAATCGTCGTAATTACGTGCCCGAGGTCGGTGATATGGTTGGTTGCAAAATGACCGACAAGCCTTTGCTTGAGTCACTCCACGAGACGACCATTGCCGAAGTTGAGGCAGCCTGGCAGCTTGCGATTGAGCGCCGCTTGGCTCAATATGATCGCGGCGAAACTAACAGTATCGACGCCAACGAAGTTTTCGCTAAGGCGCGAAGTATCGCCCGGTGATCAAGCCAAGTTAGAAACAAAACATTCAGGTTTGCTAGATTAATTTCATTGAATCTGAACAGGATTGCGATCATGAAAGCGCAACTCTTACAGCAAGCAAGCGTGCTTGATATTGACGAGCAGATCGAATTGGCCGAGGCTATAGGGGCCGGTATTGTCAGTCGTGGTTTAGTGCCATCGTTGACGCAAGCACAGAAATCAGAATTAGACCGCCGCCTCGCAGACCATCTGGCAAATCCCGATGATGTGATTGCATGGGATGACGTTAAAGAAGCAGCTCTTGCCAAACTCACCGCCCCCAGTCGCCACTAAACTCCCCTCGCCCTGTCCCCCTTAAACCTCCCCACAAAACCAGCGAAGTCCCCCTTATCCAGCGCATCCCGCACTTCTTGCATCAGGTTCAAGTAGTAATGCAGGTTGTGCACGGTGGCCAGCATGGGGCCGAGCATTTCGCCGCAGCGGTCCAAGTGATGCATATAAGCACGGCTGAAGCCTTCGCGTCCACCATCGTTCCAACTTACGCCTGAACTGCCCGCACATGCATAACACGTGCAACTCGGGTCTATCGGTTGCGGGTCGCTTTTGTGTCGCGCATTGCGCAACTTCAAATCCCCATAGCGGGTAAACAAAGTGCCGTTGCGTGCATTGCGCGTGGGCATGACGCAATCAAACATATCCACACCGACGCGCACGCCTTCGACCAAATCTTCCGGCGTGCCCACGCCCATCAGGTAGCGCGGCTTGTGCGCAGGCAGGCGGTGCGGTGTGTGCGCCATGATGAGCAGCATCTCGTCCTTGGGTTCGCCCACGCTCACACCGCCGACCGCGTAGCCGGGGAAATCCATCTCCACCAATCGCTCTAAAGACTCTTGCCTTAACGACTCAAACATGCCGCCTTGCACAATGCCGAACAATGCATTTGGGTTGTTCAAGCGATGAAATTCTTCCTGACTGCGCCGCGCCCAGCGCAAACTCATTTGCATCGATGTATTCGCTTCGGCTTCGGTGGTCAGCTGGCCTTTGGTTTCATATGGCGTGCATTCATCCAACTGCATCACGATGTCGCTATTCAGCACGGTTTGAATTTGCATACTGACCTCGGGCGACATGAACAGCTTGTCGCCGTTCACCGGAGACGCGAAATGCACGCCGTCCTCGGTGATTTTGCGCATCGCGCCCAAGCTCCACACTTGAAAGCCGCCGCTGTCGGTCAATATCGGTTTGTCCCATTGCTCAAAGCCGTGCAAGCCGCCGAAGCTTTGCATGATCTCTTGCCCCGGGCGCATCCATAAATGAAAGGTGTTGCCCAAAATGATTTGCGCGCCCATGTCGTGCAGGCTGCGCGGCATCACGCCCTTGACCGTGCCGTAAGTGCCCACCGGCATGAAGATAGGCGTTTGCACCACGCCGTGGTTCAGGGTGAGGCGGCCACGGCGGGCCTGGCCCTCGGTTTTTAAGAGATCAAATGTCAGCATGCGGGCAGTTTACGTGCCCGGGTAAGCCGTTTTGAGAGCAGACGCACTGGACAAATCAAAATCTTTATATTAATATTTGCTTTACTTTCAGAAAAAGTAAAGGATATTTAGTATGTCAAGCAACTCAATTGTTTCCAGCAAAGGGCAGGTCACCTTGCCAGTCGCCATGCGCAATCAGCTCGGCATTGAGCCGGGCTCACATATTCAATTTGAAGTGCGGGGCAAAGAAATAGTGATCACGCCTTTACTGCCCATGAGCGCTTATTACGGCATCCTCAAGGGGTATGACTTGGGCGACATCGAGCCGCCCAAGGACCCTGACAAGGACTACGAATGAACATGGTGGATGCCTCAGGCTGGATTGAGTTTTTTTAGCGGGTTCTAACGGCCCCATCTTCAAACCCATCATCGAAAACGAGGCCTGTTTGCTGGTTACCAGCATCAATTTGTACGAAGTGCACCGGGTGTTATCTCGCAAACTGACAGTTGAATTGCGTGACATGTGTTTGGAAGTGATGCGGCGCGCCTCCGTGATTGAACTCAACGAAGAACGCGCCATTGCGGCATCTGAGTTGTCGCTGAAACACGGCTTGGCCATGGCGGATGCAGCCATGTATGCCATGGCTCTCGAGTACAAAGCTGTTTTATGGACGCAGGATGCGGATTACCAAGGCCTAGCGGGCGTGAAGTATTTCCCTAAGGCCTGAATTTCGTCAACAGCATGGCATCCCCATAACTGAAGAAACGGTATCGCTGTTCTATCGCGTGTTGGTACACACGCTGCATATGCTCAAAGCCGCTGAACGCCGCCACCAGCATCAGCAAAGTGGATTTAGGCAAATGGAAATTGGTGATCAGCACATCCACCACCTTGAACTCAAAACCCGGCGTGATAAAGATGCGTGTGTCGCCTTCCGTGTGACCGGTTTGCGCCCAAGACTCCAGCGTGCGCACGCTGGTTGTGCCGACAGCCACCACCCGCCCGCCGCGTGCGCGGCAATCAGCAATGGCTTGCAGCGTGGCCGCAGGTAGGCGGTACCACTCGCTGTGCATGCGGTGTTCGCTGATGTCCTCGGTTTTCACCGGTGAGAAGGTGCCCGCACCCACATGCAGCGTGACGCTGGCAGTGTGCACGCCACGTTCAACAAGCGAATGCAAAACGGCTTCATCGAAATGCAAGGCAGCAGTTGGCGCAGCCGCTGCGCCCGGGTGTTTGGCGAACACGGTTTGGTAGCGTTGTGCATCCGATTGCCGATGTTCATCAGCTGCATTTTTTTGTTGGCGCTCTATGTAAGGCGGCAAGGGCATGTGGCCGTGTTGTTCCATCAAGCCGTGTGGTTCTTCGCTGAGTGAAAGCATAAACAAAGCGCCGTTTTCAACCGGCCAGCGCCCGATCAGCGTCGCCTCAAACGCATGACAGCGACCGCTGCGATCCCACATCATCAAACGCGCACCGGGCGCGGGTTTTTTGCTGACCTTCATGTGTGCGACGACACGGTTTGGCGCATCGCCCGCCACATCGGGCAGCACGCGCTCAATCAGCAATTCAAGCTGCCCGCCGCTGGCTTTTTCACCGAACAAACGCGCGTTCACCACTTGCGTGTCGTTGAACACCAGCAGGTCACCGGCTTGCAGCAAACCCGGCAGTTCACGAAAGATGCGGTCCACCGGTTGCAAAGGGTCGCGCGCATCCAGCAGGCGCGAGCCGCTGCGTTCGGGTGAGGGTTGCTGGGCAATCAGCTCAGGGGGGAGTTGGAAATCGAAATCGCTAAGCGTGTAGCGGCGAACAGGTACAGAAGATGGCATGTGCTTGAGGGCCGGACGGGCCCGTTCCAAGTGAGTCAGAGAACCACTATTTTCTCAGACAGAAACCGGTTCCACAAAAGCCCAGAACATCATCCCGGTTTGTCGAGTTTTTCAAGAAATGCATTCACCAATTCCGGACCGGCCTGAATCACATGCTCAGGCCCGGGGAAGGCTTGGGTTTGCACGTCGGCAATGTATTCGCGGAACGCCGACACGCGTTCTTGCTGCATATGCTGGCGCAAGGCGTGGAAATCGCGGTACTGTTTGGAGTGGCGTGCGAATGGTCCGGGCCCGTCGCCGAGAATATCTTCGGCAAACAAAAACTGTATGTCGCCGCCGCTGCCCGCGCCTATGGACGAGGTGATTAAGGTGGTGCGCTTAGACAGCTCGCGCAGTATTTGCTCGGGGATGACTTCGACTTCCACCGCCCAGGCACCGGCGTTCTCCAGCGCTTTGATTTGTCGGTAAAGCGCCAAGGCTTCATCGGCGGTTTTGCCAACCGCGCGCAAGCCGCCGGTCCAGGTGCTCAGCCGCGGCACCAGGCCGACATGGCCTTGGGCCGGCACACCGGCTTCGGCCAGGGCGTTGATAAACCTCGGGTTCCATTGGCACATGATGGCGTCGCCGCCGATTTCCATGGCGCTGAACGCCAGCCGCAGCGCTTCTTCGGGGCTGGCCACCGCCACCAGCGGCATTGAAAACGACATGAAGGTATGTGGCGCGGCTTTGCGGATTTCCGCTGCCAAATCCATGCGTTTCGGGTCGAAGCGCACTTTCAAGGTATCTATACCGGCTTCTTCAGCGGCGGCGGCGTCTTCGGGCGTGAACGCCAGCGTTTCTACCAGCGTTCGCTTGCCTTTGAGCTCGCGTATGTCGCGCACCGTGTAATTGCGCAAGCCGTACACACCGGCCATGGTGGCGACGCGTTTAAGCGGGCGACTGCCCGGTTCGCGCGGTGGAATCGCGCCGCTGCTTTTGTAGGTGCTCATGGTTTACTCCGGTTAAGTCGGTTGGGCAACATAAAAACAAAACAGAATTTAAGCGCTTGCCGCAGGATAGTCTTTGTTTGCGACTTCCTCTTCCCACGATGTCACGCCCAGCGAAGTGGCGGTGTGCACCATGTAACTGCCGGCCGCTGCGCCGTGCCAATGGCGTTCGTGCGGCGCAATCCAGACGATGTCGCCGGTGCGGATTTGTTGCGGCGCTTCGCCTGCTTTGCACACCCAGCCGCAACCTGCCACCACGTTCAACACCTGGCCGTGTTCGTGGGTGTGCCAGAAGGTGCGCGCACCGGGCGAGAAAAACACATTGTTAATGGTGACCTTGTCGGTCGCCGGCATGATGGGGTCGGCCCAGACGGTGCCGGTGAAGGTGGGGCCGCGTTCTTCGGACAGCGCGTCTTGGCCTCGGGCGTGAAAGACTTTCATGGTGAATTCCTTGTTGTTGAGGGATGCAAACGCACGCCGCCGGACACATCGCCGATGGCGTCGACCACGCGGTTGCTGATCTGGTCGCCCAGGCCCAGCGCCGTGGCCAGACCGAAACTGGCCATAGGCCCGGCGCTGTTGAGCGAGGTAACGCCCAGCGCGCGCACCAGGTCGACATACAAGACCACGTCTTTGGTCATCAGCTTGTTGGTCAGTCCGCCTTCCAGGTAATTGCCTTGCACGATGTGCGGGAAGCGGTTGAGCGTGGCGAAATTCACGCCGCTGCTGCTGTTGAGTACTTCAAGCAGCAACTGCATGTCCAGACCGGCTTTCTTGCCCGCGACCATGACTTCTGCGGTGGCCGCCAGACTGACGGCATTCAGAAAATTATTCAGTAATTTGGTGGTGTGACCGGCACCGCTGGGCCCCATGTAGGCGACTTTGCTGGCAAACGGCGTCAGCACCGTAGCCAGGCCGTCAACCACATCGGCTTTGCCGCCGACCATCAAAGTGAGTTTGCCTTTTTCTGCGGCCGCCGCGCCGCCGGAAATGCCGGCGTCGACATAGTTCACGCCAAGCGCTTCAAAGCGTGCGTACAAACGCTGGGTCGAGGCCACCGAGGCGGTGCTCAGGTCGACCACGGTCTGGCCGCTGCGCGCGTGTTGCAGCAGTCCGCCGTCGCCTTCGACCACGGCTTCGACCACGTTGCTGTCGGGCAGCGACAGGAAAATCACTTCAGCCTGCTGCGCGACCTGCGCGATGGACGCGGCGGCGGTGGCGCCGCAGGCAGTGACGTTGGCGGTGACCCGGTCATAGCCGGTGACTGAATAACCGGCGTCGCACAAACGGCGGGTGATGCGCCCGCCCATATTGCCCAGACCGATGAACCCCAAGGGTGCTTGCTGCATGCGTTAAATCCTTTTTGAAAGAAGAAAGAGTGTGGTTTATTCCCAGGGCACGCCGCCGGCATACGTCATGTAAGTGGCGCTGGCACCCCAGCCCGAATCCACCGGCAGCAACACGCCGGTGATGGTGCGTGCCGCTGCAGAGCATAAAAACGCGATCGCGTCGGCCACATCCGCCGGGGTGGGCAGGCTGTCGATGGCGTGCAGTTTCATGATCTTGGCCAGGTCGCGTTGACCGGCGTCTATGCGCGCCTGCAACTGCGGCGTCATCACATAGGTCGGGCCGACGCTGTTGACACGGATGTGGTGGCGTCCGAGCTCAGCAGCCAGCAACTGGGCCAGGCGCGCGATGGCTGCTTTGCCCGGGTTGTAGGCCGGCAAAGGCATGGGGCCGGCGCTATTGATCGAGCCCAGCGTCACCATGCAGCCGCCTTGCCCGGCGTTGATCATTTGGCGGCCAAAGCTGCGGCACACATGCACTGTGCCGTGGTAATTCACCCGCCACATGCGGTCGTGTGCCACCAGGTCCATGTCCATGACCGACTCGGTGTTGGGAATGAGGGCGGCGCTGCTGACCAGCACACCAGCCGTGCCCATGTCTTGTTGTACTTGGGCGGCGACGCTGTCGACCAGTGCCGCATCGGCCACATCGCAGTCGTAATACCTGGCCTGAACACCAGCCGCCGTCAATTCATCTGCCAGCGCTTGTCCGAGTTCGCGGTTGACATCCAAGATGGCCACCGGGTGACCGAGGGCGGCGAATTTTCTGACGCAAGCCTGGCCTATGCCGCGCGCGCCGCCGGTGACAACGGCCACAGCAGTTTGCGAAGTCGTCATTTTTTGACCCAGATAGGCGCAGCCATGGCCAGCTCCGGCGGGTAGACCGTGACCGGCACGCCTTTTTGCCATTGGATGATGGTCAACCCGGCGTCGACCCGGCGGCCGTTGTCGTCGAACTTGATGCGTCCGCCCGGGTAGTACTTGGAAGGGCCGCCGTCGATTTTGCGCAAGGCCACGGTCACGGCTTCGCGATCGGCCTTGCCCGCATGCTCCAGCGCTTCTTTGATGACCCACATATCGCCATAGGTGGAGATGGCGTTTTGCGTCATCCAAGGCTCGTTGTAGCGGGTCTTGAGTTCGGCCATGAGTTTTTCATGGCCTTTGGCACCCCAGCTGCCGACCGCCAGCATCAGCCCTTCGAGCTGGCTGGCGTCCATGGTTTTGAGCATGTCGGGTTCGGCCATGACGATGCCAAAACCTATGGTCGGCAATTTGCCCTGACCCAAACCGAACTCGTTGAGTTTTTCCAGCAGCAGTTTTGCGTCAGACACGGCGGTGGGCAGCGCAAACAACAGGTCGGGGCGGGCAGTGCGCACTTTTTGCACCAGCGGCGTGGCGTCGGCCAGCGGAGGTGTGAAGGTTTCGTCCATCACCAGCGTCAGTCCCATGTCCTTGAGCAAGCGCTCGCGCATGGGTTTGACAGAAGCCACCGAGGAGCCGGTGTTGTCGGTCAGGATGGCCACGGTTTTGGGACGCATGCCCGAGCTTTCGGCCAGCTTCATCACCACTGGCAAGGCCATTTCGGCTTGGGCGGCGGCAGTGGCCGAGGTTTGGAACACGTATTTGAAGCCGCGCGAGGTGATCAGGTCGGAATACGACAGCGTCAGCATGGGCAGCTTGGCGCGCTCGGTGACTTCGGTCGCTGCCAAGGTGAACGAGCTCAGGTAGGAGCCGCTGGCGGCCACCATGTCGGTTTCCTGCGAGACCATGCGCTGCGCTGCGTTCTTGGCTTTTTCTGTGGTGTCGCCGCAATCCAGCACCACCAGCTTGAGCTTGGCGCCGCCCATGGCTTTGATGCCACCGGCCGAATTGATATGGTCTATGGCCATTTCGGCACCCATGCGCATGACAGCGCCCGGTCGTGCATACAGCCCGGACAAGGGCACCAGCAAACCGACCTTGATTTCTTTAGGGTGTTGGGCCAGAGAAACGCCGGCCGTGGCGGTCATGGCCAGCCCGGCGGCTAGGGTTTGCAAGGCCTGGCGGCGGTCTGTGGTTTTGTGCATGAGGATCTCCCTGTTGTATCCGGTTAAGCGGTGTTGATGTCTGCGCGCGTCACATGCCCAGATAGGCTTGCCGCACGCGGTCGTTCTGACTGAGTACTTCGTGCGTGCCTTGCAGCACCACGCTGCCAGCTTCCAGCACATAACCGTAATCGGCTGATTCAATCGCTTCGGCCACGCGTTGCTCGACCAGCAACATGGTCAGCTGTGTCTCGCGGCGGATTTGCGTGAGTCGTTCAAAAATGAAATCGGCCATGACCGGCGACAAGCCCATGGACGGCTCGTCCAGCATCAGCAGCTTGGGCGCAGAAGCAAGCCCGCGGCCTATGGCCAGCATTTGCTGCTCGCCGCCCGACAGCGTGCCGGCCAGTTGATCCCGCCTCTCGGCCAGTCGCGGCAGCCAGTCCAGGATTTTGTCCAGATTGGTTTTCCAGTGCAGACGCCCGGCCTCTGTGCTGGCGCCGAGCTCCAGGTTTTCCAGCACGCTCAGCGAAGGAAACACTTGCCTGCCTTCGGGCACGTGGGCAATGCCCAGATGCGGCCGGGATGATGGCTATGTCTTTGCCTTCAAAAAACACACTGCCAGCCATGGGCGTGAGCACGCCGGAGATGGTTTTGAACAGCGTGGATTTACCGGCGCCGTTAGGCCCGACCACGGCCACCAGTTGGCCGGGTTTGACTTGTAGGGAGACTTTGTTGAGTACCGGCGTGGCGGTATAGCCGACGGTCAGTGAATCGATGGTCAGCATCAGCCATTGCTCCATTTTTTGCCCAGATAGGCTTCGATCACGCTTTTGTCGCGGATGATGGCTTCGGGCGGTCCCTGGGTCAACACTCTGCCGTGATCCAGCACGACAAAGCTGTCGACAAAGCGCACCATCAAATTCATGGTGTGTTCGATGATGACGATGGTGATGCCGTCGTCAGCCAACTGGCGCAGCACAGCGATCAGTTCTTCGGCCTCGTTCTGGCCCAGACCTGCCAGGGTTTCGTCCAGCAGCAACAAGCGCGGCTGTTCGGCCAACGCGCGCGCCAGTTCCATCAGACGCAATTCCTTGCTGCTTAATTCGCCGGCCAGCTTTGCGGCAATAGACGCAATGCCCACTTGCGCCATGGCCTGTTGCGCCATGTCGCGCGCCTGCGCATCGGTGGCGGCGCGCACATAGGCGCCGACCTCGACGTTGTGCGCCACCGACATGCGCATGAACGGCCGCATGACTTGAAACGTGCGACCGACACCGGCCATGCATATCTCATGCGGTTTCAGGCCGACCACGTTGCGCCCGTCTATCAGCACTTCACCGGCTGACGGCGTGAGAAAACCGTTCAATAAATTAAAGGCGGTGGTCTTGCCCGCGCCGTTGGGCCCGATGATGCCCAGAATCATGCCCCGGTACACCTTGAAGCTGACGTCGTCGACCGCTTTGAGTCCGCCGAATTGTTTGGACAGGCCGCGTGCTTGCAATATGACTTCGGCCCCCTCGGTATTGAAGTGGCGTGGTGTCGCTTGCGTTGAAGCAGCGGTAGCCCGGGGGGCGGCATCGGCATTGATATCGGCAAGCTTGTCTTTGCGGGCTGGCCGTTTAAACCTGTCGCGCAATTTCCAGTACAAGCCCTCGGGTGCGGCCAGAATCACAGCGATGACCGCCGCGCCGTAAATCACGCCTTGTATGCCCGGAAAACGCGAGCCGAGTTCGGCGTGCAGAATTTCAGCAATCGGAATCAGAATGGCCGAGCCTATGACCGCGCCCCAGACTGTGCCGACGCCGCCAAACATGGTGACCACCAGTGCCTGCGACGACACCAGCATGCCGAACACCGATACCGGCGTGACCACCAGCAGCACCACGGCGTAAAACGCGCCGACCGCTGCGGCAATCGCGCCGCTGGCGGCAATCGCTTTGAGTTTCCAGGCATAAGTGTTGATGCCTGCGGCTTCGGCGGCGGCCTCGTTTTGCTTGATGGCCAGCAAAGCCATGCCAAAGCGAGACAACTCGATACGCCGGGTCAACAACATGGCGGCCAGCAGCATGCCCAAAGCGATAAAGGTGTAAATGCGCGGATCAGAGAACTGCATATAGGTCAGCGGTTGCTCGCGCATCATGGGCAGCGTCACTTCCTGGTAGCCCAGCCACTCGAACACATACAACATGGCCAGCGGATAGGCCAGCATGGACAGCGCAAAGTAGTGGCCGCGCAACCTGAAAGTCGGTATGCCTATGGCGACGCCGGAGATGCCGCCGAACAGCGCCGCCAAAGGAATCAGCAGGTAAGGCGACAGGCCGAAATGCACCTGCCCCAGCGCACAGGTGTAAGCCCCCAGACCGAAAAAAGCGGCGTGGCCGAAAGACACCAGGCCGGTGTAACCGCTCAACAGGTTCCAGGCCAGACCAAAGCAGGCCCAGACCAGCACCATGGTCAGTATCAGCTGGTAATAAGCATCCGACACCAGCGTGGCCAGCACGGCATAGGCGGCGGCAAAGCACAGCATGGCGAGATACGACAGACGGTCTTTCATGCTCAGGTGCGCTCGGCGTTGCGACCGAAAAAGCCTTGCGGCCGGAAAAAGATGATCAGCAGAAACACCACAAAAATGGCGGTGTTTTGCAACTGCGTCGGCAGCACCAGCGTAGACAACTGTTGCACCAGACCGATGGTCAGCCCGCCCCAGTAAGCCCCGGCAATGCTGCCCATGCCGCCCAGCACCACGCCGGCATACATGACGATGACGTACTCCAGTCCGACAAAAGGATGGAACGGGTAATTGGTGGCGAGCAGGCCGCCGGCCAACGCCGTGATGGCCACGCCCAGAGCAAAGGCAATGCGGTGCGCCTGGTTGACATCAATGCCCATGTAGGTGGCGGCCACCGGGTTGTCGGCGGCGGCGCGCAGCGATTTGCCCAGGCGGCTGCGGCCAATCAACAAACTGATCAGCAGAATGCAAGCCAGCGAAGCCAGGGCCGCAATGCTGCGCGACTTGTTGATGAAGACGCTCAGGTCCTGGTTGATGGGCAGTTGCCAGGCGGCGGTGGTCAGCGGCGTGCGTAAAGTGGCCATGACCGAGCCGAACACCATTTGTGCGCCGTTGGTCAAGATCAAGGCGATGCCCAACGTCAGTATCAACTGCGCGTAATGGCCTTCACCGTCGAGCTGGGCGGTGCGCGTGCCCGAGACCCGCGACATCAATCCGGCGTGCACCAGATAGCCGACGACAAACAACAAAGGCGCGGCCAGCAGTATGGACACATACGGGCCCCAGACATTGCCGAAAATAGATTCCATGCCCAGCCAACTGAAAATGCAGTACGCGGCATACATGCCCAGCATCATGAAGTCGCCTTGGGCGAAATTGATCACCCGCATGACGCCGAAGATCAGCGCTAAACCGACGCACATCAGGCCGTAGATAGAGCCGGTCAGCACGCCTGCCACCACCGCTTGCAGCACGTTCTCCAGCATTTGCATCCATTGACCCATGCTCAGGCTTTCTTCAAGGACAGGCTGGCGGCCAGCAGACCTGCGTCTGTGCTGCTGTCGAGTTGTTCGATCAATGCTTTTATTGCTGCTGCGACGCTGTCACCGGCAACAGCTTGCACGGCCACATTAAAGCGCTGCCTGACTTCCTCAGCGGAGGCATTCACCACGTTGCTCAGCCGTTTGGCATGCCGGCTGCCGTCGGCCAGAGTCACTGCCACTTCGCCGCCTTGCTGGCCCGGGTAGGCCTGCGTCATCTCGTCGTCAACGACCAGTTGCGTCAACGCCAGCAGTTGCTGCATGCGGGCGTCGTCTAGCGTGTCGAAATTGGCTTCGCTCAGGCTGCCGCTCAGCAGCGCCGACACCACGTTGTACTGAATGCTCATCTTGGCTTGCAGCGCATGCGCATACGGGCCGCTGTAATCACAGCCCGGGTAGGCGGCACCGGCGGCGGGCACCCGAATGCTGATGGCGCGTATGTGCTCGGCCGCACAGGCGCCGGTGCGCGCCAGTGCCAAGGCCGCCTGGGTCGCGGTTTGCGCGAAATTGCAGGCCGGCACAGGCTTGTGATAAACGGCCATGATCTCGGGTGAGCCGCTAAACAGTTGCACGTCGTCAGCCGCCGCGCGCTTGCCGTGGGCGGCAAACAGCCCGGCTTCGCCGTCCAATGCCGAGGGCGAGGCAAACGCCCCGGCCTGGGCCAGTAAGACTGCTTTGAGCGAATTGGCCGCGGCAAAGCCGATGTGGAAATACATTTCGCTGCCGCCGGTGTGCGCCCATTGGTTAAAGCCGCTGACCGTGTTGGCGGCCAGAGCGATGGCGTTGGCGGTTTGTGTTTCATTCAGGCCGAGCAGACAGGCCCCGGCGGCGGCGGCGGCCAGCGGCCCGACGATGCCGGTGGGCCGGTGGGCCGGTGGGCCGGTGTATGCGGGCAATGCGCGCGTCCATCAGGGCACCACCCAGTTTGCCGCCGACCTCGTACCCGGCAACGGTGGCCAGCAGCAACTCGCGCCCGCTGACGCGCCGGT
>CAISPG010000003.1 GCA_903887325.1 uncultured Burkholderiales bacterium | reverse complement strand
TTGAGGGACTGCAGCAGCTCGCTGGCGTCCAGCAAACGGTGGGCGTCAATCAACACACGCGCATAGGTCAAGCGCATGGTTGGCGGTGAATCCGGCGTGAGGATGCGCTTTAAAACCGGCTCGGCTTCTGTCATGCCCAAAGACAAAAGTTCCAGTGCCAGAAAGCCTGGTTCTATGGCTTTTGGATCGATGGCAAATGCTTTGTCTATGGTTTCTAATGCCCCGGGCAATTTCTTGGCGGCCACCCGCATGCGGCCTATCGTCGTCCAACTGGCTGCGCCTGTGGCAGGTTTGTCTACAAACGGCACCAGTGCCTGTTCCACCACGGCGGCGGCCAATTCCTGGTCTTTGGCCTGGGCGAAAATCTGCGGCAAACCGTTGATCAGCAGCACCTGCTCTGCTTCGGGTGCCAATTGAATATAGCTTCGCAGCGGCATCAGGCTTTCGGCCAACTGGTTCAAAGCCACCAGAATTTGCAGCACATAGCGGTTGGCGTCACGCGACAAGGGAAAAGCTTTTTTCCAGGCTTTTGCGCCGTCAAGCGCAGCGGTGCCGTTGCGCGAGTTCAGGGCAACGTCTATCGCGCGTTTATAGAGAGACTGATCGCCGGTCTTGCGTGCTGCATCCAGCAACAAAGAATAAGCGGCACCCGGATCCCCTTGAGCAGCTTGCAATTCGCCGAGCATGATCAACAAGGCCGTATCGGCATTCAAGTTAGAGTTGTTGATCACCTCCGGCGTTGCTGCTGGAGAATCCTTGTCGGAAACTTGGGCATAAGCCGGGATAAGGGCGATACCCGTGAGTAAGCAGCAAGCGAATCCTGCTCGGGTACGGGGCGAAAAAATCAGACGTTGGAAGGTATTCATTCGGGAATGATAATCCCAGCCACAGAATGAGTGCACCGCATGCCTGAATTACCCGAAGTTGAAGTCACCCGGCTGAGTTTTGCCCTGGCCATTGCCGGTGCGCATGTCGTGGATGCGCGCCTGGGGCTGCCGTTGCGCTGGCCGCTGGGTTGCGATCCGCAGTCCTTGCGCGGCAGGCAGGTTTTGCAGGTCAGGCGTCGGGGTAAATACCTGTTGATTGATTTATCCACCGGGCTGCTGCTGGTGCATCTGGGCATGTCCGGCTCCTTGCGCTTCGGGCCGCCGGGCTTGCCCGCCGGTAAACACGACCATTTCGATTTGTTGACCAGCCATGGCTTGTTGCGTTTACACGATCCCAGGCGGTTCGGCGCTGTTGTTTATGCTGAACACGAACAAGACGCCGTGGCGCAAAAATTACTCGGACACCTGGGGGTGGAGCCGCTGGGCGAGGGTTTTGATGCCGCCATGTTTGCTGAAGGTTTGAAGAAAAGACAGGCACCGGTTAAACAGGTGCTGCTGGCAGGCGAACTGGTGGTCGGTGTCGGCAATATTTACGCCAGTGAGGCATTGTTTTTGGCAGGTATTCGCCCGACCACCCGGGCCTCGCGCATCAGCAAACCGCGCGCCGCCAAATTGCACCAGGCCATACGCGATGTGCTGGCGCGTGCTGTGGCACAAGGCGGCAGCAGCTTGCGTGATTTTTCCAATGCCCAGGGTCAAAACGGCTATTTCCAGCTCGAAGCCAAGGTGTACGACAGAGCAGGTGAGCCTTGCCGGGTTTGCGCCGCTTCCATCAAGCGCATAGTGCAAGGCCAGCGCTCGACTTTTTTCTGCCCTGTGTGCCAAAAGCCGTGAACAGCTTTGCCCGGCGTCTGGTGGATTGGCAAAGGCTGCACGGCCGCCATGATTTGCCTTGGCAAAACACGCGCGACCCCTACCGCGTCTGGTTGTCTGAAATCATGTTGCAGCAAACCCAGGTGGTGACCGTGCTGGGCTATTACCAGCGTTTTCTGTCGGCTTTTCCCGATGTCAACGCGCTGGCGGCTGCCCATTTGGATCAGGTGCTGGGCTTGTGGAGCGGTCTGGGTTATTACAGCCGGGCGCGCAATCTGCACGCTTGTGCGCAGCAAGTGGTGAGTGAATTCGGCGGTGTGTTTCCGCAGCAGATGGCAGGCTTTCAAACGCTTAAAGGAATTGGGCCTTCCACCGCTGCAGCCATTGCTTCCTTGTGTTTTGAGCAGCGTGTTGCCATTTTGGATGGCAACGTGAAACGCGTGATGACCCGGCACCAGGGCTTTGCGCTGGATTTGTCTTCAACCGCGAATGAAAAAAAACTCCAAACCATATCTGACAACTGCCTGCCATTGAAGGCCGTCGATATGCCGGTCTACACGCAAGGCATCATGGATCTTGGCGCTACTTTGTGCACCCGATCATCTCCAGCTTGCCCGCGCTGCCCGGTGCGCGCGGATTGCGTGGCAGCGGCAGCCGGTAACCCGTCGGACTACCCGGTCAAAACCCGAAAGATCAAACGCAGCGCGCAAAGCCTGTGGCTGCTGTGTGCCTCAACCCAAGATGGTGATGTTTGGTTGAATCAGCGCCCTTCGACAGGGGTATGGGCAAGTTTGTATACCCAACCGCTGTTTGATTCAGAGCAGCAATTGCTACAAGCGTTGCCAGAACGCTTGCGCCATTCTGTGAGGCTGCAGCCTGCGTTTGTGCATGTGTTGACGCACAAGGATTTGCATTTGCATGCCTGTCATGTGCTGTTGCCCGAGAAGATATCCTTAGGCGAAGGCGGCTGGTTCAGCGCTGCTCAATGGCCGGTGATGGGTTTGCCCGCGCCGGTGCGTAAATTGCTGGAGCCGCTATTGCTTAAACCGCGTCCAGCTCGCGGTGGCGCTTCAAGCTGACCCAGTCTTTGGCGAAGCGCTCGTGCAAGCGTTCGACCAGGTAGACCGAGCGGTGCTGACCGCCGGTGCAACCTATGGCCACGGTCACATAGCTGCGGTGATCCTCTTTTAAGGACGGTAACCACTGGTCCATGAAGCTGCTGATTTGATATTCCATGGCGTGTACAGACGCATGCTGATTTAGCCAATCGGCCACCGGCGCGTCGCGTCCGGTTTGCTGGCGCAGTTCGGCTTCGTAATGCGGGTTGGGCAGCATGCGCACATCGAACACAAAATCTGCATGCACGGGAATACCGCGTTTAAAGGCGAAGGATTCAAACATCAATGTCAATTGCGAGCTGGCAGCGGTGACCAGGTCGTGTATGTAGCTTTGCAATTTGCTGGCGCGCAACTGGCTGGTGTCGATGATGTGGGATTCTTCGCGCAAGTCGGCCAGCAGCTGGCGCTCGAGTTCGATGGCGTTCATCAAATCCAAGGCGCTTTGGCTGCCGTCGGCAGAAGCATGCGACAGCGGGTGGTTGCGCCGGGTTTCCGAAAAACGGCGCAGCAGCGTGTCTGAGCCTGCGTCCAGAAACAGCAGTCGCACATTCACGTTCTGTTTGCGCAATTCGGCCAGTTGCGATGGCACGGTATGCAAGGCGTTGGCGCTGCGCACGTCCATGGCGATGGCCACTTTGGTGGTTTGCTTGCGGTCTTCGAGTTGAACAAACGGCATCAGCAATTCAGGCGGCAGGTTGTCAACGCAGTAATAGCCTGCATCTTCCAGCGCGTGCAAAGCAATCGACTTGCCCGAGCCTGCCATGCCCGTGATCAGCACCAGTTCGCGTTTCATGTTTTGGCTGCCCGGGGTTTGGTTTTGGCAACGGTGTTCACGGCCATGGCATGCAGCATTTCGCGCGCATGCGCATGGGTGGTGTCAGACAGGCGTTCGCCGCCGAGCATGCGGGCGATTTCGCTGACGCGTTGCTCGCCAGCCACCGCGTCAACCGCGCTGAAACTGCCTTGTTTATCGGATTGTTTGGACACCACCCAGTGGTTGTCTGCGCAGGCGGCTACTTGCGGCAAATGCGTGACAGCCAGCACCTGGCGGTCGCGCCCGAGTTGTTTCATCAAGCGCCCGACGGTTTCTGCCACTGCGCCGCCAACGCCGGAGTCGACCTCATCAAAAATAAGCGTTTGTGCCGTGCCCAACTGGCTGGTGGTGACGGCAATGGCCAGCGCAATCCGCGACAACTCGCCGCCGGAGGCCACTTTGCCTACCGGGCGTGGTGTGCTGGCTGCATGACCGGCGACCAGAAACTGTATGTCTTCCAATCCGTGGAAGGCGGGCTCGGCCAGGTTTTCCAGCATGACCTCAAAACGCCCGCCTTGCATGCCCAGGTTTTGCATGCCGGCTGTGATGCTGGCGGCCAATTTGGGCGCGGCCGCAGCCCGGGCTTTGCTGAGCAGCTTGGCTTGTTTCATGAAGGCTTGGGCGGCGGCTTGCTCGGCTTTTTCGAGTGCTGCCAAATCTGCTGCTGCATCCAGCTTTTGCAATTCAAGTTGCCAACTTGCATACAAGTCCGGCAACTCGGCAGGTGTGCGTTTGTAGCGGCGCGACAGCGACACCCACAAACCCAGTCTTTCATCTAGCTCTTGCAGACTTTGCGGGTCCAGGTCGGCGCGGCGCAGCCAGGCTTGCAGGCTGTGGGCCGCATCTTCGGCCTGTGCCAGACAGGTTGTCAGTTGGTCGGCCAGCACTTGAAACTCGGGCTCGATATGGCTTTGCGCCAGCAAAGCGTTTTGTGCATGGGTCAAGGCCATGGTGGCGCTGGAGTCTTCGCCGTTCAAGTGCTGCACAGCTGTTTGTGCAGCCTCTATCAGTGACTGGGCATTGGAGAGGCGTGAGTGCTGGGCGTTGAGTTCATCCCACTCGTCGGCGCGGGGTGCCAGTTTGTCGACTTCGCCAATTTGCCAGGCCAGGCGTTCGCGTTCCTGTTGCAACTGGTTTTGTGCCAGACGTGCGTGTGAGAGCGTTTGCTGCGCGGCGCGCCAGTCGTCCCAGGATTTTTGCAGGCTGCGCGAATCCACGCCGGCATACGCGTCAAGCAAACCGCGCACAGCGCTGGGTTTGGTCAGGCTTTGCCAGGCGTGTTGGCCGTGTATATCGACCAGTTGGTCGCCGATGTCGCGCAACTGGGCGGCGGTGGCGGCGCTGCCGTTGATCCAGGCCCGGCTTTTGCCTTGGGTGTCCACGCTGCGTCTGAGCAGCAGTTCATCGCTTTGATCGAAACCGTTGTCTTGCAGCCAGGTGTTCACTGTCGGGTTGACCACAAAGCCTGCGCTGATTTCAGTGCGGCTTGCACCTTCGCGCACCACACCGGCGTCGGCGCGTGCGCCCAGCACCAGTTGCAGCGCGTCTATCAAAATGGATTTACCGGCGCCGGTTTCGCCGCTGAGCACGCTGAAGCCGTTGGCTACATCGAGTTCTAGCTGGCGCACGATGACAAAGTCGCGCAGGCTGATGCGTTGCAGACTCATGAACCTCCCTCGTTCCAGTGCAGTTTTTGTCTGAGTGTGTCAAAGTAACTCCAGCCCCGGGGGTGAAGAAATACCGCATGGTGTTGTGATTTACGCACCTTGACCTGATCGCCTATCACCAGCGAGGCGAGTGACTGCATATCGAAATTGGCGCTGGCGTCGCGCCCGGCCACCAGTTCAATCTGGATTTCTGCCGAATCGGTCAAAACCAGTGGCCGGTTGGACAAAATGTGCGGCGCAATAGGCACCATCACCAGACCGCCAAGCGATGGTTGCAGCAAAGGGCCGCCCGCAGACAAAGAATAGGCGGTCGAGCCTGTGGGCGTGGCGATGATCAAACCGTCAGCGCGCTGATTAGCCACGAAATTGCCGTCAACGCTCACGCGCAATTCAACCATGCCGGTGGTCGCGCCGCGGTTGACCACCACGTCGTTTAAGGCCTGCGCTTCCAGCACAAGCTCTGTGCCGCGCCAGACCTGGGCGTGCAGCATGACCCGGTGGTCTTCTTCGTATTCGCCGTGCAGCATGGGCTCCAGCCTGGCCTCGAGCTGGTTCAGCGCAATGTCGGTGATAAAGCCCAAGCGGCCCTGGTTAATGCCTATCAAAGGCACGCCGTGCGGGGCCAGCTGTCGCCCGAAGCCCAGCATGGTACCGTCACCCCCTACCACCAGCGCCAGATCGCATTGGTCTGCAATGCCTTGAATATCCAAGGTCGGCGCGACGTCCAGCCCGATTTGCTGTGCCGAGTCCTTTTCCAGAAACACCTCTGCCCCCGATTGCTTCAGCCATTGGGTCAGGGAAGTCAATACCTGTCTGGCCTGGGCGGGCGGTGCGCTGTTGAAAGCGGAGTGGTGTTTGCCTATCAGGGCAATGTGGCGGAAAGTCAGGCTCATGGGCAAATTACATCATTAAAATGCTTCGAAAGGATGAACATGCTGGATGACCGAGCCAAGTTGCTGTTGAAAACCCTGGTTGAGCGATATATCGCGGACGGCCAACCTGTGGGTTCACGCACCTTGTCACGTGCCAACGGCATTGAATTGTCGCCTGCCACCGTGCGCAACGTCATGGCGGATCTGGAGGACTTGGGTTTGATTGTCAGCCCGCATACCTCGGCCGGACGCATACCAACGGCCAGAGGCTACCGCTTGTTTGTCGACACCATGTTGACCGTCAATCGCGAGGACCTGCGTGCGCCCACGCTGGCACCCGAACAGCCGCAAAAAGTCATCGCCAATGCGGCCAGCCTGTTATCCAACCTGTCCAATTTTGTCGGCATCGTCATGTCGCCGCGCCGGGGGTCGGTTTTCCACCATATCGAATTTTTACGTCTTTCTGACAAACGCGTGTTGGTCATCATCGTGTCCCCCGAGGGCGATGTGCAAAACCGGGTCATCTTCACCGACACCGATATCACGCAATCGCAACTCATGGAAGCGTCCAATTATTTGAACGCGCACTATGTGGGCATGGGCATAGAAGAAGTGCGGCAGCGCTTGCAACAGGAAGTGGAAAAGCTGCGCAGTGAAATTGCTGCTCTCATGCAGGCGGCGGTGCAATTCAGTTCCGAAGCCATCAATTCCACCGAGGACGAGGTGGTCATCAGCGGCGAACGCAACCTGTTGTCGGTCTCTGATTTTTCCAGCGACATGGGGCAGTTACGCCGCGCCTTTGATGTGTTCGAGCAAAAAGCGCAACTCATGCGCTTGCTCGACATGTCAAACCAGGCTGAAGGCGTGCGTATTTACATAGGCGGCGAAAGCCAGATCGTGCCGTTTGAAGAACTGTCGGTGGTCAGCGCGAATTACGAGGTTGACGGTCAGGTGGTGGGAACGCTTGGCGTCATAGGACCGACCCGCATGCCTTACGACCGCATGATTCAAATTGTCGACATTACCGCTAAATTGGTGAGTAACGCCCTCAGTCACAAATAAAAACCGCCAGTGCAAGGGCTTGCGAACCGGCGGCGTCTTTCTAAGTGGACTGTTTAGACTTTGCCCAGGTAATCCCGCTTACCTAATTCGACGCCGTTGTGGCGCAAGATGGCGTAAACCGTGGTCACATGAAAATAAATATTCGGCATGGCGTGGTTGAGTAAAAACTGCATGCCCTTGTAATGCGTTTCCACATCGCCGCGCTTGGTGACGATGTCTTTGTCTTCGGTGCCGTCAATGTGTGCGGCGTTAAAAGTCTCTACAAAGGCAATGGTTTTAGCGACGCGTTGCTTGAGATCAGCTAGAGTGACTTCATTGTCTTCGTAGGCAGGAATGTCAACACCGGCCAGGCGGGCCACCAGGCCCTTGGCGGTATCACAAGCGATTTGCACTTGGCGTGTCAGCGGAAACATGTCCGGATACAAGCGGAACTGGGTCAATGCGGCTTCGTTCCATTTTTTGCTTTCAACATGGGTATGCGCTTTGCTCAGCAGATGGTCGAGGTTGGTCAACATATTGACGATGCGCGGCACACTGGCCTGGTACATGGAGATGGTCATGGGTTTGCTCTTTCAATCAAAAAATGTATCTTCGCATGATTGCGGTGAGGCATGCGTAAAATGACCGTTTCGGGCCCCTAGCTCATGCTTGGTTAGAGCAGCGGACTCATAATCCGTTGGTGCCGTGTTCGACTCACGGGGGGCCCACCAATATGTTGTTCGCATACAGCGTGGTAAGATGCGAACCAGTGCGGCTGTAGCTCAGCTGGATAGAGTACTTGGCTACGAACCAAGGGGTCGTGGGTTCGATTCCTGCCAGCCGCACCATCTCATAACGGCTTAGCGTGTTTCTCACGCTAAGCTTTTTTTTGAGTCAGAAACGCACAGCTTTACAACTCAGTCAATATGTCTCTTCAAGTACAAGCCGTGGTCATTGGTGCTGGAGCAGTAGGCTTGGCTTGTGCGCACGCTTTGGCACTGGCGGGC
>CAISPG010000002.1 GCA_903887325.1 uncultured Burkholderiales bacterium | reverse complement strand
CGGCGCGACCGACGAACAACTCGACTTCCCCGTGGTTTACGCCTCCGGCATCAACGGCTGGTCTTCATTGATTGAAGGCGAGCAGGGCGAGCAATGGGGCCCGGACATGTCGGCCTTGTTTGAAACCGTGTTGAAACACGTGCCGCCGCAACAAGGCGACCCCGCCGCGCCTTTGCAATTGCAGATCTCCGCACTCGACTTCTCAACGTTTGTCGGCCGCATTGGTGTAGGCCGCATCAGCGCCGGCACCATCAAACCCGGCATGGACGTGGTGGTGATGTCTGGTGAAGAAGGCGCACCGGTCAAAGGCCGTGTCAACCAGGTGTTGAAGTTCCAAGGCTTGGATCGCATTCAAGCCACCGAAGCCGGCCCAGGCGACATTGTGCTGATCAACGGCATTGCCGAGATAGGCATTGGTGTGACCATCACCGACCCGCTGAACCCGAAACCGCTGCCCATGTTGAAAGTGGACGAACCCACCTTGACCATGAATTTTTGCGTCAACACCTCGCCGCTGGCAGGTCGTGAAGGCAAGTACGTGACCAGCCGCCAAATCTGGGACCGCCTGCAAAAAGAACTGCAACACAACGTGGCTTTGAAAGTGAAAGAAACCGACGAAGACGGTATTTTTGAAGTCTCGGGTCGCGGTGAATTGCACTTGACCATTTTGTTGGAAAACATGCGCCGCGAAGGTTACGAGTTGGCTGTGTCCAAGCCGCGCGTGGTCTACCGCGAAATCAATGGCGAGCGTTGCGAACCTATAGAGTTGGTGACCGCTGATATTGAAGAGCAACACCAAGGCGGCGTGATGCAAGCCCTGGGCGAGCGCAAAGGCGATTTGGTGAACATGGAATCCGATGGCCGTGGCCGTGTGCGTTTGGAATACCGCATCCCGGCGCGCGGCTTGATTGGTTTCACCACCGAGTTTTTGAATTTGACGCGTGGCTCAGGTTTGATTTCCAATATTTTTGATCGCTACGAGCCTTACAAAGGCGAAATCGGCGGACGCAAAAACGGCGTGCTGATTTCCATGGACGAAGGCGAAATTTTCACTTACGCCTTGGGCAAGCTGGACGACCGTGGCCGCATGTTTGTCAAGCCTAACGACCCGGTGTACGAAGGCATGATCGTCGGCATACACAGCCGCGACAACGACCTGGTGGTCAACGCCACACGCACCAAACAGCTGACCAACTTCCGCGTCTCCGGCAAAGAAGACGCCATCAAAATCACGCCGCCCATCCAATGCACCTTGGAATACGGCGTGCAGTTCATTGAAGACGATGAGTTGGTCGAAATCACGCCCAAGAGCGTGCGTCTGCGCAAACGCCATTTGAAAGAGCACGAGCGCAAACGCGCCAGCCGCGAAGGCTGAGCCGCTTCGCCATGAACATCAGGCTGAGTCACGCACAAGCCTTGGGCCTGATGGTGCTGGCCACTTTGCTCTGGTCTATCGCGGGCATTGTGTCGCGGCAGATCACGCAGGCGCAGGGCTTTGAGGTGACGTTCTGGCGCAGCTTTTTCAACGCACTCAGTCTGGTCATCGCCCTCACGCTTGCCACGCGCGGCAGTGTGTGGCACATCACTCAGTTTCAATCTCGCTCGCTGTGGTTGTCGGGCGTGTGTTGGTCGGTCATGTTCACCGCCTTCATGCTGGCACTGACCATGACCACGGTGGCCAATGTGCTGATCACTTTGTCGCTGGGGCCATTGCTCACTGCCTTGTTACACCGCGTCTTGGGCGGACAGGCTTTGTCGCGCCAGACCTGGTGCGCGATTGCCTTGGCCGCTGTGGGCATAGGCTATATTTTTGTGTCGCAAATTCAGTTGGATGGCGGGCAACATCTCAAAGGCATGCTGGTGGCAGTGTGTGTGCCCGTGGCCGGTTCGGTGCAATGGAACCTCATGAAAACCCGTCAACAAGACGCCGCGCAAACAAATATGTTGCCGGCCATTTTGATAGGTGCTGTGCTGTCGTGTGTGTTCACCGCGCCAATGGCCATGCCGTTTCAGGCCAACGCGCAAGACATGCAGTGGCTGGCCATGCTGGGCGTGTTTCAATTGGCACTGCCTTGCACACTGGCCGTGTGGAGTTCGCAGGTGTTAAAGCCACATGAAGTGGCCTTGCTGGCTTTGCTCGAGGTGTTGTTCGGCATCAGTTGGGCCTGGTGGGGCGCAGGTGAAGCCCCTGCCGAGGCGGTATTGATGGGCGGCAGTTTGGTGCTGCTGGCCTTGGCCGGAAATGAATACGCAAGTTGGAGGCAACGCAATGGGTAAAGCGCATTTTGAACTGCACGATGGTGATGTGCTTGCACAGGTCAGCGGCCATGTAGGTTTGATCACACTGAACCGCGCCAAAGCATTGAACGCCTTGTCTTTGCCCATGGTGCGCGACATCACGCAGGCCTTGCTGGCCTGGCTAGCAGACGGCGGCGTGAAAGCAGTCGCCATGCGCGGCATGGGCCGCGAGGGCGCGTTCGGTGCGTTTTGCGCGGGCGGCGACATACGGTTTTTTCACCAAGCCGCGCTGGCCGGTGACCCGCAATTGGAAGATTTTTTCAGCGAAGAATATGCGCTGAACCACTTGATACACAACTACACCAAGCCATGCATGGTGTTCATGGACGGTGTGGTCATGGGCGGCGGCATGGGTTTGGCGCAAGGTGCCAGCCTGCGTATAGCTACCGATAAAACCAAAATGGCCATGCCCGAGACCATGATTGGTTTGTTTCCTGATGTGGGCGGCGGTTATTTCCTCAGCCGCTGTCAAGGCGCTTTGGGCGAATACTTGGGCCTGACCGGGCACATGTTGAACGGCGCAGAAGCGGTGTATGCCGGGCTGGCCGATGTGCTTTGCCCCAGCGCCGACTTGACCGCGCTGTGGGACGCATTGCCGCAAATGGATTGGCAGAACGAAACACATGCTTTGCATCAACTGACACAACCATACACCGCAGCCACCGCCGCAGCGAAAGCGCATACACCGGCTTGGTGGAACGACAGCTTGAACAGCGTGTTTGCCTCAGCCGATGTGCCAACCATTGCCACGGCCTTGGCGCAACACTCAGACGAATTGTCAGCAGCGGCTTTGCAAGCGCTGCGCAAGCGGTCACCGCTGATGCTGGCCGTGACGCTAGCGCAAATACGCCGCGCCCGCCACATGGGGCTTGCCGATGAATTGCGCATGGAACGCGACATGGTGAGACACAGTTTTCACCCGGCGCATTTGCAGCGCGGCCCGGCGCACAGCGACACGGTAGAGGGCATACGTGCGCTGGCCGTGGACAAAGACCATGCGCCCAAGTGGCAGCCCGAGCGCATAGAAGACATCACAGCCGATATGGTGCAGCCTTTTTTCCAAAGCGCGTGGCCGGTGCATGCGCACCCGTTGCGGCATTTGACAGACCTTGTGGCGTAAAGCCAGGAAAGTAATGAATGGCCTCCAGCCCTAAAGTGTTGTTCGGTTTTCATGCGGTCGGTGTGCGACTGAAGACCACACCTGCGTCAGTCATCGAGGTGTTTTTCGACCCCACCCGCAGGGACGCACGCATGCGCCAGTTTCAAGAACGCGCCAAAGAAGCCAAAGTGAAACTGGTGGAGGCCGACGGCATGCGACTGGCGCAACTGGCCGGTAACCACGGCCACCAAGGCGTGGTGGCGCGGGTGCATGCGATAGACATTGCCCGGTCATTGGACGAATGCCTGGAAGCTTTGCCAGACGACGAACCGGCATTGATATTGGTGCTGGACGGCATCACCGACCCGCACAACCTGGGCGCATGTTTGCGCGTGGCAGACGGCGCTGGCGTGCATGCGGTGATTGCGCCTAAAGACCATGCCGTGGGCATTAACGCCACCGTGGCCAAGGTGGCGAGTGGCGCAGCCGAGACCGTGCCGTATTTCATGGTGACTAATTTGGCACGCACGCTGAACGAATTGAAAGAGCGCAATATCTGGATCACCGGCACCAGCGATGACGCAGAGAAAACGCTTTACGACGTGGATTTGAAAATATCCACCGCCTGGGTATTGGGCGCGGAAGGTAGCGGCCTCAGGCAGTTAACACGCAAGACCTGCGATCAGCTGGTCCGTATTCCCATGGCGGGCGGTGTGGAGAGTTTGAACGTCTCGGTGGCGAGTGGGATATGTTTGTATGAAACTGTCAGGCAACGCGGCGTCTGAACTAAGTATTTAGCCCAAGCCTACCTTGGAAATTTCAGTTTTTTCAGAGCACTCCTATTAGCTCAATCCGCAAGCATTGCCCAGCGCTCATGGTCGCGCCATTGGCCGTTCTTTTTAAGAAAACGCGGGCTAAAGCCCTCTTTGCTGAAGCCGCACGCCCGAACTAAGGCGATAGACGCCAGGTTATCCGGCTGTATGTTGGCTTCCAGGCGATGCAACTTCAAGCGTTTGAAAGCAATACCTATGGCGAGTTCAACGGCTTGGCGCATCAAGCCTTGCCGCAAATGGGGCTGGAAAGCGTAGTAAATCAGATAGGCGTTTTTAAAGTCGCCGTAAAAAATATCGCGTAACTCCACCACACCGGCCAAAGCGCCTGTGTCGCTGCGTGTGACAGCCCATGCGCGGTCATCTGCCGTGTTCATTTCCAGCACGTATTTTTGAAACGCTTTGCGGCTCATAGGCACTTGCACCCAGGGCTTGAACAGCTCGCGGCTGTAGCGCAAGGCTTGCATGAACGCGCTTTCGTCATTCGCGTGCAATGGCCTGAGCTTGACCGCAGGCTGCACAGCTGTCTTACGCTGTAAAGGTTTATGCATGCAAGCAGTTTAAGCAGTGTTTAACCGTGCAGACTGCCGCTAAAAGCAATGAATTAGTACTTACATGGAGATAGTATTTGTAAGAGTTAATTCATTCCTATTCATCCATGAAATCTTGGTTAAAACTTGCCTGTCGGCTGTCCCCGCTTCTTGTGCTGCTGGCCTGTGCAGGTGGCGGGGGCGGGGGTACCAGCGGCAGTGCCGGGGGTGCCGGAGGTGCCGACGGTAGTGCTAAAGGGGTGAATGGCAATAAAAATAATCAGGACACCAACAATACGAATATCACCGGGGGAACTGGCTACGACTTGAGCTGGGGTACGCCTGACCCTAAGGGGCCGGGATACGCCAAGCAATATGACTCAGGCTCTTGGCAATCTGCCGATCCTCTTAAATTTTGGGGACAAACGCTGACGGGTTGTGAAATTATTCTGAAGGGCACCAATTGCACTTCAAATGCAGGCCCCAGTCTTGCCAAACCGGCCCAAGAGGTTGTGGATGCTTGGAACCTAGGCTGGACCGGCAAGGGTGTGAACGTACTGATTGAAGACTTCATTACCCAACAACACGGTGACATCACCACCTTGCTGGCTTATCGCTATGCACCGGGGGCCACACTTTATGGTTTGAATATTGGTGTCGATCAATCTTTCCATTCTGTCGTCAACTTGGCTAATGAGACTTACAAAGGTACACCTCTCAAGTTAGGTGTGGTCAATGCCAGTTATGTAGCTGATCTTTCGAAATTAACTGGAAAGAGCTCTGGCTGGTCAGATAAACAGTTGCTTCAAGCCAGAGTTGACTACGCACCCATCGCTTTGCTGATCACCAACCGTTTTCAGGATGCGGCTTACAAAGGGCAAGTCAATTACACCGATGCGGTGATCACCAAGGCCGCCGGAAACGACCAACTGCCGTCTGATCAGGAACCTATCAACAAGGCCTTGGCAGACATAAGCGCCATCAACAACCGGTTGCTGATCGTCGGTGCGGTGGACCAAGCTGGTTCTGCAGCTACACCGGTTGGCATGGCAAGCTACAGCAATAAAGCAGGTACGGATGCATCTGTTAACAGCAGATACCTGCTGGCCAGCGGCACCGTGCCCTTTGTCACAGGTGGTCTGGTGGTTGATGGCACCACGGTGGTGGCCAATTCCAACGTCGGCACCTCTTACGCCGCGCCGCGCGTTGCCGGCATGGTGGCCATAGTGCGCAGCAAATTCCCCAACCTCAACGCCAGCCAGACCGCGTCCATCATGCTGGACACGGCGCGCTACGACACGCTGAATTGCTACCCTGCTTGCAACCCCGCCATTTACGGCAGGGGCGAAGCCAGTTTGTCGCGTGCCTTGGCGCCAGTAGGAAAGTTGCGTTGACATGCGCTGTTTGCGTCAAAGCCTGCTGTGCGTTCTTGTCGTGTTGACTGCGCAAGCGCATGCCGGGGACGAAGAACAACGCGACATGGTGCAACGCATATTTATGGCTTCGCGTGACGTGCATTTCAAACTGGACTATCCGTTTGTCACGCAAATGTATGTGCAGCGCGAGCAGGGCAATTTCACGCTCAGTTCCGGTCGTGGTTTGCTGTCGGTCAATGACACGGCTACCTCTGCCTATGACGAAGCCATCACACACAAAATCAACAATTTTTACAAGGCCACCAACACACGCCAGCACTGGGTGCTGAATTACCTCGAACCGGACTCGCGTTGGTTGTTCTCATTCGGTTACGACTCTGGCGCTGAAGCAGACAAGCTCAGCATCGAACAATCGGCGTTTCTAGGGCTAGCGAAAAACTTTGAATTAAGCCGAGACCATCACCTGATGTTCACCTGGGGTCAATGGTTTGGCGGCAAAGTGACCGAGCGCCCGTGTTTGGATGCGTATGACCGCGAATACTGGTGCCCCAATCTGACCGCGTGGAAAGACAGACCGGCGCTGAACACCGACCCCGGTAAGACAGTACTACGAACTTAAATACCAGTGGCATTTCTAAAGCCTGTTGAGTGCAATGTCATTGCGATAAATGCGGCAATGCTCAGTCGATCCAGGTGAAAACACCATAACGCCTAGAATCGAGGGCTAATGAACGCCCCTATAGACGTCTCCTTTTTTAATCGCGCCGCCAAACCCCTGACCAGTTACCGCAAGTATTGGGCAGCACGTTTCGGCACAGCACCGTTTTTACCCATGAGTCGCGCAGAAATGGCGCAACTTGGCTGGGACAGTTGCGACATCATTTTGGTCACTGGCGACGCGTATGTAGACCACCCGAGTTTTGGCATGGCGGTCATCGGTCGCATGCTCGAAGCCCAAGGTTTTCGCGTCGGCATCATTGCCCAGCCCGAGTGGCACAGCGTCGAAGCATTTCAAGCCTTGGGTCAACCGAATCTGTTTTACGGCGTGACCGCCGGCAATATGGATTCGATGATCAACCGCTACACCGCAGACCGCAAAATCCGCAGCGACGACGCATACACGCCCGGCGGTGTGGGCGGCAAGCGCCCGGACCGCAGCGTGTTGGTCTACAGCCAACGATGCCGCGAAGCGTATCCAGCGGTGCCCATCATCATCGGCGGCATTGAAGCATCGCTGAGGCGCATTGCGCATTACGACTATTGGCAAGACAAGGTTCGCCGTTCCATTTTGATAGATGCCAAAGCCGATTTGCTGTTGTATGGCAACGCAGAACGCGCGCTGGTTGAAGTGGCGCACCGCATCGCTGCCAAAGAACCGATCACGCAAATCACCGATGTGCGCGGCACGGCTTTTTTGGTGCTCGAAGCGCCGACAGATTGGTTCGAGATTGATTCCACAGAAGTCGACACACCCGGGCGCATCGAAGCGCATGTCAACCCGTATTTGATGGTCAGCGACCAGGCCAAAGCACAAGGTGAAACCTGTGCGCGTGAAGACGAAGCGCAGGCCGTGGCAGATGCGGCGAATTTGCAATTCGGCAAGGACGGTCAAGCTTTGTTGATGAAGCCTGCTGCATCAGCGACTGCTGCCGGAACAAACGCAACTTCTCAAAGCCCCGGTTTCACCACCTCGCCGTTGAAGTTTGTGCCTAACCCTGCACTTCAAGGCAAAAGCAAATTGAAAGTACCGCCGCGTGAGCGTTCGGTCATTCGCTTGCCGTCTTACGAGCAAATCAAATCCGACCCGGTGTTGTATGCGCATGCGAACCGCGTGTTGCATTTGGAAACCAACCCCGGCAACGCACGCGCATTGGTGCAATCGCACGGCGAAGGCCGCACCGCACGCGATGTGTGGATCAACCCGCCGCCGATACCGCTGACCACTGCCGAGATGGACCATGTGTTTGACTTGCCTTATGCCCGCTGCCCGCACCCGGCGTATGCAGACAAGCAGGGCGGTCACGACGGCGAAACCAAAATCCCGGCGTGGGAGATGATCCGTTTCAGCGTCAACATCATGCGCG
>CAISPG010000001.1 GCA_903887325.1 uncultured Burkholderiales bacterium | reverse complement strand
GGTGCGAGCCGCCGTCTGCGTATCACCGGTCGTACGCCCGGTATCGTGTATGGCGGTAAAGCCCATCAACCGGTCAATATCGAACTTGACCACAACGCCTTGTGGCATGCACTGAAAAAAGAAGCTTTCCACGCCACCATTTTGGAAATGGAACTGGCAGGTCAAACTTCCAAAGTGCTGCTGCGTGACGTGCAATACCACCCGTTCAAGCAACTGGTGCTGCACATCGATTTCCAGCGTGTCGAAGCCGACACCATGCTGCACATGAAAGTGCCTTTGCACTACAGCGGCCAGGAAAATTCACCTGCCGTCAAAGCCGATGCCTGTTTGGTCAACCCGGTCATGACTGAACTCGAAATCGCCTGTTTACCGTCCGATTTGCCCGAGTTCATCGCCATCGATTTGAGCGGCTTGAAAAAAGGCACTTCTTTGCATGTCAACGACGTTGCTTTGCCAAAAGGCGTGAAAGCTGTCGTTCATGGCAAAAACAACCCGGTGCTGGTCAGCGTCGTGTCTGTGGCCGAAGAAGTCGCTCCGGAAGCCGCTGCACCTGCAGCCGCACCCGCCAAGGGCAAAGGCAAGAAGTAATTCACTTTTGCTGCTTGAAAAAACCCGCTGCGGCGGGTTTTTTTGCGCCTGATAATCCATCCCCATGATCAAACTGTTTGTAGGCTTGGGCAACCCGGGCGCTGAATACGAGTACACCCGCCACAACGCCGGGTTCTGGTGGATAGACCAATTGGCGGCGCAACTCAAAGTCAGCTTGCAGCCCGAAAAAAATTACCACGGCTGGGCGGTGCGCACCCAGTTTGAAGGCCAGACCATTTGGCTGTTAAAACCTGCCACCTTCATGAACTTATCGGGTAAATCTGTGTCGGCATTGGCCAAATTTTTCAAAATCCAAGCCGAAGAAATACTGGTGGTGCACGACGAGCTTGACGTGGTTCCCGGTGAAGCCAAGATGAAACTCGGCGGCAGCCACGCGGGTCATAACGGATTGCGGGATATCCATGCCCAACTGGGTACCGACGCTTATTGGCGCTTGCGTTTAGGCATAGGCCACCCCGGCGTCAAATCTGAAGTGCTGCATTGGGTATTGAAAAAGCCAGCGCCAGATCAAAAAACAGTGATTGACACTTGCATAGACAGAAGCCTTAAAGCCGTAGCCTTGATGGTGAGCGGTGACATGGTGAAAGCCACGCAACTGGTACACACCAGCAAACCGCCCAGGCCCAAACCGCCAAGACCGGCGGCGGCCACTCCCTCCAAGGAAGGCGATCTGCATGAAAAATCCAAACCCTCTGACACGGGCCCTGGGCCTGCTTCTTCTTAGCCTGAGCCTAGGCCTGAGCCTGGCGCAAACCGCGTCTGCCAAAGAAAAGAAGCAAGCGTCGCAGCTTCAATGCGAGCAAGACGGTGTGCTAAAGCCCTGCCCGGACAGCAAACCCCTGTCCGGCAAGACCGGCAAACCTGTCAGCTTCAAAGCACAAACAGACGACGCCACGACAGACAAACCGGTCAAGAAAAAGAAAGGTAAAAAGTCAGGCAGCAAAAAATCCAAGCGCGCAAAAGCGGCAGAAGAATAAGTCGGGGCCTACAACACGCGTCCAGCCTCGGCCTGCAATCTGCGGTATTTGGCCCACAGCGTGTCGCTGCTCTCGACATGCTGTGGGTTCAGAGGAATACACGCCACCGGGCACACTTGCACGCACTGAGGTTCGTCATGGTGGCCTACGCATTCCGTGCATTTGGCCGGGTCGATTTCATAAATCAACGGGCCCATGTAAATGGCTGCATTCGGGCATTCTGGTTCGCACACATCGCAGTTGATGCATTCGTCGGTGATCATCAAAGCCACGATTTGACCTCAGGCTTTGCGGTGGGCTTGCATGAAACGGTGCACGCTGGGTGAAACAAACTGAGCCACATCGCCGCCGAGTTGCGAAATTTCCCGCACCAGGGTGCTGGAGATGCACTGGTGTACGTCCAGGGTGTTGAGAAAAACCGTGTCTATGGCAGGAGCCAGTTTGCGGTTCATGCCGGCGAGTTGAAACTCGTAGTCGAAGTCGGTCATAGAGCGGATGCCGCGCACCATGGTTTTGGCTTGCAGTATTTTGGCGAACTCAATCACCAGCCCGTCAAAAGTTTCCACGCGCACGTTCGGGCAATCGGCCAACGCCTGGCGCGTCATCTCCAGTCGCTGCTCCAGATCAAACATGGTTTTTTTGTGATGGGCGCGGGCCACGGCGATCACCACCACGTCAAACATACGCGCGGCGCGGCGCACAATGTCTTCGTGCCCCAGGGTAATAGGATCAAACGTGCCCGGGTACAAAGCAATCACTGGCTGAGACATAAGAGTCCTTGTGGGTACTGATGCGCCGGATTATGCCGCCGGTTGTAACAAATGGGCATGAACCGCGCCGGCCTTCAAGTGCCGGTGCAAATGCCAACCTGCAACCAGCAGCGCGTCCGCAGGCCAGGCTTTGGCGGATTCCAGATACACAAAACCGCCGGGTTTCAAACAAGCGCGTGCCGATTGCAGCGCGCTGTCGTAATGCGGGAAATCGTAAGGCGGATCCAGAAACACCAGATCCAGACTGTTTGGCGCTTGCTGGCACAACATAGATAAACCGTCACCACGCTGCAAGCGTATGCCTGTGGCTTTCAAACGTTCGGCATTTTTTTGCATGACTTCTATGCAAAGACTGCTGCTCTCACCGAGCAACACAGAGGCCGTGCCACGCGACGCCGCCTCAAATCCCAGCGCCCCGGTGCCGGCAAACGGGTCGGCGCAATGCCAGCCGCTCATGTCCTGCCCCAACCAGTTGAACAAGGTTTCGCGCACGCGGTCCGGCGTGGGGCGCAAGCCGGGTAAATTGGCCACCGGCAGCTTGCTGCGCTTCCACTGTCCGCCGATGATGCGAACTTCGCCGCCGGGTTTCATGGCGCCGGGCCGAGCACCACCGTGACCATGCGCCCGGGTTGCAGATTGCGGGCAAATGCCTGCTGTATGTCGGCGACGGTGATTTTGTCGACCAGATCGGTCCAATGATCCAAGTAGTCCAGCGGCAAATCAAACCAGGCGATATTGCTCAAGTTGTCCATCAGTTTGCGGTTGCTGTCCAGACGCAGTGCAAAGCCGCCGATGAGAAAGTTCTTTGCCGCTTGCACCTCTTGCTCGGTCGGGCCGTTTTGCACAAACTCTCTCACCACTTTGGTCGCCACTTCTATGGCCTGCTCAGCCTGATCAGGCCGGGTTTGCAAACCGACAGTGAATGCACCGGCGTGCTGACCCGGCGAAAAATAACTGTAGACGCTGTAACTCAGGCCGCGTTTTTCACGCACTTGCTCGGTCAGCCGGGAGACAAAACCGCCGCCGCCAAGCACATAGTTGCCCACGATCAATGGCAGGTAATCCGGGTGCTGACGGGCTATGCCGGGCTGGCCGATGAAGACATGTGCCTGGGCGGATTCAAACGCTATGTCCACGCGCCTGGCTTGCTCCAGCGGCTTGACCTCTTCAACCAGCGGTAACAGCTCGCAACTGCTGCCCGAAGGCAGTGAGGCCAGCAATTGTTCGACCATGTCGTTGGCCTGTTCACGTCCTATGGCGCCGACGATGCTGATGCGGGCGCGGCAAGGCACAAAGTGACGGGCATGGAAATCAGCCATCATCTCTGTATCAATATTGCGCAAACTCTCTGCGCTGGTTTCCGCGCCATAGGGATGACCGGCGTAAACCGCTTGAGAAAAGGCTCTGCTGGCCAACACAGAAGGCTTGGTCTCTGATTCCTGCAGGCTGGCAATCCAACGCTCGCGCTCGGTTTGCCAGATGTCGCCAGGGAAGGCAGGAAACGCCAGTTGGCGAGCCGCCAGTTCAATGGCAGCGTCCAGCAACTCCGGGCGCGTCAGGCTGCGCAAACTCAGGCTCATGCGATCCAGGCTTGCGTTGGCGCCGACGATGGCACCCAGGTCGGCCCAGGCTTCGCCCAACTGGTTTTCGTCCAGCGCCGCCAGATTGCCTTGCGCCTGAATTCCTTTGCTCATCATCATGGCGGTGGCCTGCGCCAGCCCGCTGTTGCCCTTGCCGTCGCGCCGCGAACCGGCATCAAACTCGAGCTGAAAATCCACCATGGGCAGATTGGGGACTTCCATCAAATAGACCCTGGCGCCGTTATCCAGCATCCAGAATTGAATAGGTATGCCGGCCATGGCCGGAGACAGCAACAGGCATGACAGCCATGCCAACACATATTTTTTCATCGTGTACCTTCCGTGTGTCTGGCACCGGGTATGGGTTTGCGCATGGCAGGTCTGGGACCGGCCTGCGGCAGCAAATTGGCTACTGTCAGTTGATCATCTACAAAGTATTTTTGCGCCACTGCTTGCACTTGTTGCGGTGTGACAGCCACCAGCGCTTCAACCAGCCGGTCAGGGCTGTCCAGAGGCAAGCCTTCCACCCAGTAAGTGCCCAATTCACGCGCCTGGTTGAACAGCGAATCGCGCTGGTAAATGGTTGACGCCAGCCACTGAGCCCGCACCCGCTTCATTTCGGACTCGTTCACGCCGTCGCGCGCAATCTCGGCGATTTGTTCGCGCAACGCGGTTTCCAGTTGCTCCACGCTTCTGCCCTTGGCAGGCACGCCGTCGAGCACAAACACCTGCGGCCCGCGCCCGCTGAAGGTG